>JAHCJT010000003.1 GCA_026126245.1 Alphaproteobacteria bacterium
TGCGAGCGTACGCATCGTCGGTGTCGAGGCGGCCGGCAAGGGCATCGAGACCGGCGAGCATGCCGCGTCGCTGACCGGCGGTCGCCCCGGTGTGCTGCACGGCAACCGCACCTATCTGCTGCAGGATGCCGACGGGCAGATCACCGAGGCGCATTCGATTTCGGCCGGCCTGGACTATCCGGGCATCGGTCCGGAGCACGCCTGGCTGAAAGAGGCCGGCCGGGTCGAATACGTATCGGCCACCGACACCGAAGCGCTCGATGCCTTCCAGCTGCTGTGCAAGCTGGAAGGCATCATCCCGGCGCTCGAGCCGGCCCACGCGCTGGCGCATGTCATCAAGCTGGCCCCGACCTTGCCGAAAGACAATCTGCTGGTGATGAATCTGTGCGGTCGCGGCGACAAGGACGTGTTTGCCGTCGCTGAGCGGCTGGGAGTGAAGCTGTGAGCCGCATTACCGCGCGATTCGACAAGCTGAAGGCCGAAAAGCGCGCCGGTCTGGTGACCTATGTCACGTCGGGTGATCCCAGCCCCGAGCTGTCGTTCGAGATCCTCAAGGGCCTGCCCAAGGCCGGCGCCGATCTGATCGAGTTCGGCATGCCCTTCACCGATCCGATGGCTGACGGCCCATCGATCCAGGCAGCCGGCCAGCGCGCGCTGAAGGCCGGCATCACCATGGACAAGACCCTCGACATGGTGCGCCGCTTTCGTGCCGAGACCGGCGATCGGGACACGCCCGTGCTGCTGATGGGCTACTACAACCTCATCTACCAGCGCGGCGTCGAACGCTTCTGCAAGGACGCGGCCCAAGCCGGTGTCGATGGCTTCATCGTTGTCGATTTGCCGCCGGAGGAAGCCGACGAGCTCAAGCCGCACGCCACGGCCGCGGGCCTGGACACCGTGCTGCTGACGGCGCCGACCACGGATGCCAGGCGGCTGCCCGCGGTCCTCAAGTATGCCTCGGGTTTCCTCTACTTCGTCTCGATCCTCGGCATCACCGGTACGCGCTCGGCCACCGAGGAGGCGATCAGGAGCCACGTGGCGCGCCTGCGGGCGCAAACGACGCTGCCGGTCGGTGTCGGTTTCGGCATCAAGACGCCCGATCAGGCCGCCGCCGTTGCACGACACGCCGATGCTGTTGTCGTGGGCTCGGCGATCGTCGATCGCGTCAAGGCTGGCCTCGACGACAAGGGCCATCCCAAGCCGGACCTGCTGCCCGGCGTCTTCGCCTACGTCCGGGCCCTGGCCGACGGCGTACGCGGGGCGCGGCAAGCCTAAGCGACCTCTCTAGCGGCCGCATCGGGGCCGGTCGCGCATTGCGATCGGCGGCTGGTGTCTTGAACGGTTGACCGCAATCGGGAAGTCTGGCGCCTCCCAAGGGAAGGCACGCAGTCATGGACCACCCTGCGCGCGGCGATCAGTTGGCCTACCAGCGCTATTTTGCCGGCATGGACGCGTCGATGGACCAGAAGGCCGCCTTCCTGGCGGCGCACCTGGTGACCGACCCCGGCGCACGCATCCTCGATCTCGGTTGCGGTTCGGGCGCATTGTCGGCGCGGTTGGCGGCACTTGCGCCAGGGGCCGAGGTTGTTGGCCTCGACATCGACCCACAGAGCGTGGCCCTGGCACGCGGCAAGTATCCGCTGCCCAATCTCGCTTTCGAAGTGGGTGACGCCGCTGCCGTACACGGGCCAGCCGACGCCGTTGTGTCGTGCTCGATGCTGCATCACATCTACACTTATGGTCCGCGGCCTTACGACGAGGGCGCGGCCGAAGCGGCAGTGCGCGCCCATATCGCCTCGCTGCGGCCAGGCGGACTGCTGGTGCTGCGCGATTTCTGCGTCGATGGCGCCCCCGACGAGACCTGCCTGCTGGATCTTAGCGACAATCCCGGACCTGACGGTCGCTCCGACATCGACATGCTGCGCGATTTCGCCACTCGCGCCCGGCCGCTCGATGCGTTGGGCAGCGGCTTTCCGCTCGAGGATCTCGGCGACAGCGGCGACGGCAGGCGGCGCTTCCGCCTGCCGCGACGTTGGTCGGCCGAGTTTCTGTTGCGCAAGGACTACCGCACGGACTGGGAGATCGAGCTGCGAGAGCAGTACGCATTCTGGACCGTCGAGCACTTTGCGCGCCTTGCCGAGGCAGCCGGCACGCGCGTCATTCGCGCCGCACCTGTGCTCAACCCCTGGATCGTGCAGCACCGTTTCGACGGCAAGGTGCGCCGCCTCGACGAACGCCTGCGGCCGCTGCCCTGGCCGGCAACCAACATGGTGCTGGTGGCACAGCGCGTCGCCCCGGGTCGGGCATTGCGCCTGCGCGAGCAACGGCTCGACCCGACGCCGCCTGACTATCTGCGGCTGAGCGCCTGGTCGGGCGACGGCAAGGCCTATGACCTGATCCAGCGCCCGACCGGTGCCGTCGACTTTCTTCCCTACACCATCGAGGCAAGTCGGTTGCGGGTGCTGGTGCGCGGCGGCTGGCCGCGGCCGGCCATGGTGATGATGCGCCGCGGTGGTGACGTCGGCGAGGAGATCCGCTCGGGGCACGCCGTCGAGATGATTTCGCTGGCGTCCGATGGCCACGATCCGGCCGCCGATTTCCAGGCGCGGTCAGGCATCGCGATACCGGATGCCGCTGCCATCGAGGAGCTGTTGGCGTTTCTGCCGTCGGCCGGGATGGTCGACGAGGCCACGCGCGGCTTCGCCGTGCGCCTTGATGCCCAGCCCGCGCAGCGTCCCGCGCCGCGTCCACCAGGTCTCGCGTTTGACGCCGGTGCCCTTCAATCCGCCGACGCGCAGGGCCTGTTGCGCGCGGCCGAGGTCGGCATGCTGCCCGACGGCCGCCTCGAGCTGATGGTCCGCGCCTTGTCCCATCGACTGGGTCTGCCGGCCGGCGCGTGGGTGGGTGATGCGTTCACGCCGCCTGCCGCCGATCTGCCGGCCACGACCTGGGCTCATGCGGCTCGCCCCGCTGGCACGCCCTTTGTGCCGCAAACCGCCGTCAGCGGTTTCCTGCGGCGCGTGCGATCGGTGTTTGGTGAAGATCTTCTCGGGCCGGACGGTCCGGTACCTGGCGCACGGCAGGCGTTGGAAATGGCGATACCGGCGAGGCACAGCACCTGGACCGTCTCGATCCTGCCTACTTGCCGCGATACGGCGGGGCGGCTCGTCATCGGCATCGAGCGGCGCGTGCTGCCTGCGGCCCAGCTGCGCTTCGGCGACGCTGCGCTGCCCTGCGTGCCGGCATGGCGCGTGCCGCTGCTGCCCGACGCGGCCGACCCGTTGTTGTCGGCGGCTGCGCAAGCGATGGGCTGCGACGCAGGCGCTCTGACCCGCCTGGGCGCCGCCTACCATCCCAGCCTGGGCATCACGCCCGAGCGCGTGCAGCCATTCGTGCTGCCAGCCGATGCGCTGCCGACGGACAAGCGCAGCTGGCTCGATTTCGTGGCGCTGGACGAACTGCTGGCGCGGGCACGCGAGGTGCGCGACGGACACCTGCTCATCGCGGCGTTCCGACTGGCCGGCATGACCGGCCTCGCCTGAGCCGGCGGCGCAACCAAGCCGATGGCGCCGCACGGGAGGCGCGGCGACAGGAAGAAGTTTCGACTGGTACAGGGAAGAGAATCTTGGTCGGGTCAGGCGCGAGGACGGCGTGACTCACCGCCGCATCGCGCGGGTCGGACGTCAATCGTCCTCGAACAGCATGTCGCAGACAAACGGATTGGTCTTGCGTTCCCAACCGAAGGTCGACGTCTGGCCGTGGCCCGGCACGAAGCCGATGTCGTCGCCCAGCGGGAACAATTTGTGGCGGATCGAGTGGAACAACTGCTCCTGATTGCCCGTGGGCAGGTCGGTGCGACCGACCGAGCCGCGGAACAGCACGTCGCCAACAAACGCGATCTTCGCCGGTCTGTGCACGAAGACAACGTGGCCCGGCGTGTGACCCGGGCAGTGAACGACGTCGAATGTCTGTTCGCCAAAGCTGATCGTGTCGCCGTCGTGCAGCCACCGGTCGGGCCGGAACGGCTTGGGCACCGCAAAGCCATACTTGCGGTTGGAGTCCGGCAGGCCGTCGATCAGGAACAGGTCATCTTCGTGCGGCCCCTCGATCTTCACGCCATAGTGCTCGGCGATGGCGCCGGCGCCGGAGGCGTGATCGATATGACCGTGCGTCAGCAGCACCTTGGCGATGTCGACGCCCATTTCGGACACCGCCTCCTCCAGCCGCTCGACCTCGCCGCCGGGATCGACCAGCGCGCCCTGGTTGGTGGTTTCGCACCAAACTAGCGAACAATTCTGCTGGAACGGCGTGACCGGAATGACCGCGACTTTTAGCATGATCCGCAAGCAATCAGTGGTGACAGGCCTTCCTAAGCCCTGACCGGATGCTTGCCTAGCATCAATTGCACCGGTGGCCCCATGGGCCGCGCAACAGTTCCGGCCGGTCGCGATCGGCGGTAATATGACAACATGCGTAGTCTGCGTTCTTGGCTTGTGGCCACCTCGGCTGCGGTGCTCGCCATCCTGGCCGCGCCCGCAACCGCCCAACTCTCGACCATCCAGACGCCGACTGGACCGCTGGTGGTTGGCCCCTCGATCGTTGTCGACGCCCAGAGCGGCGAAGTCCTGCACCAGCGCGATGCCGGCTCGCCGTTCTATCCGGCATCGATCACCAAGTTGATGACTCTCTATCTGTTGTTCGAAGACCTGAAGGCGGGCCGCATCAAGCTGCAGGACAAGATCGGCTTCTCCGATCATGCCTACAACCAGCAGCCATCCAAGCTGGTGCTGCCGCGCGGCTTCCAGATCACCGTCGAGCAGGCGATCCTGGCGCTGATCCTGCGTTCGGCGAACGATGTCGCCGTGGCGATCGGCGAGCGGCTGGGCGGGTCGGAGGCCGCTTTTGCGCAGCGCATGACGACCACCGCCCGTCGCCTGGGCATGACCGGCAGCATTTTCAAGAACCCCAGCGGCTGGAAGGATCCCGGCCAGATGACCACGGCGCGCGACATGGCGCTGTTGGCGATCGCCCTGGTTCATGATTTTCCGCAGTACTACACCTACTTCAACGCGCACGACGTGGTGATCAACAACGTGCGCATCGCGCATACGGTCAAGTTTCTCGACATGTATCCTGGTGCCGACGGTCTGAAGACCGGCTTTCTGTGCTCATCCGGCTTCAACCTTGTGGCCTCGGCAGTGCGCGACGGCCGCCGTCTGGTTGGCGTGGTCACCGGGTTCCGGCGCGCCGACCTGCGCGACGAGCACGCGGTGCGGCTGTTCGACGAGGCGCTGCGCGTGAAGAGCGGCGGCGCCCGACCCAAGGTCTGGCAACTCGACAACGCCGGCGGTGCGCCGGCCACCATTTTCACCGACGCCGACTGCGTGCCGGCACGCTACGACTATCCCGGCGACGGGGCCTGGGTTGGCACGTTCGCCAGCGTGGCCGCAGCACGCCAGGCGCATGTCGCCGCACAGGCCAAGCTGGCCAGCGCCGGCCGCACTTGGTTGGGGCGCGAGTGGATCGTCGATATCGTCATGAACAAACAGCGCAAGTTCGCGACCGTGATCGCCGATCTCGAGCCCGGCGAAGCGCAGCAGCTGTGCGCCATTTACCAGGCCGGCCGCCAATTCTGCCAAGTCATGCAGCCGCAACAACTGAGGCGTCCGTTCCACAACCTGTGGCGTTGAACGGGCCGCGCCGATCTGCTCTCAGGCCGCAGTCGACGGCATCGGCAGTGGTGCGACCACGGCGGTAGCGGGCGTCGGCGCCGAGTCCAGGGTGATCGTGAAGCGGGCACCGCCCTCGGCGCGGTTTTCCGCCACGATCGTGCCGCCCATCTGACGGACAATCTGGTAGCTGACCGACAGGCCAAGGCCGGTACCCTTGCCGACGGGTTTGGTGGTGAAGAACGGCTCGAACAGTCGCGCCATGACATTGTCCGGCATACCCGGTCCGTCGTCTTCGACGGAGATCACGACCTTGCCGGCCACTGGCTGGCAGCGGGCGACGATCGCGATCATGCCGGATTGCGGGCGACCTTCCATCGCAGCACTACGCCCGAGGATGGCGTCACGCGCATTGATAATTAGATTGATGACAACCTGCTGCAGGCGGCTGGCATGGCCCAGAACCGGCGCGCAGACCGAGCCGACGTCCAGATCCAGGTCGATGTGCGACAAGCGCATTTGTTCGCGCAGCAATTGGGTTGCCGCCCGCAGAGTCTCAGGAACGTCGAAGGGCTGCGGCGCGACTTCGGGCCTGCGCGCAAAGGCCTTGAGCTCCTGGATGATGCTCGCCGCGCGTTCGGTCTGCCCGACGATCCGCGTCAGCTTGGCGTCGATCAACTCGGTGACATCGGCAAGCGACGCCTCGGGCATGTCCTGCAACTGCTCAAGCAGGCTTTCGGCGGCAAAGCGGATGATGGTCAGCGGCTGGTTGATTTCGTGAGCAACGCCCGATGCCATCTCGCCGACGGTCGCCAGCCGCGCGGAATCAAAAAGCTGCATCTCGGTGGCGCGCCTCTCAGTCTCATCGACTGCTAAGAATACCACCTGCTGGACGTGGCCGTCTTCGTCGCGCACGGGGTTTGCCGTGACGTGAAAGGTACGCCGCCGCCCTTGACGGTCGGCAATCGAGCTTTCGTAGTCGATGGCCGCAATGGGATCGGACGGCGCCGCCGAAAACCAGGCGTCGAAGGCCTCCCGATTGATCGGGTTCCTGACTACTTCGTCCAGCGGTCGGCCCACCACCATCTCGATTGTTCTGCCTGGCTGGCTATCGATGAAGCCCCGATTGGCCATGACAATGCGCATCTCGCGGTCAACGACCACGATGGACGCGCCAGATGACTGGACCACGGATTCCAGGCGCTGCAGCTCATAGCGCAATCGCTCGGCCATCTCGTGCTCGGCCTGGACGTCACGCACGACGCCCGTTGCCACCACATTGTCGCCGAGTCCGTCGGCCTTCTCGGGCGCGGCCATGCGCACCTCGACATGCCTCACCGAGCCATCCTTGCAGAGCGCGCGGTGCGGGAAGGCCACGGGCGTGCCGCGATACCGCAGCATCTGGGTGACGCAATCGTCGAGGCGCGAACGATCGTCGGGGTGGACAATGTCATGCGTCCGGCGGCCAACGAGTTCGTCGGGGCGGTAGCCAAGGATTTGCGTGACCGCACCGCCGAGGTACAGGAACCGCCCGTTCCTGTCGGTGGAGAAGACGGCGTCGGAAAGCGAATTGACCAGCTGGTCGAACCGACGCCGGGCATCCTCCGCTTCCTCTTCTCTGCGCTTAAGGTCGGTGACATCCATGCGGATCATGGCGGTGAAGCCGCTTGTCGTCGGTGTCTGCGATAGGCGCACCGTCTGACCGTTGGACCACAGCAAGTCGACGGTCTGGCCCTCGCGGTAGCGCTTCAGATAGTCCGCTTTCCAGTTGGTCAGATCGCGATCCGGGAACTCGCGGCGCAAGCGGTTCTCGAATTCGCTGAGGACGCCGTCGTAGGTCAGACCGATCATGCCGTCGGTCAGGCCGCCCATGTGCCCGAGCATGCGATTGTAGGGCGCGCTGTAGTACGTCAGACGATCATGACTGTCGTAGAGCGCAAAGCCGACGGGGATTGCGTCCAGGGCTTCGGCCAGCAGCTTGTAGTTCGCGTCAGCCTTGTCCGCCGCGATCCGGGCGGCATTGGCCGCCGCCCGGTGTCGAGCTGCAAGGCGGGTCACGTGCCACGACAAAGCCACTGCCGCCACCAGCGCAACGGCACAGAGGGCAAGCACCGGCAGGATCCAAGTGGGCGCATCGCCACCACCCGCAGGCAAAGACACATGCGCCAGCCCAGTCACCGCAACCCCGGCGACCGCCACCAACGTCAAGACGATCAAGCAGCCAGCCGTGGCGGGGCCGCACACGTCGCTGATGCGCTTCACAAGGTTGGCGGAATCGGAGCTATCGGCTCTCGCCGTTGCCGCCTGCGTTGCTTGGTGAGTCGCTGCCATCCGTGTTCCGCCACTCGGCTCGCAGTTGCGCGGACGCGCGAGCCAATTTTGCCTCGGCATCCGGACAATCCCGATTTGCACATTTTACAGTATCTTGCCGCCTATCTCGAATTTCTCAGTGAAGATACGTCTCGTATGGCACAGTAACAGTTCATCTTATATGAAAGTAGATCATATGGGGCGGCGGCATAGTAAGGGCTTTTCGGTCGAACGCGGACCGAAGCCCCGGCCGTATCGTCCGCGCGGCGGCTGCCACGGTTAATCTGTTGATCTAAAAAAGAGAATCGGACTTTGCGACATCCCGCGATTCATGCGATATGGCTCCCTTGACGAGGCTGTCGCGGTCAAACGGGGGCGATAAGGTCTCACCATGAACTGGCTGACCAATTTCGTGCGGCCCAAGCTGCGGGCCCTCGTGGCGCGCAAGGAAGCGCCCGAAAATCTGTGGCTGAAATGCCCGAATTGCGAACAGATGCTGTTCCACCGCGATCTCGAGGCCAGCCAGCAGGTCTGCACCCACTGCGAGCATCATCTGCGCATCCGGCCGGCGGCCCGGCTGGAAGCCTTGTTTGATGATGGCAAATACGACAGCCATCCGCTGCCGAAAACGCCGATCGACCCGCTGCGATTTCGCGACCGCAAGCGCTACACCGACCGACTGAAAGAGGCGCAGGCCGAGATCGGCCCGCACGCCGAGGCACTGGTCGTGGCCAGCGGCAACATCGGTGGCCATGCAACTGTCGCTGCCGTCTGCGACTTTGCCTTCATGGGCGGCTCCATGGGGATTGCCGTCGGCGAGGGCATCCTGATGGCAGCCAGCCTCGCGATCGAGAAGGCGGCGCCGCTGGTCGTGTTTTCCGCGTCGGGCGGGGCGCGCATGCAGGAGGCGATCCTGTCGCTGATGCAGATGCCGCGCACCACCATCGCGGTGCAGCGGGTCAAGGAAGCCGGCCTGCCCTACATCGTGGTGTTGACGGATCCGACGACCGGTGGCGTGACGGCTTCTTTCGCCATGCTGGGCGACATCCATATCGCCGAGCCGGGGGCGTTGATCGGCTTCTCCGGCCAGCGCGTCATCCAGGACACCATCCGGGAGACACTGCCTCCCGGCTTCCAGCGTGCCGAGTACCAGTTCGATCACGGCATGGTCGACATGATCGTGCATCGTCACAAGATGCGCGAGACGCTGATCCGTATCACCGACCTTCTGCTCAAGCGGCCGCCGGCGGAAACGCCCGCGGCGGCCTGACGATTGCGCCGCGCGGATTGCCGTGCAGCGACCATGACGACCGACACGATCCTGACGCGCCTGATGGCGCTGCATCCGCGGGTCATTGATCTCGAGCTGACGCGCATCCAGCGCCTGCTCGATGCGCTGGGCAATCCCGAGCGCAAGCTGCCGCCGGTGGTGCACGTTGCCGGCACCAACGGCAAGGGGTCGCTGATCGCCTATCTGCGCGCCATGGCCGAGGCGGCGGCGCTCAAGGCGCATGTCTATACGTCGCCGCACCTCGTGCGCTTCAATGAACGCATTCGCCTGGCCGGCGAACTGATCGACGATGGCGATCTGGAGATGGTGCTGGAGGCTTGCGAAGAGGCCAACGGCGGCCAGCCGATCACCTATTTCGAGATCACGACGGCGGCGGCGCTTCTCGCCTTCGCGCATTGTCCGGCCGACATCCTGCTGCTGGAAGTGGGGCTGGGCGGCCGGTTCGACGCCACCAACGTGGTCGACTCGCCTGTCGCAACGGCGATTACGCCCATCGGAATCGATCACACCCAGTTTCTCGGCGATACACTGACGAAGATCGCACACGAGAAGGCCGGCATCTTCAAGCGCGGCGTGCCGGCAGTCATCGGCCGCCAGCGCGCGGAACCGGCGGCAGTGTTTGTCGCCCAGGCGCGGTCGCTCGACGTGCCGCTGTTCCGCATGAACCACGAGTGGCACATGCGGCCGCACGATGACGGCTTCCGTTACGAGAGCGCCAGCTTGGCGCTCGACCTGCCACTGCCGAAACTCGTTGGGGCTCACCAGCTCGACAACGCCGCGACGGCGGTCGCCGTCGTCGAGCGGCTGCGCGGCGCCGGCTTGAGTATCAGCGACGACGCGGTACGCAGAGGCCTGACGACCGTCGAGTGGCCGGCGCGCCTTCAGCCGCTCGTGCGCGGCAAGCTGGCCGACGCGATGCCGCCGGGCTGCGAGCTATGGCTCGACGGCGGTCACAATGAGGATTGCGGCCTGGTGCTGGCCGAGCAGGCGCGGCGCTGGGCGCAGGAACCGGGGGCGCTACCGCTATACCTGATCTTCGGCATGCTCACGACCAAGGATGCCGGTGGCTTCTTGCGGCCCCTGGCGCGTTACGCCACGCAGGCACGCGCCGTGCCGATCGAGGGCCATGCCAGTTACACACCCGTGGATGCCTGTCGCCGCGCCGATGACGTCGGGCTCGACTGCCTGCCGGCGGCCAGCGTGACGGATGCCCTGGAGGACCTGCTGGCCAACGTGCACCCGCCGTTCCGGGTGCTGATCTGTGGCTCGCTCTACCTCGCCGGCACCGTGTTGGCGAAGAACGGGTAGATACCGCCAACGCCGAAGCGCGCGCCCGGCTTCTACCCGACGCGCGCTCCGCTTGCAGGACCAGGGCGTTTCGTTGCTACACGACCGAGTTCAGCCATTGCGCCAGCTGCTGCTTCGGCGCGGCGCCAATCTTGGTGGCGGCGACCTGGCCGCCCTTGAAGACCAGCAGGGTCGGAATCGAGCGTACGCCGTACTTCGAGGGGGACATCGGGTTTTCGTCGATGTTGACCTTCACGACCTTGAGCTTGCCGGCCATTTCTTCGGCGATCTGCTCCAGCGATGGGCCGATCATCTTGCAGGGGCCGCACCACTCCGCCCAGAAATCGACCAGCACGGGCGTATCGGATTTCAGCACTTCCTCTTCGAAGGTGCTGTCGGTCGCCTTCTGGGTTGTCATGAACGCTCTCCGCATCCGGGGCGGATGTGCCCCTGTCTCTCCAGCGTCGAATCTAGGAACGGCAGGGTGGCGGGTCAAGGCAGCGCCGCCGAAAGCCCTGCCTCTGGCAAGGCCATCAACCGCGGACCGTCCGTCCACAGCAGGAAGCAGCGTATGGTCTTGTCCGGGTAGATCTGCCCCAGCAGGCTCCGGTAAAGCGACATCTGCCGGCGATAGACCAACGGCACGCCGGCCGCATCGCGGGGCGGCGGCCGGTTGGTCTTGAAGTCGGCGATAAGCACTTCGTGATCAGCCACCGCCAGCCTGTCGATCTGGCCGCTGACGCTGTACGGGCCGCTGCCCAGCGTCACGGTACCAACCACAGGCACCTCGGCGCGCGAACCGCGACCGAACAGCGCACTGGCCGCCGGCAAGTCAAGGACCGCCAGCGTTTCCGCCAGCCAGCGCTCGCGCGTGCCGGCATCGACAGCGGCCGCCTCCGCCGCGAGCAGGCGCCGGCCGGCCGCCCCTCGGCGCGACGGCGGCAGCTCCGGCAGAACCCGCAGCAGGTGATGGATCACGTTGCCCCGGCGGAAGCGTGTATCCCGGTCGGGCGCGAAAGGTCCCAGCGGCGGCGGGTCAAAAACCGGCGCCTGCCCCGCATCCGGCTGCTCGTCAGCGAATGGCCGCGACGGCGCCAGTGGCACCGGCGGCTGCGGCTCCGGCGCCGGTGGACGCCGCGCCCAACCGGGCAATGCCGAGACGTCGGGAAGAGGTAGCGGCGGCTGATCCGGCGGCAGCGGCTTGTCGCCGCTGGCCACCCGCCAGCCCTTGCCCGACCAGCCCTCGCGCTCACCGAGCATCGATGCGAAATCGAAATCACGTGGGGCCGGCCGGGCGCGACCGCCGACCTCGCTGGGCCCGGCATCGCGCACGAACGCCTGGGCTATCAACTCGTACCAGCAGCCCTTGTCGGGATTGCGGCTGCCGGCCCAACCGGCGACATAGAGCCGATCGGCAGCCCGCGTCATGGCGACGTAGAGCAGGCGGTTCTGCTCTTCGTGTTCGCGGCGCTTCACGCCGTCCAGCAGTTCGCGTGCCGCGTCGCTGGCATCCTCGCTGCGTGGCAACCACAACACGGTCCGCCCGTCGCCCGACCACAACAGGCGGTGCTGCGGGCTGGGCACGCGGCTGGTGTCCGGCAAGTAGACGATCGGCGCCTGAAGGCCTTTGGCGCCGTGCACCGTCAGGATGCGCACCTCGCGGCGTCGGTTCTCGTCCAGCTCGCGCTTGATGTCGCTGCCGCCCTGCTCCAGAGCGCGCAGGAAACCCTGCAGCGACGGCACCTCGCCGCGCTGGTAGTGCAACGCCGCCGACAGGAACTCGTCGATCGGATCGGCGGCCTCGCGACCCAGCCGCGCCAGCAACTTGTCGCGGCCACGACCGGCGCCCAGGATATCGGCGTAGAATTCGAAGGGCGGCGTGTAGTCGGCCCGCGCCAGCCAGGCGGACAGTTGCTCGTAAACCGGCACAAAGCGCGAATCGCCGGCCTGCGCTCTCGCCCGCAGCGCCGCCCACAACCGGCCGGGACGTCGCCAGGCGAGATCGAACAGCCCGTCTTCGTCGACTCCGACCAGCGGCGACTTCAGCAGGCAGGCGAGATTGAGATCGTCTTGGGGCAACAACACGAACCGGCCCAGCGCCATCAAATCCTGCACCGGTAGTTCATCGACCAGGGTCATGCGATCGACGCCGGCGACCGGCAGTCCCTCGCGCTTGAGCGCCCGCACCAGCGCCGTCACGAACGCGTTGCGCCGGCGCACAAGCACCATGATGTGGCCGGCGTGGATGCGCTCTCCGGTGTTGGCCAGCCGTTCGCCACCCTCGATCAGGTCCCTGGCGTGGCGGGCGATCAGCAGTGCCAGACGCTCGTCGGGCGAGGCCAGCGAGTCCTGGCGGTCCGCCCCATCCGTCGGGTCGGCATCATTCGCCAGCGGCCGCGCCACCGGCCAGACTTCGACGATGCCCGGCTCGTCGCTGCGGATCGCCACGTGGTGGATCGCATGGCCCTCGGATGCCACGCCCTCGCTGGCTGGCGCCGCCGAGAATACTTGGTCGACCGCATCGAGCACGGCGCTTACCGAGCGGTAGGAATCGATCAGCTCGACATGCTCGAAGCGACGCCCCGTCTGCTGCACGCGTTCGGCGAACCACTGGCGCATCTGCGCCAGCCTGGCGGGATCGGCACGCTGGAAGCCGAATATCGACTGCTTGGCGTCGCCGACCGCGAACACGGTACGCTCGCGCTCGACGGCGCCTTCGCCGGCAAAAAACTCTTCGGTCAGATGGCGCACCACGTCCCACTGGTCGGGATTGGTGTCCTGCGCCTCGTCGATCAGCACATGGTCGATGCCGCCATCGAGCTTGTAGAGCACCCAGGCGGCGATGCCGCTGCGGCTCAACAGATCGCGCGCGCGCAGCACAAGGTCCTCGTAGTCCAGAGCGGCCCGGGCGCGCTTGGCGTGCTCGTAGCGCACCAGGATGTCGGTCCCGAGTTGCAGCAGGGCGGCAGTGCGCTCGATCAATCTCACGCTGCGCGTCGTGTCCGCCAGCTGTCCCGCCCGCACGGCTTCAGCGGTGAGAATCTCCATCACGTCCGGCAATGTCTGGACCGCGGCTTTGGTGGCCAGCGTCTTTCGAATCTCGCCTTTGTCAGTGAAGAATATCGAACAATAGTCGCCAAAACGCTCGATGCGTGCCGCCGGATCGGCTGCCAGCCATGCCGACAGGGTGGCACCGCGCTCGACGTCGGTCTTGGATCCCTGCGCCAGCGCCCGCGCGGCTTGTGTCAGCGCCCGCCGGTCAATCGCGGCATCCGCGCAACCGGCGGCCAGCAGGTCAGCGGCGCTGCCCGCCGCCTCCACGCCAAACTGGCGGCGCAGGCGTGCGACGTAGCGCGCCAGTGCCGCGGGATCGCCGGCCAGGCGCGTGACGCGGCCACGCTCGGCGAGCAGCGCGCTCATGATCTCGACGTATTCCGTCTCCGATACGCGCACCGCCACGTCCTTGAGCGCCGCCGCCAGATAGGCCGGTGCATGGTCGCTGGCTAGCAAGGCGAGCTGGGTGTCCTGCGCTTGCTGCAGCAACTCGATCGACTGGCTTTCGTCGAGCACGGCGAAATTCGGAGACACGCCGGCCTCGATTGGAAAGCGCTGCAGCAACGACTGGCAGAAGGAATGGATGGTCTGGATGCTGACCCCGCCTGGCGCATCCAGCACCCGCGCAAAGAGGCGTCGCGCCGTCATCATATTGGCCGGCGTCGGATCGCGACCCGTCAGTCCGCGCAACTGGTCGACCAGCGCCGCGTCTTGCGCCAGCGCCCAACCGCCCAGCAGCGTCGCCAGACGATTGCGCATCTCGGCCGCCGCCGCCTTGGTGAAGGTGAGGCAGAGAATGCGCTGCGGCGCGGCGCCGTCGAGCAGCAACCGCACGATGCGATCGGTCAGCACCTTGGTCTTGCCGGTGCCGGCGTTGGCCTCGACCCAGGCCGAAACCTTGGGGTCGCTGGCGCGCGCCTGACGCTGATTGGCATCGAGGCGCGGATCGATGGTGCGTACCGGGCTTCTCATGTGTCGCCCCGGCCGCCGCTCGACCACTCGGTGACACGCTCCAGGTGTTCGTAGTCGTTGAAGTAGGGGCCGAACTCCGGCCACGGCAACGGGATGTAGGCGGTGTCCGGCCGGTCGAAGCGACGGATCATGTCGCCCAGCAACGCAAACATCTTCTCCGTGAGTTCAGCAGCGTCCTTGACCGGTTCGATCCGGCCGCCTTCGTCGCGGCCATGGATCTGCCAATACTGCAGCTCGACGGCTTCGGGTTTGTCGGCCGCGACCGGCAATTGGAAAGTGCCAAAGCGCGCGATGGACGCTTCCAGCAGCAGCTGCGGCGCAAACAGCGCCCTGAGTTCCTTGACCTGAGGGATGCGGCCGGTCTTGTAGTCGATGATCTCCCAGACGCCATCGGCACGTCGGTCGATGCGGTCGGCCCGCGCCCGCACGACAAAGGGTTTGTCGCCGGCAATCACAAGACGGCCTTCGGTCTCATGTGCCAGTGCCCGGGTACCGGCGGCGCGGCGCTGCTGCTCCGCACGCACCACCCATGCCGCCAGCCGTTCGAAGCGCGACCACCAGAAGGCGCGTTCGCCGGGCGACTTCAGCAGCTCCGCCAGTTCCCGCTCGCCAATGCGCAGCAGCTGTGCTGCCGCGTCCGGCGGCAATGTGTCGGGATATCGGGAAAGGAATTCCTCGAGCGCGGCGTGCAGCGCGCTGCCGCGATCAGCGGCGCCCAGCTCGGCCTCCAGCGGATCCAGCGGTTCCAGGCGCAGAATGCGCCGGGCGTACAGGCCGTAGGGATCGCGGCGCCATTGCTCGATCGCTGACACCGACAGCTCGCGGGGCCGCGCGTCCAGTGGTGGCCGCGGTTCGGGGCGCGGCCAGGAAACGTACTGTGCCGGCTCGTCCAGCGCCTCTGCCCAGACGACGCGCGCATCGCCGCGCCGCAGGTAGGCCGGCCGCGTGCGCACATCGTCGGCGCGGTGGCCGAGCAGGGCATCGAGCCGCGCCAGCCAGCGACTGGGCACCGTGGGGGCGCCGCCGACGCGACCAGCGCGCGTCACCAGCACATTAGCGGCGGCAAAGGCCTGGGCGAAATCGTGTGCTGCCAGACCGATGCGTCGTTCCGGCTGTGGCAGACCCAGCGCCGCCCGCATCGGCCGGTTGAGCCATGGGCCGGTATCAACGGCCGGCGGCCATGTCCCTTCGTTGAGGCCGCCCAGTACGACCAGATCTGCGTGCTGCAATCGGGCTTCCAGCGGCCCCAGAATCGCGAGCCTTGGATGCGCGCCATGGCGCGGCCGCACGACAATGCCCGTCAGCAACGTGTCGAGCAGTGCAGGAATCTCGTCCACAGCGAGCTGCGGCAGTTCCCTCAGATGCCGGCGCCATTCCAGAACCGCCAGTGCCAATGCCTCACCGGCATCGCCACGCCACAGGCGATCGGCACCGGAGATCGACTCAGTCGCGGCCATCGCCTCGGCGGCGCGCGCCAGGTCGTCGAGCCGCTCGACCGCCGGGACCCGATCGCCACGCGCGAGCAGCGGCTCGACACAGGCGGCCAAGCGTCCCAGCAGGTCGCGCACTGCTTCGCGATCGGGCGCCAGCGGGAAGCCGGCTTCCGCCACACGGTGATGCAGCGCGGCCAGCCCGGCCTCCGGCTTGGGGCCACGCAAGACCCGACGGTCCAGCCCGCGCGCGGCGCGCACGAGGGCCGGCCGGGCCATGCCGAGGCCGGCCAGCGGATGCTTTACCAGCGCCAGCAAATCGACCGGCGCGAATCCACTGGCCAGCGCCCGCGCCAGCAGGCGCAAGAAGGCGCCCGGCGGCGTGTGCGCCAGGTCGATTCCGGCCGAATCGTCGATCACGATGCCCCAGCGCTGCAGCTCGGCGGTGACGCGGCGCGCCAGCTCGCGGTCGGGCGTGACCAAGGCGGCCGTGCGGCGCGGTGTCTCCAGCGCCTCGCGCAACGCCAAAGCCGCCACAACCGCTTCCTGTTGCGGTGTTGCGCAGTCGACACGCGCGACTCGTTCCAGCGCCGCGGGATCGAGCGGCGCGTCGGTGCTCCAGGCATCGGTCGTCTCGGCCGGCCGCATGACCGCCGACAACAGCCGGCGCGCCGGCAACTCTCGCGCCCCTGCGGCCGGCCACACCGGCACCGCGGTACGCGCCACGCCCAGCGCCGCCAGCAGGTCGCGCAGGCCGGCTTGTGGGTGCGTGGCGTCGATCGCCGCCCATCCCGCCTCGTCGAGCACCTGATCAAGCCCCGGCAGCACGACGCAACCGAGCGGCAACGAGGCCACGACAGCCAGCAATTCGCGGGTGGCAGGCTGGGTACCGGTCGAACCTGCGGCGACCACCGGATGCCCGGGTGGTCTGGCGCGCCAGCGCGCCGCCTGCTGCCGCAGCAGGCGGTTACGGCGGTCGACGGCATCGATCACGCCTCGTTCGGCCAGGATGGCAGGCCAAGCCTCACCGATGATACCGAGGAACTTCAGCGTCTGCTGCCAATGAGCGGCAAAGGGAGCGTCGACGACGCCCTTCAGCTGCTCGAACGCCACGCCGTCGATCTGCAGCTCGTCAAGCAGGCGGCCCAGTTCGCGTGCCAGCCCAAGAGCCTGCGCCACAGATCCGGCGATCGGCCTGGTATCGTCGTCGCGAAACGCCAGCACCAGCCGCGTCAGCAGCGCCTCGCGCGCCAACGGATCGATCGGCGGCGGCACGGCAACGGAGTCGACGTCGTCCTCGCCCAGCGCCGCCGCCGCGCCGACCTCGTCGCCCTCTTCCACGTCGCCGATCGGTTGCAGGCGCGGCAACAGCAATGGCCGGCCCGATGTGGCGCGCAGGAACGCCTCGCGCAGCGCGCGCACGGCACGTCGCGTTGGAACCAGCACGAGCAACGTCGAAAAGCCCAAGGGATCGTCGCCCCAAGCATCGAGCAGGCCGCGCGCCAAGGCATCGACAAAACTGACGTCGGGAGGAATGGTGTAGATGCCGCGCGGCGGTTCGATCGCGCGTGGCGCCGACTCCATCTTGCGGCGCCGCGCCATCAGCGGTCACTCCATGGCGCGCCGGCGTCCGCCGCCGCGCGCGAAGTAGGCTTCGGCCTCGGCCAGCGCCGCCGGCGTGCCGACATGAAAGAATTCGCCGTCGTGACGCAATCCGTAGAGCCGCTCACGCATCTCGGCTTGGTTCCACAGCAGCAGCTGTGAGAAGGCACCTGCCGGCGCCGCCTCATAGAGTCGTCGGTCGCACACCGTGACGCCGGCAAATACGAACGACGCCACGCCGCTGCGCCCCCGCCAGCGTGCCCGGCCATCGGGCGCCAGATGGTAGTCGCCCATAGCGTCGCTATCGTAGCCGTGCGCCGCCACGGTCGGATGCAGCAACAGCAATGCGTCCATCCGCGCCGCTTCCCAGCAGCGTGCCAGACGCGTCAGCATCGGCGATGGTCCATCCAGCCATAGCGCATCGCCGTTGACGGTGTAGAAGGGCTCGTCGCCGAAATGAGCCAGCGCCTGCTTGACGCCGCCGCCAGTGTCGAGCAGCGCCGCTTCCGGCGACAGCACGATGCGCGGAGTCACGCGGCGCGCGAGGTGCGCAGCGACTTGCTCGCCCAGGTGATGTGTATTGACCACGCAAAGCTCGACGCCGGCGCCGGCCAGCGCGTCGAGCGCATGATCGAGCAGCGCGCGGCCCGCTACCTTTACCAGCACTTTGGGCAGGGTGTCAGTGATCGGGCGCATCCGCTCGCCGCGACCGGCGGCCAGCAGCATGGCGCGTTTGATGACTGCACCCGTCATGTCACGAGGATCCTCTTGGCCGGCGGCACGTGACCATCCACCCAGCGTCGCAGCGGCGTCAACGCCTCGTGCGTCAGTGACCGCTCCAGCAGCCGCCAGACGCGCGGTAGATGCGGCAGATAGACCGGTTTGCCGTCGCGCTTGAAAAGACGCACGAACAGACCGACGACACGCGCGTGTCGCTGCGCACCCAGGATCGCGAAGGCCGTTTCGAATTCCGCGCGGTCGCGAATGCCGGTGCCGACAACATATCTGTCGCGCATGGCCGCATGCAGCGCCGGATCGATATCGCGCCGCGCGTCCTCGATCAGCGACATCAGGTCGTAGGCCGCATGGCCGCGGTGCGCATCCTGAAAATCCAGCAGGCCGCAGGCGCGGACGCCAGGCCGCCGCGGCAGCCACATCAGATTGTCCTTGTGAAAGTCACGCAGCAGAAGGGTCTCAGGCGCCTCCGGCATCGCCGCGAGCACCTCGCGCCAGGCGGCACGGTAGCCGGCCAGTTCATCGGCCGTGGCCGGTCGGTTATGCGCCGCCGGCAGATACCACTCCGGCAGCAGCATCGCTGCCTCGATCAGGACGTCGCCGGTATAGGCGGACAGGCCGGGCAGAACGGCCGCGGCACCTTTCGTATGCAGGGCCACCAGCACGTCGGTGGCCAATGCGTACAACGAGAATTCATCGCCTCCGGGCGGCGACGGCGCCTGCGCCAGAACGCGCGCGAAGGTATCGTCGCCCAGGTCCTCGAGCAGCAGGAAACCGTTGACGGGATCGTCTGCCAGGATCTCCGGCGCACTGAAACCCAGGTGGCGGAGATGACGAGCGATGGCAACAAACGGCCGCACGTCTTCCTGCGGCGGCGGCGCATCCATGACGACGGCCGTCTGCGGCCCGCGCCGCAGCCGGTAGTAGCGGCGAAACGAAGCGTCGCCGGTCAGCGGCGACAGCGATGCGTCGCCCCAGCCTGCGCCGTCGACGAACTGCCGCAACTGCACGGTACGCGACGGCTCAGCCACCCGGCCACTCCTGCGCCAACGCGGCAAGGCGATCGTGCCACGAGGACTCGCCGGTCAATGTCGCGCGCCGCGCGTCTCCTCGCGTGACGTGCAACGCGACGTCGAGGCGCCGCGCCGGCAGAACCCCATCAAGGCGTTCTGGCCATTCAATCACGCAAATGCCGTCGGCCAATGCCTCCTCAAAGCCCAGTTCCCAGACTTGCTCGGGAGAGTCGAGACGATAGAGATCGAAATGCCAGATGGCACCTGCATTCGTATCGTAGACCTCCACCAGCCCGAAGGTCGGACTGGGCACGATCAGGTCGGGATCTGCCGACGCGGCGCGGATCAAGGCCCGGGCCAGCTCGGTCTTGCCCGCCCCGAGATCGCCGCGCAGGGCGATGACGTCGCCGCGGCGCAGCCCACGCGCCAGCGCCGCGCCAAGCCGCGTTGTGGCGTCAAGATCAGGGAGCTCGATGTCGAGCGTTGACATTTGCCGTGATGCGCCGGGAACGAGGCCATCCATGGCCGTTTTCTAGCATCCCGCGACTCGGCCCCGGAAGACGCCACGTCCATGCCTTCGCCGACCGGAGAAGGCACGGGCGCGTGGGCGGCGACGATCCTTTTGCCGTCCTGACTGGTGCGACTCAGTAGCGATAGTGGTCCGGCTTGAACGGCCCGGTCTGCGGCACGCCGATATAGGTGGCCTGGTCGGGACGCAGCTTGGTGAGCTTGACGCCGATTTTCTCGAGATGCAGCGCCGCGACTTTCTCGTCGAGGTGCTTGGGCAGAGTGTAGACTTTCTTCTCGTATTTGCCCGGATTGGTCCACAGCTCGATCTGCGCCAGCGTCTGGTTGGAAAACGACGAGGACATCACAAAGCTGGGGTGGCCGGTGGCATTGCCGAGGTTCACCAAGCGGCCTTCCGACAACATGATGATGCGCTTGCCGTCGGGGAACTCGATCTCGTCGACCTGCGGCTTGACGTTGTGCCACTTGAAGTTCCGCAGGCCCGCGACCTGGATCTCGCTGTCGAAGTGGCCGATGTTGCAGACGATGGCGCGGTCCTTCATCTGACGCATGTGCTCGACGGTGATGACGTCGACATTGCCGGTGGCAGTGACGAAGATATCGGCGCGCGGTGCGGCGTCCTCCATCGTCGTGACCTCGTAGCCCTCCATCGCCGCCTGCAGGGCGCAGATCGGATCGACCTCCGACACCATGACGCGGCAACCGGCATTGCGCAGTGAGGCGGCCGAGCCCTTGCCCACGTCACCGAAGCCCGCGACCATCGCCACCTTGCCGGCCATCATCACGTCGGTGCCGCGGCGGATACCGTCGACGAGCGATTCGCGGCAGCCGTAGAGGTTGTCGAACTTCGACTTGGTGACTGAATCGTTGACGTTGATCGCCGGCCACAACAGGCGGCCTTCCTTTTCCATGGTGTAGAGGCGATGCACGCCGGTGGTGGTTTCCTCGGTGACGCCGCGGATGGCGGCACCGTTGCGGCTGTACCAGCCGGGCTTGGCCTTCAGCTGCTTGGCGATGGCGGCGTAGAGGACTTCCTCTTCCTCGTTGGTCGGCTTGGCGATGACCGAGGCGTCCTTCTCGGCGCGCATGCCGAGATGGATCAGCAGGGTCGCATCGCCGCCGTCGTCGAGGATCATCGTCGGCGTGCCGCCATCGGCCCACTCGAAGATGCGGTGCGTGTAGTCCCAGTACTCGGGCAGCGACTCGCCCTTGACCGCGAATACCGGCGTACCGGCGGCGGCGATCGCCGCGGCGGCATGGTCCTGGGTTGAATAGATATTGCACGAGGCCCAGCGCACATCGGCACCGAGCGACTTCAGTGTCTCGATCAGCACGGCCGTCTGGATCGTCATATGCAGCGAGCCCGCGATGCGCGCGCCCTTGAGTGGCTGCTGCTTGCCGTACTCGGCGCGGATCGCCATCAGACCCGGCATCTCGGTTTCGGCGATGGCCATTTCCTTGCGGCCCCAGTCGGCGAGGCCGATGTCCTTGACCACGTAGTCGGGCTTGTCCTTGGCCATGAGATGTCCTGTCGGAAAATGTCAGCGGGTGTCGCGGCGCACAAATTCGCACGCCGGGTCGGCGCGCCATGCGCCGCGATTCGTCGGCGCGCTCCTATAGCAGCGGGTCAGATGGCCCACAACGCGGCCGATATAAAAACATGCTTATGAGTTTATGAGATCCACAACCGAGGCCAACCGCGGGCACGGCCGCGCGGCAATGCCGCTAGTCCTCGCCGAACCGGCTCTGCACAAGATTGGCCAAGGCCTCGAGCGCTTCCGGCGCCTGGCGCCCGACGGCGGAAATCTGGATCTGCGATCCCATGGCGGCGGACAGCATCATCAGACCCATGATGGACAGGCCCGACACTTCCTGTCCGCCATGCGCCACTTTCACCGCGGCATCGTACTGGGCAGCGAGGCGCACGAACTTGGCCGCGGCCCGGGCATGCAGCCCACGCTTGTTGGCGATCGTCAGCGTGCGCAAATCCGCGGTGGTCATTGTCGGCGTCCGCTTCTAGCCGGCATCCTTCGCCAGCAGGCGCGAGGCGACCGTGATGTACTTGCGCCCGGCATCCTGGCATGCCGCCACTGTCTCGGCCATCGGACGTTCAACGCGCACGCTCGCCAGCTTGACCAGCATCGGCAGATTGACGCCAGCGACCACCTCGACACGCGCCCGGTCCATGATCGAGATGGCGAGGTTGGACGGCGTGCCGCCAAACATGTCTGTCAGCACCACAACGCCCTGCCCGCTATCGCACTCGGCGACACGTTGCAGGATCTCGGCGCGGCGCTTCTCCATATCGTCGTCGGCCTCGATGCAAACGGCGGCGGCCTGCCGCTGCGGCCCCACGACATGCTCCAGCGCCGCCAGGAACTCGCGCGCCAGTTTGCCGTGCGTCACCAGCACCATGCCGATCATCCGTTCACCCTCTTCCCCGTCGCGGCACTTCTCGACCGGACGGCACGTGCCGCCGGCACGGTATCGATATCGCGATGCGTCAAAGCCAGTGGTCTACCCAGTCGCCGGATCCGACCCGCCAATTGCTCTGCCACCACCACCGATCGATGGCGCCCCCCGGTACATCCGATGGCCACAGTCAGGTAACTCTTGCCTTCACTTTCGAAGCGCGGCAAGAGGCTCACCACCAACGCCACAATGGCCTCGAAAAACCCCTTGTAGGCGTTATCGCGCGCGACATAGCGCCGCACGGCGGCGTCTCGGCCGGTGAGGTCACGCAACGCAGAATCCCAATAGGGATTGCGCAAGAACCGCGCATCGAACACCAAATCTGCCTCTCGCGGCAATCCGCGGCGGTAGGAAAACGACATCACCGACAGCTGAAGACCGCCGCCTTCGCGGCCGAAATGGCCGAGGAGGACCTGGCGCAGGTCGTGCGGCCCCAGCAGCGATGTATCGACCGTCACGTCGGCATGGTCACGCAGCGTGCGCAACATGCGCCGCTCATCAATGATGCCGTCAAGCACTGGCCGATCGAGCGCCAGCGGATGACTGCGCCGGGTCTCGGTGAAGCGGCGCAACAGCACATCGTCGTCGCAATCCAGAAACAACAGCCGCGTTTGCAGGTCGTCGCGGTCACGCAGCGTGCGCACCCGCGCCAGTACGCGCGCAACGTCGAATCCGCGCGTGCGCACATCGATGCCGATGGCAACGGGGTAGGTGTCATCGCCCGACTCACCCGTCACCTGAAGCAGGCGATCGACCATTGCCAACGGCAGATTGTCGATCGCGACGTAGCCAGCATCCTCCAGGGCACGCAGCGCCGTCAGACGCCCCGCCCCGGACAGGCCCGTTATCAAGATGACGGATCGGACTGTGGCCGACAGTGACGCGCGGCGCCGCCGGATCTGTGCCGGCAGTGAACGCGATGTCACGGGACGCTTGCGACGCACGCAAAAATCATGTGACTCGCGTGGCGGTCAGGGCAAGGCGAATCTTGGCCGAAGTGGATGCTTCAAAGGCAGCGAGTTGGACGCGCGGAACGTCGACACCGAGCAACGACTCGACTCCCGCTTCCGGCATCCGTTCGACCACGGCCGCATCGACCAGGTCGACAATCAGCATGACCGGCGCCGCAGCCAGCACCTCCTTCGGCGGCAACCGCAGCACGCCAAGCCCACGCACTTCGATCAGGCCGGCGAGGTTCGCCGGCGCCCGCGCAACCAGTCGGCCGGCGTCAGCACTCAACCGGGTGCGGTCGTCGGCGATCAAGCGGCCGCCGGCCTCCAATATCCGAATCGCCAAGTCGGATTTTCCGGCACCTGACGGCCCGCGCAGCAAGACGCCGTGCCAGGTTCCGCCGACCGGCAGCGCAACGCAGGTCGCGTGAATATTCTGCTGTAAGGCGCCATCCATGGCGCCAAACTGACCCGTGCCGCCGCTCACCGTCAATGCGCCTGCCGGAAGGGCCCGCAGGCGTTCGGGAGCGCACCCAACAGTCAGCTCACGTGGCATCGGACAGGATCCGCCACGCTTTGGGCGCAATACGCGGTTTGTGTTAAGAGTCAGTGACGGCCCCCAGGGATTACCTACAGGGCGCGCCGGAGGAGAGCAACAGGGTGACGGATTCACCCATCGATGCACCGGGGACCCCGACCACGGTGCCAGCCCGGGCTTCGACGGACGCGCCAGCCAGAGCCGTCAGTTGGCGTATCGCCGGACTGTTGAAAAGCATGCGTCAGGTGCGTGTGCGCATCGTCACAGCGCTGGCCGCGGGCTTTCTGGCCGTTACGGTCATTGCCGGCGGCGCGTTCACTCTCACGGTGCTGGGGGCATCGGACAGTACCCAGCGGCTGCTGCTCGACCGCAATCGGCGCATGGTCGAATCCCAGGCGCAGTTCCTGCGCGACCGGCTCGATCCGGTCTCGGCGCAATTGCAGTTCATTGCCGCGCTGGCTGCAGCCGGAAGGCTCGACGTCGGCGCCCCCTCGCAGCTGGTCGACGCACTGACCACCGCCGCCCAACAGCTGCCGCAGATTTCCGGCGCCGTGTTCGTGTCGCTCGACCAGACGGCTCACCGGGTCTTGCGGACGGCTGACGGCACGCTGTTCCGCGACAGTGTACCGCTGAGTTCGATCCCGGGCGCGTTCGACCGTTTCCGGGAGCTGCAGTCGGCGTCCGGCCCGTTCTGGGGTGAATTGTTGTGGTACCAGGCGCAGCGCCAACCGGGCATCAACGTCCGCGTTCCGATCCGTCGGATTGACGGAGCCTTCGTGGGTGGCCTTGCCGCCACAGTGGCCATGGGCGAACTGTCGCGCCTCGTGGTCAGCCGCGAACTGGAAGGTGAAGGCCGATCGTTCATCCTCGTCGGCCGCGACCGTGCCTTGGCACACCGTCGGCTGGTGGAGCCCTCCAGCGTGGCGCTGACGGAAGGCAGGCTCTTGCCGCGTCTCAACGAGATCGATGACCCGGTGCTGGCCGCGATCTGGCAGCCGCCGGTAACGACCGGCACTTTCGCCAAGGCGCTCGGCAAATTCGGTCATGTGATTGATCTGGACGGCCATCGCTGGGTTTTTGTCTATCGCGAGGTTGTCGGCTACGGGCCAGAGCCCTGGCTTGTCGGGCAGTACTTCCCATTCGAAGAGGCGACGCGCGACATTGAGCGGCTGCGGCAGGGCATCTGGGCCGGGGCCGCCGCATTGGCGTTCGCTCTGCTGCTCGCGGCGATCATGGGTATGCGGATGGCCCGCGCCATTGGGCGTCTTGGCGCGGCAGCCGCTACGCTGGAGCGCATGGAGTTCGAGGGCGGTCCGGTCGCGCATTCCCGCCTCAGGGAGATCGACGATGCGGCCGAAGCACTCGACAAGGCACGAGCCACACTCAAGTGGTTCGGCCTCTATGTGCCCCGCCGGCTGGTTGCGCGCCTGATGGAAGAAGGCGAGGAGAGCCTTCTCTCCAAACGCCGCACCGTGACGGTGATGTTCACCGACATCGTGGAGTTCACGCCCCAGGCCGAGGACATGGATGTCCGCAGCACCGCCGACCTGCTCAATCATCATTTTGCTCTTCTTGGCTCTGTCATCGAGCGCGAGCACGGCGTGATCGACAAGTACATCGGCGACGCCGTGATGGCCGTGTGGGGCGGCATCCACAAGATGCCGGACCATGCCGACGCTGCTTGCCGCGCCGCATTGGCCATCGTCGAAGTGCTGCACGCTGACAATGCCGCCCGACGGGAAAGGGGCCTGGCTCCGATCCGCGTTCGCATCGGACTGCACTCCGGTCCCGTGATCATCGGCAATATCGGTGCGCCCGAGCGAATGAACTACACCGTGGTAGGCGACACCGTGAACGTGGCACAACGGCTCGAGCAGCTGGGCAAGCAGCATATGCTCGACGACCAGGACATCGTGGTGCTGACCAGCGGCGGAACGATCGACGCCTTGCAGGATCCCGGCGCGCTGGGCACCGAGCCCGTCTTTGTCGGCGAGCAGGCAGTGCGTGGTCGCACGGAACCTGAAAAGGTATATCGGCTGGCGTGACGCTAGGCGCGCGTCGCGCCGGCTTTGATTCGGCTGCGACGTCTGTCAGCTACCGGACCGTTCAACCGGCCCGGCGACGTCATCGCATTGTCGCACATGCGCCGCAACAGCCAAACCCACCGCCGCCAAGACAACCCCGGCGAGGACATCAACGCCGTAGTGATAGCGCAGGTAGACAGTCGACAACCACAGCAGCCCGCACGGCACGAGATATCCATAGTACCAAAGGCGCCGGTACCTGAAGTCGACTGCCAGGATGTAGGCCGAGGCCGCGACGTGCAGGCTGGGAAAGGCATCGCAGCGATTGGTGCCGATGGGATACAGCGCGGTCAGCAGGTCGCTGATCCAATAGCCATGGAGCGGCACCACGAAATGGTCGGCCATCGCAACATAGGGTCCGATCGCCGGCAGCAGCGTATAGCCGAGATACCCGATGCCGTAGATCGTAAACAGGCCGCTGTAGAACGCGCGCGCCGGCACCAGATCGCCCCAGGCGTAGAGTATCAGCGTCAACAGCAGATACGGGATGAACGCGCCATAGGCGAGGCTCATCGTTTCGGTTAGCCACGGCGTGACCAGTGGTTCAAGCCAGATGCTTGGACTACCGCCGAGCCACCTCATATCCCAGGACCACAGCGCGACGTCGTGCTTTGCAGCACTGATCAGGGGAATCGACCAGCGCATGTCGATGAAAATCACGTTGAGCGCGACGATGTAAAAGACGAATCGCAGACGCCACGTTGAGGTCCGGGGCCATCGCAAGCAAAAGCCGACCGCGCCGACATTGAGCAGGATGGCGCAAAAATACAGCAGCGTCTGGGTGTTGGCGGGTCCGGCCGCGACCAGCAACCGGACCGCTGTCACGATCAGGAAACAGCCGAACACGATCTCATGCGGCAGCAGGCGATTCATGTGACCAGGCATGTGGGCCGGAACGCCGCCCTTGTGCCCCCTCCCCGACTCACAAGGCTCACGCGTACAACGGGACGAAGCCTTGACGTGTCGATGCACCACCATACTGCGCACGCGACTGGTGAATGCGCCAGAGCGATCCGGCGTGCCAGCGGCGCGCGGCTGTCGTGACCTCCGTCAGGTCATCTTCACCATCACGTTTTTCTGGTAGGCGGGCCGGGTTCCCAGACGCTCGTACCAAGCGCGCAGATGTGGCAGCTCAGGCAGGCCGGCACGGTCGAACGGCAGGTTGAACCAGCGATAGACCATCGCGCCCACGGGAATGTCGCCCATCGTGAAATGCCCGCCCGCGACGTAGGCGCGGTTCGCCAGATAGCCGTCCAGCCGTCGCCACAGATCGGCAGTGGCAACGCGCGCCCTTTCCATGGCGTCGAGGTCGCGCTTTTCGGGCGGCGTGCGGATCCAGCCCAAGAACAGCGTCGTCATGCCGCCCTGGATCGTCGACAGCTGCCAGTCCATCCAGCGCTCGGCGTCACCGCGCACCTTGGGATCCGTCGGCCACAGCGTGCCGGCAGCATGCGTGGCCGCAAAGTAGCGGATGATCGAGTTCGACTCCCACAACGTGTAGCCGCCATCATCGATCGTCGGCACGACGCCATTGGGGTTCATCGCCCGGTACCACGGTTGATCGTTGCCGCCGAAGGCGCCGCCGACATCGGTGCGCTCGTAGCTGAGACCGCATTCGTCGGCGGCCCACAACGCCTTCTGCACATTGATCGAATTGGCGCGTCCGTAGATCTTCAACATGTTCCCTCTCTCAATCGTGGCCAGCGGCCCTGCGGCCATCGCAGGCGATGCACGTGTTTCTCGAACGGACGCAGGGTGCGTCGGTGCCGAACTGTCCTCGTTTCGCCTGGAACGACATCGATGCCGACACGATGCGCTAGTGGGCGTCAGCCCAGGTTACGCCGCTGCCGACCTCGACGACCAGCGGCACCGACAGCCGCGCGGCGCGTTGCATGGTGTCCCGGATCACGCTGGATGCCCGCTCGATTTCAACGTCGGGCGCCTCGAAGACCAGCTCGTCGTGCACCTGCAGCAGCATGCGGGTCTTGAGCGACGCCGCACCGAGAGCGCCAGGGAGGCGAATCATGGCACGCTTGATGATGTCGGCTGCCCCGCCCTGCAGCGGGGCATTGATGGCGGCGCGCTCATGGAAGCCGCGGCGCGCCGGGTTCTTGTCGTTGATGCCCGGCAGGTGGATCTTGCGGCCGAACGGCGTCGTCACGAAGCCGGCCTTGCGGCAGGACGCTTTGGTGCGCTCCATGTAGTCGCGGATGCCCGGATACCGCTTGAAGTAGGTGTCGATGTAGGTGCGCGCCTCGCCCTGACCGATGCCGAGCTGGGCAGCCAGACCGAATGGCGAGATGCCGTAGATAATGCCGAAATTGATCGCCTTGGCACGCCGCCGCACCATCGGGTCCATGCCCTTGGCCGGGATGCCGAAGACTTCCGAGGCCGTGATGGCGTGGATGTCGTCGCCACGCTCGAACGCCTCCTTCAGCGACGTGATGTCGGCCACATGCGCCAACAATCGCAGCTCGATCTGCGAATAGTCGGCGCTCAAGAGCTTGTGGCCTGGCTCGGCGATGAACGCCTTGCGGATCTTGCGGCCGTCCTCGGTACGGACCGGGATGTTCTGCAGGTTGGGGTCGGTCGAGGCCAGACGTCCGGTCGAGGCGCCGGTCATATGATAGGAGGTGTGAACCCGCCCGGTCTTGCGGTCGATTTGCTGAACCAGGGCGTCGGTATAGGTGCCCTTGAGCTTGGCGAGCTGGCGATGCTCCAGCAGCTTCTTCGGCAGGTCGTGTCCCTGCGCCGCCAGATCATCGAGCACCTGCGCGTCGGTACTCCAGGTGCCGCTCTTGTTGCGCTTGCCGCCTGGCAGCTTCATCTCGTCGAACAGAATCTCGCCCAGCTGCTTGGGCGAATTGACGTTGAACGGTCTGCCGGCGAGCTTGTGCAGGTCGATCTCCAGATCCGCCATGCGGCGCTCGAAGTCGGCGCTCAGGCGACGCAGTTCGGCGGCGTCGATTTTCACCCCGGCCCGCTCCATGTCGGCCAGCACCGGGATCAGCGGCCGCTCGATGGTCTCGTACATCGTGGTCATGTGCTCGGCCGCCAGCCGCGGCTTGAGCGCCAGCCAGAGCTGCAGTGTGACGTCGGCGTCCTCAGCGGCATAGTCGCGCGCCTTCTCGAGCGGCACCCGGTCGAACGTCACCTGCTTGGCGCCACTGCCGGCAACATCGTTGAACTTGATGGTCTGTACGCCCAGGAACAGTTCGGCCAGCTCGTCCATGCCGTGGCCGTGCAGCCCGCCTTCCAGGACGAAGGACAGCAGCATGGTGTCGTCGACCGGCGCGATGTTGACGCCGTAGCGCCTCAGCACCGCCTGGTCGTATTTAATATTCTGCCCGACCTTCAGCACGCCAGGATCGTCCAGCAGCGGCTTCAGGCAACTCATCGCATCGGTGATGGCAAGCTGACCTGCCAGCAGATCGTTGCCACCTTGGGCGCCAGCAGATGCGGGCGCGCCGCCGGCACCAAGGTCCAATGCCCCCTGTGCCGGCGCGGTGGCGCCGGGGGCAAGGTGGCCCAGCGGCACGTAAATGGCGCGACGGCGGCTGGCGCCGATATCGGCGATCGGCCCGTCGGGCAATGCCAGCGATACGCCGACAAGGTTGCCATTCAGCGAGTCCAATGCATCGGTTTCGCAGTCGAACGCGACGACGCCGGCGCTCGACGCGGCCGCGACGAAATCCGCCAGGACATCGAGGCTGGTGACCATTTCGTAGTCTGCCAGACCGAAGGGCTTGGCACGTTGAAGCCGCCAGTCCAGCGCACCGGCCGCCTGGCGCGCCGCCGACAGCGCTTCCGGTACCGCTGCCATCAGGCCTTCGGCCGCTGCCACTTCCTTGTCGGCCGTGGCCGTAGTTTGTGCCGTCGTATCGGCGCCGGCCGCCGGGCCCACGTTTTCCGGCGCGGCACCTGCCGACGTGATATCGGCGGTAGGCGCCCCCGGCATCGCCCGGTACTTGGTCAGCAACGAGCGAAAGCCCTGTTCCTCCAGCCAAGGCACCAACTTGGCGAGGTCGGGCTGCTTCTTGTCGAAAGCGTCGGGATGCTCCTTGACCGGGACATCGTCGCGAAGGTGCACAAGCTGGCGCGAGACGCGCGCCTTGTCGGCATTCTCCAGCAGCGCCTCGCGCCGCTTGGGCTGCTTGATCTCGCCGGCCCGCGCCAGCAGCGTGTCGAGATCGCCGTATTCGGTGATCAGCTGGGCTGCGGTCTTGATCCCGATGCCGGGCACGCCGGGCACGTTATCCGTGCTGTCGCCGGCAAGCGCTTGCACGTCGACGACCTTCTCCGGCGGCACGCCGAACTTCTCGATCACCGCCTCTCGGCCGAGCTTGCGCAGCTTGATGGGATCGAACATCGCGACCTTGTCGCTCACCAGCTGCATCAGGTCCTTGTCCGATGACACGATGGTTACGTCGGCGCCGGCCGCCACCGCAATCCGCGCATAGGTCGCGATCAGATCGTCGGCCTCGAAGCCTTCCATCTCGATGCACGGCAGATTGAAGGCGGCAATGGCCTCGCGGAACAGCGGGAACTGCGGCACCAGTTCCTCCGGTGGCTCCGGCCGGTGCGCCTTGTACTGCGGGTAGATCTCGTTGCGGAACGTCGTGCGGCCGGCGTCGAGAATCACGGCCACGTGGTCGACCGCCGGATCGTCCAGCAGCTGCGCCAGCAGCTGGCGGCAGAAGCCGTAAACAGCGTTGATCGGCGTACCGTCGGGCCGCGTCATCGGCGGCAATGCATGAAAAGCCCGGAAGATGTAACCCGACCCGTCGATCAGCCACAGATGCTTGAGCGGCTTGTTGTTGCCAGTGGGCGCCGGTGGCGATGGCGCGGCCTCAGGCTGCGCCACGGATACGGCCGGGGCTGGCGGCGGCGTGCTCTTGGCGGCGGCCGGCGCGGCTGACTTGGCGGCGGCCGGTTTGGCCGAAGCAGCGGACTTGCGGGGCATGGCGATTCGGTAGCACACCATGGCGAGGTTCCGCGAGTCGGAAGCCGCAGGACATAGTCCACCTGACGGCGATCATTGAACGCCGCGGCGTCGCGGGCTATGGCAACCCCGTTGCCGCCTCGTGCGGCCGTCTGATCCGGACAATCCATGCCAGACGACACCACCCGCCCACGCCACGAGATGCATGCCCCGTTCGGCGCGCACAACATTGCGCCCGATTGCCGTGGCATGAATTTCTACCGCATCGATCGCGGCTTCCGCGACCTGCTGGGCGTCTATCTCGACGCCGATTGGCGGGCGCGGATGGAGCCGCATTTCGACCGGATGGGTGAACTGGCCGGCGGCCGGCTCGACGAGCTCGCTGACATTGCCGACAAGCATGGCCCGGTACTGCATCCGCGCGACCGCTTCGGGCGCGACGAGGAGTGGATTCAATACCACCCCGCCTATCGCGAGATGGAGCAGATCGCCTTCGGCGAGTTCGGCATGCACGCCATGAGCCACCGGCCTGGCGTGCTGGGCATGCCCGAGCCGGCGCCGCCACTGGTGAAATATGCCTTCACTTACCTGTTCGTGCAGGCCGAGTTCGGCCTGATGTGCCCGATTAGCATGTCGGACACCTCGAACCTCACAATCAACAAGTACGGTTCCGATGCCCTCAAACGCCTGCTGCTCGACCGCCTGTTGTCGACCGACATGGCGACGGTTCTGAAGGGCGCGCAGTTCATGACGGAGAAGGCCGGCGGCTCTGACGTCGGCGCCATCGAGACCGAGGCCGAGAGAGTCGGCATGGGACCCGACGGTATCGAGCGCTGGCGTATCTTCGGCGACAAGTGGTTCTGCAGCCACGCCGACGCCGACCTGACCGTCATGCTGGCGCGGCCGCGCGGCGCGGCAGCCGGCACAAGGGGCCTGGGCCTGTTCGCGCTGCCGCGGCATCTGGAGGACGGCGCACGCAACGCCTATCGCGTCATCCGCCTGAAGGACAAGCTCGGCACCCGCTCGATGGCGTCGGGTGAAGTGCGGCTGGACGGCGCCGTCGCCTATCTGGTGGGCGACGTGAACAACGGCTTCAAGCAGATGATGAACCAGGTCAACCTGTCGCGCCTGTCGCATGGCGTCCGGGCTGCCGCCATGATGCGCCGCTGCCTCAACGAATCGCTGGTTGTGGCACGCGTGCGCCGCGCCTTCGGCCGCACGCTCGATGCCTTCCCGCTGCTGCGCCGGCAGCTGCTGAAGATCATGGTGCCGACCGAGCAGGCCCTGTCGATGGCCATGTGGTCGGCCGCCGTCATGGGCCGCGCCAATGGCGGCGACCGCGGCGCCGCCGAGCTGCTGCGCATCCTGACACCGGTGTTCAAGTTCCGCGCCTGCCGCGACAATATCCCTGTCGCCGGCCACGCACTGGAGGTGCGCGGCGGCACGGGATATGTCGAGGAGTGGGTCAACGCCCGGCTGGTGCGCGACGCGCAGATCGGCACATTGTGGGAAGGCACGAGCAACATCAACGCGCTGGACGTGGTGACCCGCGCCGTAGCCAAGAACCAAGGGCATCGCGCCCTGCAGGCCGCCATCGACGAGATGCTGGGGCGCTCCCCGTCGCTGCCCGGCCAGTTCCGCGGCCTGTTGAGCGCCACCATGAGCCATGCTGCCGACTTCGCGCAGCAGGTGGCTGCCGACTCCAAGCGCGAGAAGCATAGTCGCGTGGCTGCCGGCGCACTCTACCATGCGGCCACCGCGGCACTGCTGGCCACTGAGGGTGCGATGCTGGGCGCGGCTGGGGGCGATTCCCGTCGCCTGCTGCTGGCGCGGCTGGTGCTGGAGCAGCGCCTGCGGCGCCATGATCCGTTCGAGCTGCGCGACGGCGGCTGGGAGGACGAGGCCACGGCATTGCTGCTGTCGGACGAGCCGGTCCCGCTGGAAAAGGCGGCAGCCCTCGTGTCGGCCTGAGCCGCGCAGCCGGCGGCAATCGGAGGTCCCCTCCGACGCCAAGACTATCCCGACGTTCTCAACGATCTATGCCTTCTCCGGACGTGCCGCTACGATTGACGTGACAGAGGGGGAGGAAGACAGCAATGCATCTCTCGCGCCGCGCCGTTGCCGCCGGACTGGCGATGGTGCCGCTCCTGGCGACACGGGCTTCGCATGCCCAGGCATGGCCATCGCGGCCATTGCGCCTCGTCATCCCCTTCCCGCCCGGCGGCGCCCAGGACAATGTCGGGCGGCTGATCGCCGCCAAGCTCGGCGAGCGACTGGGCCAGCAGGTCGTCGCCGACAACCGGCCCGGCGCTAGCGGCGTGCTGGCGGCCGAGATCGTGGCGCGGGCCCCAGCCGATGGCTACACAGTCCTCCTGGCCAACATCGCCACCCACACCATCAACCCGCATCTGCAGAAGCTGCCTTACGATCCATTCAAGGATTTCATTGCCGTGGCGATGGTCGGCGCGCAACCGAACCTGCTGTGCGCCAACCCGTCGTTTCCGCACGACACCATCGCCAAGCTTGTCGCCGCCGCGAAGGAAACACCGGGAAAAATCACCTACGGATCGTCCGGCACCAGTACGTCGCCCAGCCTGTCGATGGCGCTGTTCAAGCTGCGTGCCGGTGTCGATCTGGCACTGGCCGCGTACAGAGGCGCCGCGCCGGCGGCCAGCGACGCAATGGCCGGACACATCCCGCTGGTCATATCCAACTTCGACAGCCTGCGGGCACAGGCGCAGGCAGGGAAACTGAAAGCGATCGCCACTACGGGCGCGAACCGTTCGCCGACCCTGCCCGACGTGCCGACCTTCGCCGAATCCGGCTTTCCCGACGTGATTGTCACGTCATGGTCGATGCTGGCAGTGCCGGCCGGTACGCCGCGCGATGCCGTGGACCGGCTGCGGGCCGAGACCATGGCCGTCGTTGCCGACGCCGACCTGCGCGCCCGCTATGCGCAGATGGGCGTCGAACCCTTGGATCTGAAGGAAAGCGAACTGGCGCCCTATATCCGCGCGGAACACGAACGGTGGGGGCAGGTCATCCGTGCCGCCGGAATCAAGACCGAATAGCGCCGCCGTTCAGCACCTGGTGCCCGACGTGCTGGCGCCAGACCTTGACCTGGTGTTCTGCGGTACAGCGCCCAGTCCGGTCTCGTTTCGCGCGCGTGCCTACTATGCCAATCCCGGCAACAGCTTCTGGACGACACTGCACAAGGTCGGTCTGCTGCCCGAGCGCTTCGAGGCCAGCCGCTATGCCGAGGTGCTGCGCCACGGTATCGGGCTGACCGACTTGAACAAGACAGAGTACGGCAGCGACCATGAGCTCTCGCCCGGCGCGATGGACCACCGCGCCTTGGCCGCAAAGCTGCGGCGCTATCGACCGGCTGCCGTGGCCTTCACCAGCAAGAACGCCGGGTCGCTGTTCTTTGGGACACGCACCCTCGACTACGGTCGCCAGCCGGCCGCAATCGTCGCGACGCTCGACGATCCGGTACTGCAGACGATCGTCTACTTTGTGCTGGCCTCGCCGTCCGGCCGCGCCCGCTCCTGGTGGACGATCACGCCCTGGCGGGAAGCCGCCGCATTCGTGCAGAGCCGGCGGCGCCGGAGGGCACGGCAGAACTGACCGTGTGGCACCCGGATGGTCGCACGCGATCGTGCGCTGTCGATGACGCGCGGCATCAATCGAAAACCTTCAGACGTGTGCCGCCGCACGCGCCTCGGCTTGCGCCTCGATGGCTTCCATGTCCTCGTCGCTCAGTCCGAAATGATGGCCGATCTCGTGGATCAGCACATGACGCACGAGGTGCGCGAGGTCCTCGCCCGATTCGATCCAGTAGTCGAGGATCGGCCGTCGATAGAGAAAGACGCGATCGATATCGTTGGCGACATGCGCCACGCTCTTCTCGGCCGTCGACACTCCCTGATAGAGTCCCAGAAGGTCGAAAGGGCTTTCCAGCTGCATCGCCTTCTCGATCTCTTCGGTCGGGAAGTCCTCGATGTGGATGCGAACGTTGGCGGTGTGGCGTCGGAACTCGGGCGGGATCGACGCCAGCGCCTCGGCGGCAATCTGCTCGATCTCCTCGAGCGTCGGCGCCAAGGTGAAGGCGCGTTCTGGCATATCGTCGCGATATGAGACCATGGCGGACTCCTAGACCCGGCGTGCAGGCCGCGCAAGGGACATGGGTCGACGGCACACTGTAGGCACGAGGGCAACCGGCGCCCCTGTCAAGCGGAGGATTTCGATGGCAACCAGACTCAGTGGCGCGCAAAGAACCGAGGCGCTCGCGCACCTCGATGGCTGGCGCGACGTCGACGGGCGTGATGCGATTGCGAAGTCGTTCCGGTTCGCCGATTTCAACGCCGCCTTTGCCTTCATGACGCGAGCAGCGCTGATGGCCGAAAAGCTGGATCACCATCCCGAATGGTTCAACGTCTACAACCGGGTCGATGTGACGCTCGCGACGCACGACGCTAGCGGCATCACCGAACTGGATGTGAAGCTCGCAACCTTCATGAATGCCGCGGCGCAGGGCAGCTGAGCCCCTCTGCCCTTCGCCGGGAAAAATGGATACCGACGGCGGACGACCGGCGGTGCGCAGTCCGGCCTTGCGTTTCCCGACGCAACGCGGAATCGTGCATCATGAGCCTGTCCGCTCCCGCGGAGTCCCGCCTGCTGGCGGTGCTCGGGCCGACCAATACCGGCAAGACCCATCTGGCGATGGAAAGGCTGCTCGGCCACGAGTCGGGCATGATCGGCTTCCCTTTGCGCCTGCTGGCGCGCGAAAACTACGACCGCGCCGCGCGCCAGGCGGGGGCTGGTGCCGTGGCACTGGTGACCGGCGAAGAAAAGATCCTGCCGCCTAACGCGCGCTATTTCGTCTGCACCGTCGAATCGATGCCGCTGGATCGGCCCGTGCGATTCCTCGCCGTCGACGAGATCCAGATGTGCGCCGATCCCGAACGCGGCCACATCTTCACCGACCGGCTGCTGCGGGCACGCGGCCTGGACGAGACCATGCTGCTGGGCGCTGACACGATGCGACCGCTGCTGCAGCGCCTGTTCGCCGGCATCGATGTCATTGCCCGCCCCCGCTTCTCGACGCTGAGTTACGCCGGCAGCAAGAAGGTGACGCGCCTGCCGCCGCGTTCGGCGATCGTGGGTTTCTCGGCCAGCGAGGTCTATGCGCTGGCCGAACTGGTGCGCCGCCAGCGCGGCGGTGCGGCGGTCGTGATGGGTGCGCTCAGCCCGCGTACACGCAACGCCCAGGTCGAGATGTTCCAGAGCGGCGAGGTCGACTATCTGGTCGCAACCGATGCCATTGGCATGGGCTTGAACCTGGAAGTGGCGCACGTCTGGTTCGCCGGCTTGCGGAAATTCGACGGCCGCAGCCTGCGTCCGCTGCGCAACGAAGAACTGGCGCAGATCGCCGGCAGGGCCGGCCGGCATATGACCGACGGCACGTTTGGCACCACCGCCGATGTCGGGCCGATGACACAGGAGCAAGTCGAGGCGATCGAGAACCATCGTTTCGATCCGATTCGCACGATCCAGTGGCGCAACGCCGATCTCGATTTCCGGTCGGTCGCCGCGCTGGTGGATTCGCTGGGCAGGCCGCCGGCCCTGCCCGGCCTGCAGCGGGCGCGCGAGGCCGACGATCAGCTGGCGCTGACGGCGCTGATCCAGCGGCCGGAAATTGCCGAGGCGGCGCGCAGCCACCAGCGGGTGCATTTGTTGTGGGACATCTGTCAGGTACCGGATTTCCGCAAGACGATGAGCGAGGAGCACACGGCGCTGCTGGCCCAGCTCTTCAAGTACCTGACGGCACCGGCCGAACGCCTGCCGGAAGACTGGGTCGATAGTCATATCAAGCGGTTGGAGCGCTATGACGGCGATATTGATACGCTGATGAGCCGCATCGCCCATACCCGGACCTGGACATATATTTCGCACCGCGCCGGCTGGCTGGAGCGATCGGCGCACTGGCAGGAGCGGACCCGCGCCATCGAGGACCGGCTCTCCGACGCCCTGCACCAGCGCTTGACGCAACGGTTTGTGGACCGGCGTACCGCGTTGCTGGTAAGGAAACTGAAGTTGCCGGAGGAACTGATGACGGGCGTCTCGGAAACGGGCGAGGTCACGGTCGAGGGCGAACGGCTGGGTCGTATCGAAGGCTTCCGTTTCGCGCCCGAGGCCGCGCGCGATGAAGCCGACCAGAAGACCGTGCTGTCGGCCGCCTTGCGCGCGCTGCGTCAGGAACTGCCGGCGCGGCTCGAGCGGTTCGTGGCGTCGCCGGACGCCGCCATCGGCATTGACGAGAACCTGCGTCTCACGTGGGGCGGCGGCGCCATTGCGCGTTTGCTGCCGGGTACCGATCCGCTGTCGCCACGAGTCGAGCCGCTCAGCAGCGATTTGCTCGACGGACCGGCGCGCGAAGCGGTGCGCAAGCGCTGCGCCGACTGGCTGGAAGCCAGCATCAAGAAATCGCTGCCCGACCTGATGGCGGCGCGCGACGCCGAAGTGTCCGGCGCGGCCCGAGGTGTCGTCTTCCAGCTCGGCGAGGCACTGGGCGCCATGCCGCGTGCGCCGCTCGAAGAGCAGATCGCCGCCATGACCGACGCCGACCGCAAGGCGTTGGCGCGGGCCGGCGTACGCTTGGGCGTTTACACGGTATTCATCCCGACCATGCTCAAGCCGGGTGCCATCCGCACGCGCGCTCTGTTGTGGACGATCTTCAAGGGTCGGGAGGCGATTCCGCCGCTGCCCACCGAGGGCCGCACGTCGGTGATCATTACGCCGGAGATGGATCGCGATTTCCTTGCGGCCGTTGGCTATCTGCCGATGGGCGACCGCGCGATCCGCGCCGACATGGTCGAGCGTCTGGCCTGGGTCGCACGCAACGCGGTGCGGGTGTCGCGCGAAGCGCATCGCGCCTGGCAGGACGCGCAGTCGCAACCGCCGGCGACGGCGCCTGTGACGCAGGCCGAGCCGGCGACGGAGAGTGTGGTCAGCGAATGGATGATCGCCGCCGCCGCGCTGGGCGAGAGTATCGAGCCGGCCGCGACGACGCCATCCGATGCCGTGTCGGTCCCAGCGGCAACGCCTGCGCCGACCGTCAGCCCCGCCCCGGTTTGGACACGTGGATCACCTGAAACCGGCGGCGCCATTCCCGTCGCCGAGGACTACGCGGCGGCAAGCCGGACGTGGCAGTTGGCCGCCCCCCGGACGGGAGCCTCGGCAACACCCCGTGCCGCTGCCCCGGAGAAGCCGTCGGTGCCGCCGGGCCATTTCCGGGCGACGCCGGAGATGCTGTCGCTGATCGGTTGCGGCGAAGCGGAAATGACGGTGATCCTGCGCGCCCTAGGCTATCGCGTACACCAGCCGCCGGAGGGCGTCGAAGGTCCGACGACGTTTTCCATACGGCCGCGGTTCCAGCGCGAACGCGAAGGGCACCGGGACCAGGATCGTCGTGGGCCGCGGCCGGAGTGGGCGCGCCGTCGGCGACCCGATGATCAGCCCTTCCAAGAGCCGGGCGAGGGGCGCCGGCCGCGTCGTGAGCGGCGTCACCATGGCCAACCACCGACCGACGGCGCGTCGCAACCGCCGGTGACCGTGGAAGGCGGCTCACCAGCGGTCGAGGAGCGTCGTCCCCAGTTTCGCGACCGCGGCCCGCGCGAGGAGCGCCGCGAGCGACACGAGACCGCCGGCAAACCCGGCAGACCCCCCGGCGATGGGGATCGTCGCGGTGGTGAGCGACGCGGCGGATTCGGTCCACCGCGTGACCGGCGCGACCGCGACCGTGAGAGTGGTCCGGAAGTTCGCCTTGTCGCGACGACAGAGAAGAAGGGCGACCGGCCCGCCTCCGACTCGCCTTTTGCCAAGCTGCTTGAGCTGAAGCTCGGCAAGAAGTGATCGCCCCTGCGATGCCGACGCCCGACGGGCGCGACGCAATTCGTCTCGACAAATGGCTGTGGCATGCGCGCTTTTTCCGTTCGCGCGGCGCGGCGGCGCGCGCCATCGCCGCCACGCGGTTCCGCATTGACGGCCGGCCCACTGACAAGGCGCACGCGCTGATTGAACCCGGCATGGTGCTGACATTCGCGCTGGGTCCCCATATCCGGGTGGTCAAGGTCCTGGCGTCCGGTACCCGCCGCGGTCCGGCAAGCGAGGCCCGCACTCTCTACGAGGACCTCGGCGGCACGCCCTAAGCCGCACGGCTATGGCATACTGACTGAATGACCGACACGGCGGTACGTGACGACGACGGCGATGTCTCGGCCCGTCACGGCGCGTGGGTGCAGCGCCGTCTGTCGGACGTGTCCGGCCACTTGGCCGCCACCCAACTGGTGTGCCGGCCCGATCGGCTATCCCGCGTCCTGGCGGCGATTCCGGCACCGGAAGGTCGCAGCTTGATCGCCCGCGGGGGCGGACAAAGCTACGGTGATTCAGCGCTCAACGACGGCGGTTGCATCGTTCTCACCGACCGGCTCGATCGCATGCTGTCGTTCGATTCCGAAACCGGCCTTCTGGTCGCCGAGGCCGGCGTCACGGTCGGCGATATCCTGCGAACCTTCCTGCCGCGCGGCCATGCCCTCGCCGTCTGTCCCGGGTCCAGCCGCACCACGCTCGGTGGCGCCATCGCCGCGGATGTGCATGGCATGAACCACGTGCACGCCGGCGCGTTCGGCGCGCATATTTCCTGGCTCGATCTGGTGACCGCCCGGGGCGGTCTGCGGCGTATCTCAGCGCTAGACGAACCCGACCTGTTCGACGCCACTGTCGGCGGCATGGGCCTGACCGGAGTCGTCGTCCGCGCCGCCATCTGCCTGTCGCCGTTGACGTCGCCGCTTGTCGATGTGGATTGCCAGGCGATGGCGTCTTGCGAATCGCTCCTCGACGCGCTGGTAGCGGCTGCCGAGGCGCATACGTATGCCTCCGCCTGGATTGACGTCGCCGCAGTTGGACCGAAACAGGGGAGTGGCGTGCTGGAGACGGCGGACCTTGTGCCGCCTCAGGGCCGGGCAGCGACGTCGGCAGACCGGTGTTCTCGGCGGGAATGGCCCCAACGTGTGATCAGCACGGCGACGGGACGCGCCTTCCGCCGCACGTCTGCCTTCTGGCGACGGCGCGGTAGGTTGATCGGGCCGCGGGCCTGTCGGTTGCCGCTGGGGCAATACCTCTTCGAAGACGAACATCCGGCTCGATCGCGAGAGGGGCTATGGCAGCGTAACTGCGTCCGCTTCCAGGTCGTCCTGCCACTCGAGGACGCGGCTGGCGGCATCCGCCGTCTGCTCGACATCGCGCGCCGCGGCGGCGGCGTCTCAAGTGCCCATCTGCGGACGATGGGGAAGGAAGGTCGTGGCTTGTTGAGCTTTGCGCGCCCGGGCATGAGCCTGACTCTTGACCTTCCGCCGCGCATAGCCACGCCCGATCTCATGCGGCGCTTGGAGCGGGAGACGCTCGACCGGGGCGGTCGCGCGTTCCTCGCCTGCGACGCATATCTGACCGATCACGGATTTGCAGCGATGTATCCGCGTCTGCCGGTGCTGCGCGACGTGCTGGCGCGCGTCGATCCGGAGATGCGCCTGCAGTCGGATCTCGCCCGCAGATTGCGGCTGCGCGACTACATCGTGTAGACGGCCATGGCGTCTGTAACCGATACCTGGCTCATTCTCGGCGCATCGTCGGCGCTGGCGCGCGCCTTTGCACGTCGGGTCGCACACGCGGGTGCAAGATTGCTGCTGGCTGGTCGCGACATTGTCGACCTCGATGCTTGCGCCGCTGATCTGCGCACGCGCTTTGACGCCGACGTCGAAACACTTGTCTTCGACGCCGTCGCGTACGAGACGCATGAGGCGGTCGCGGAGCGGCTCGCGGCAGCCGAACGCCCCAACGTCCTGCTGGCGTTCGCTGTCATGTCGGACCAGGCGGCCCTCGAGCAGCAACCGTCGACGGCGGCCGCCGTGTTCGATTCAAATCTGGCGGGCGCCGCCACCATCCTGTTGCGGTTGCTGCCAATCCTCGAAACCAGGCGTGGCGCGCGTGTTGTCGTCGTTGGCTCGGTCGCGGGCGATCGCGGGCGCAAGCGCAACTATGTCTACGGTGCCAGCAAGGCCGGACTGCATGCCCTGGTCTCCGGCTACCGGGGACGGCTGCACCGCGCCGGCGTGTCAGTGACCCTGGTGAAGGCTGGACCGTTCGACAGCGCAATGACCTTCGGTCGGACCGATCTGCGCAACGTCGCTGCGGTCGACGCCGTTGCGCGCGATTGCTGGCGTGCGGCGCAGCGCCGACGCAGTGTCGCCTACAGCCCCGCGCTCTGGCGCTGGATCATGACAGCGGTAAAGGCGATCCCGGAGCCGATATTCAAACGCCTGGATCTCTGAGGAACAAGGGCCGCCGCGTACCTGCTTTCGCCTCTGTGCGCGACTTCAGGCGCGCACCACGTCGATGAGCTTCCCACACCCGTCGAGCAACCCCACCAGCAACTGTCCGCCGAAGCCGCAGCCGGCATCGACGGTCAGCGTGTGCCGGTCATCGACGATACCGGGATGTCCGCGGTCGAAGCCGCGAATCACTCGCTCGATGTTGCCGTAAGGGCTGTCGATGGCTTCGAACGGCGTGCTGCCGCCCCACCAGAAGGCATCGCCTTGCAGGTCGAGCGGCTTGGCAGTGTCGACGCCGTGATGCACGGCTAACAGACGGCCATCGTCGGTCAGAGCGGCACGACGTATCGCGGCCAACCACTCGACGTGACCGGGATGCCCACGCAGTGCGTGACGCAGACCGGCCGTCCAGCGCGCTATCGCGACGGGGCCGTCGCGTGCCGCCCGTTCTCCGTCAGCAACGGCAGCAGTGCCCCCATAGGCCGCGATGGTGTCGGCCAGACCGTGGGCAACCATCCAGCGCAGCACGTCGGCCGGGCTCTCGGCGAAATGCAACTGTTCGAGCTTGGTCCACATCTCTTCTTGCGTGCCACGCAGGAAGACCACATCGCAGGCCCGCCCACCGGGCAGTGCCAGCACCCGCCGCCGCAGTTTCAACGCAACATCGATTGTCGCTGCCACGTCGCACGCGTCGCCGCCCGCGCCACCAATCAGATTGCCGAGAAAGACGACGGCATCACCGGGCTCGAGCCGTGAGCCAATGGTTTCGGCGATCGAGCGCAGCCGATCAACCACACCGTGCACAGCCGCAACTGCCCACAGGCGCTTCGGCTGTCGCAGCATGGCAATGGCGGGCGGGGGACTCATGAGTGCGCACCATAGCCGACCGACGGCGGTGCCTGTCAAAGAGACGTCGGGGAAAACCCACGCGGCGCAAACCTAAGCCAAGAAACGAAGGGCCGGTCTCTATGACCGGCCCCGCCATGCGAATCCAACACGTGCCAGCGTAACTCAGCCGCCGCGACGCAGGATTTCCACCGTATCGCCAGGGAACAACGGCGTTTCGGGCTTGCCATCACATTGGCCACCGGGTCGGAAGATAACCGAGCGATCAGGGCTCGCGCGCCGCTCCAATCCGCCGGCCAGCGCCGAGGCGCCGCGCACGTCTAGTCCGAACGAGAACGGATATCGACCAGGCAGCTTCACCAAGCCAAGCACGGTGACCGGCCGATAGCCGATAACCTGAACCGCAATCCGCGGATCGATCAGGATGTTGTTTTTCAGCTTGCTGAAGATTTCCGACTGGACCTCGCCCACGGTGCGATCCGCGGCCATGATCTCACCGGCGAGAGCAATGACGATCTTGCCGCCGGCATCGACCTCGGCTTCGCCGCCCAACTCAGGCTGGCCGACAACAGTGACCTTCAGCCTGTCGCCGACGCCCAGTTTGTAGTCCAGTCCGCCGACCAGCGCCTTGGACGTCGGGCAAGGAATGCCCGTGCTGCTCGTTCCCCCGGTCTCGCACGCCGTCAGCGCCAGTGCACCGACCAGTGCCAAGGCGGCAGCGGCGGCGGCGGCGCGATTGATCTTGCGGCCAACTGACCGCCCAGAACGGAAAATGCCAATCATGCAAACCTACCCCAAATATGAACGAATTCTCTCTCTCCAAGTCATAGCTGAGCACCGAGCGTAATCATGAAACGGTTGTCGGTGTAGTTGGCGCTGCTCGGTTTGGCCTCACGACGCGAGAAGTAGTAACGCGGACCGGCATAGAAATGCGTATTGAAGTAGTACTTCGCACCGGCATCAAAGAAGATGTAGTTCTCGCGGCCTCCGCTTCCACTGTACGTATATCGTGAAACCGCCGCGCCAGCGTCGAGCAACAGCGGATCAATTGGCTCCCATCCGCCGCGCACGCCGATATAAGTCTCGACGCCATTCGCCAAGGCTCCGGCCGTCGAAACCGTTGCCACTCGGTACTGAGTGAATCCCTGTCGTGCCTCTGCTTCGATCGAAACTGTATCGGTCGGATTCCAATACAGTCGGCCGAGAAAGGATACGCCGCTTGCCGGTTTGCCAGGACCATCGTAGGTCCGCCGATAATAGCCGACACTACCTTCAACGGTTAGGTCGCGCGCCACATCGTATGCAACACCGGCACGCACGTCGAAGCCCTGATTGTCAGGCCCCGCCACGCTCGGTTTGTCGTACTTCACCCACTGATATGACGGATCCACAAATACCGAGAGTTCCGGCGTAATCTTGTATCCGACCCGCGCAAAAACGTCGTAGACGTTAAAGTCACTGTCGAAGGTAACGCCCTTGACATAGTAAATGCGTCTGAACCTCGATCCGACGCGGCCGTAAAACGGGTCTCCGCCGTAGATCAACTGGGTTGTCGCCGAAAGCGCCTGGATAATCTGGAGCGGGTTGCTGAAACCACCACTGAACAGGCCCGGCGCGCCCGGCGGAATTGGAATTCGCTCAAAAGTGACGTCAGTCGTCCAGGCGAGTTCGTCGTTGATGTCGTATTTTCCACTGCCTCCGACGGCAAACGCCTCGTAGTCCTGGCTCGTCAACTTGGCATAGCGCGCAATTTCGGCCGAAGCGAAGAAACCAAGTGCATGCTCGCCCCAGTCGGTCTCCACTGAGAACGAGGGCCGAACCCTGAAAATGAAATCATCCTGCCGGCCACTGCGCGTCCGAAAGACGTTGTCGTCGTATTCGCCGTCGACCTCGAGCTTCGGATACACCACGAACCCACCGCCGATCGCCCAGCCATCCGGCTTATCGATATGCGGGCGGCGCAGAATCGATGCGTCGCGTGCGGACTCCTCGGGTGTGGGTGCGACCGCCGGCCGCTTGGTGACCGGCGTGGGCGGATACTGGGCCGACGCCGGACCACTATCGATGACACCGATCGAACCGAAGGACAGGGCAATCAGAAACGCGATTGCCCTGCCGGCCATGGGGGTCGATTGAGTTCGCACGTACCCGTCCCGGAAGTTGAAAACAGATGACTAGCTGCGACTCACCGGCGCGCACACGCCCTGACACGGCGGATCCGGCGGCCGGCACACGCCACCCGGGCAGTTCCTGCTGGGCGGCTGCTGCTGCGGTAGTTCCGCCAGAGCCCTGTCAATGCGGGCTTCCTGCTCGAGGCAACCCTTGTTGGATACCGGTCCCATGGATTGTGCGGTGGCGTCAAGTATGAACCCTGACGGCTGACCCACAGGCTCGATCAGGAGGGCACCAATTTCAGCGCTCTGCGGAAACTGAAGCATCAGCTCCCCGCCGGCGTGATCGATGTCGAAAACGATCGCCGGAGCGCTGCCGGGCAGCACATTGCTGGGCGAGAACACCTGTTCGGCCGGCCCATTGGCCAGCGCGCCCCGCGGCAACCAGCGGTCAGGGCCGGCGGCGGCGACCTCAATGGTCCGGCCACCGGCCTGGATCGAGCGGCCGAATGGCGTCGTCAGTGCCTGCGCCAGTGGTCGCTTGCCGCTGACCACGACCACCCGGTACTTGCCGGCGTCCGCCTGGGTCTTGAAGCTCGAGATACCAATGATTGAGTCGCCCGAGGCCGGATAGGCGTCATTGTAGCGCACGCCGCTTAGGCTGACTCCGGTGATGCGCGGATCGCCCGGTACAACGGCGCGCATGCCGGGGTAAACGGGCTGCCCCGCCGGCCCGAAGTCAAAGGCCTGCGCACCCTGAGGCACAGTAAAGCGACGCACGCAGACCGAATCGATGATGAAGGCGGCGCACACGGAACTCTTGGAGATCACGGCGATCTCGTTGAGCACGTTCGGCGGGCAATTGCGCGACGCCAGGCATTTGTCGTTGACCGACTTCAGGAGCTGGATGGCTCGGTCGGTAGTCGCCGGGCGATCCGGGTAGGCCGCCTGCAGAAAGCTGCGGACCCGGCTTCGCCAATCGCCATCGTTACGGGCGATCGCATCGGCAAGTTCGTTGGCCTGCGCCAGCAGGGCAGCCGGAGCGACGCCCTTGGGGCCGCTCAGTTGCGGTGGCGCGGCAATGGCAGACGTGAACGCGCCGACACCGAGGACGATGCCGGCGACAAGGGTAGTCAGGCGCGAGCGGAACATGAAAATCACTTCCTGAAAATACGGCTGGTGGCAGATGTTTAAATCTACCAATTGCTTATAACATTGTTAGGGGTAATTGCGCAGCCCTTTTCGCCCCGCGCGTCATACCGAAAGGGCGATAGTCGGCACCAACGGCGACCAATCCGACGCTTGGGCGCAGGGCCTTGCGCCCCTGAGCGCTCCGATCGAGATGCGTTAGACCAACCGTTCAGAGCACTTAAGGAAACACGGATAAAAGATTGTAATCGAACATAAATTCTGAGACATTCACTCCTGAGAAAGAGACGTCATCGGGTTGATCCCCGCCCCTCCGGCGATGGCCCGGTCCGCGGGCGCCTGGCGAAATCGCCCACGATCGGCGCTCCCATGACGCGAAAACGGAGCTCCTCGGCGCATGGCCTCGGTCGACACTGCGGTGCAGCATCCCTTCGATCCGCAGGCAGCACGGGCGCCTTGGAAGGTCGGGGCGAGGCCGGCGTCCGCCGCGAACGGATCAATGCGCGAAACTCCTTTGCGCGATGGCGGAACTGCCGCTGACCGCACAACGCAGACCGGGGCGGCGCGGGTCGACGCCGAGGCGTCGCGACCTGCCGTCGATTCGCATCTGGCAAGCTTATTGTACCTCGTTCATCAGCTCGGCCGGCCGGCGTCCGAGGCTGAGCTGCAGACCCTCCTGCCGACGGACGATGGCGGCATCACCGAGGCGGCCTTGGCCACAGCCTGCGCCCGCCTGGGGCTCGACGCCGTCACAATGGACGTCACAGCCCGTGCGCTCGAGCGCCTCCCGGCACCGTTCGTCCTGATGGGCGGCCCCACTGGCGCCTTTCATGTCGTTGTCGGACGCGATCGCGATACAGGCGAATTGCAGGTGCTCGACGCGGTCGGTGGCGGCGTTCGCAGCCTGTCGCCGCGCACGGCAGCGGCCTTGTCCGGTCGCGCCATCGTCTTCAGGAACGCCACCGGCGGCACGCCTCCGGACTGGAAGAGACTGCTGCGAGCGCGCATTCGGAAGGTCATGGCCGAATTGCTGGCGGCGTCCTTTGCCATCAACGCCCTGGCGCTGGTGACGCCCTTGTTCATGATGGCGGTCTTCAACCGTGCGATCGGCCACGGCGGCATCGAGACGCTCGCCCGGACCATGACGGTGCTGAGCATCGGCGTGGCCGTCGCTTATGCGTTCGATCTGCTCCTGAGGATCCTGAGGGGCTATGTGTCGAGCCATACCGGGGCCCGCATTGACACGCTCATGTCGGGTGAGGTCGTGCGCCATCTGGTGCACCTGCCGTACCGGCACTTCGAGCGCACCCCGTCGGGCGTCATCGCTGAACGGCTGCGCCAGCTCGATACCCTGCGCGCCTTTTTCACCGGGCAGATGCCGGCCCTGATCATCGATCTGGGGTTCGCCTCGATCTTCCTCGGCGCCATTTTTGCCATCAACTGGCCGATCGGACTGTTTGTCCTGCTGGCCGCGCCGCTGTTCGCCGGCATATCGCTGCTCGCCCGCGGCGCCCAGAAGCGGCACATCGACGAGAGCTTTCACGCCCTGGCGGCAAAGAACTCAGCCCTGAACGAGGTCGTCAACAACGCCGGCACCATCAAGGCGCTCGGACTGGAGCCGGAGATGGAACGGCGATGGGGCGCGCGCGTCGCCCAATCGGCGTGGACCGGCTTCCGGGCCAACAACCTGAGCAGCGTAGTGGCATCGCTGACCGGCGTTCTGCAGCTCTTCTTCTCGCTGGGGGTCGTGCTGCTCGGTGTCTGGGAGTTCGTCGATCAGCGTGTGTCGCTGGGGGGACTGGTTGCCGTCAGCCTGCTATCGACCCGCGCGATCACGCCCATGCGCCAGGTGACCAGTGCCTGGCATGCAATCCAGTCCGTGCGATCGGCGTTCGCGCGGGTCGACGAAATGATGCGCGCCCCGACCGAGGCCGAGCCCGGCCGCCTGACGCCCATGCCGCCGCTGGTCGGCGACGTGACGCTCGAGCAGGTCGGCATGCGCCACGAAGACGGCGGCCCGCCTGCGCTGCAAGACGTCGATTTCCAGATCGAGGCCGGTTCCGTCGTCGGCATTATCGGCCCGTCTGGGTCTGGCAAGACGACGATCGCCAATCTGATCCAGGGCCTCTACGGCCCGACATCCGGTCGGGTGCTGATCGACGGCACGGACGTCGCCCACATGTCGCCGGCGCAGCTACGCGGCCAGATCGGTTGCGTGCCGCAAGAGGTCCAGCTGTTTTCCGGCAGCGTGCGCGAGAACATTGCGATGGGCGCCGCCGACAAGGACCCGGCCCGCGTCGTGGCCGTCGCCAGATTTGTCGGCGCGCACCAGTTCATCCAGCGATTGCCTCAGGGCTACGATACCGTGCTGGGCGAGCGGGGTGGCGGCCTGTCGGCCGGCCAGAAACAGCTTCTGTGCATCGCCCGCGCCCTGATCCGCAATCCACGCATCATCATCCTGGACGAAGCAACCAGCGCGCTTGACCCGGCGAGCGAGGAGCAGATTCTGCGGGCGCTGCGCGCCAATGCCCGCGGCCGAACGATCATCATGATCACGCACCGGCTGGCGCCGCTGGCGATTGCCGACAAGGTGGCGCTGGTCATCAATGGCCGCATCGAGCGATTCGGTCCGCCGACCGAAGTGATGGCCTACGCTCGCATTCGCATGGCAGAGGCAAGCCGCGGTCAGTCGCCGAGCCGCCCGACCGTCGTTGGCGGTGTGACCTTCTCCTGGCCCTTGAGCACAGCATGACTCGTGTTGAGCGCGCCCATCGGCATAACACGCCGTCCATCCCGGATGGGATCGTGGAGCGGCCCGGCGTGCAGGCCACGACACAGACGCCACGGTCCCTTCTCCCTGGTGAACCTGTGGCGACGCGGCGGCCTCGGGACAACCAGGCCTTCCTGCGTCTCGTCACCGAGGCGCGGCTGCCGGGCGTGCGCAACCGCTACGAGGATTTCCTGCCTGAAGCCGAGGTCGTCTCTGGCCGACGGCATTCGCCCTATGCGACATGGCTGATCTACGCCCTGTCGTCGCTGGTGATCGCCGCGGTGGCGTGGATGCATTTCTCGCGGATCGACAAAGTGATCACGGTGACGGGCGTCGTCCGGCCGACGGGTCACCCCTTGGCCGTCGATCACGCCGAGGGCGGCCATGTCGCGCGCGTGTTTGCCAAGGACGGCGATCTGGTGGCGGCAGGCCAGCCATTGATCGCCCTCGACGACTCGCAGGTGCTCGCGGAGATCGCCAAGGTTTCGGCTGCACTGCGGATGCTAACCGCCGAGGTGGTGCGGCTGAAGGCCGAAACCGCCGAGCCGCCCACGGTGCCGATGTTTCCCCTCGAACTTGGCACCGACGCCGCGGCGGCCCAACTGATTCTGTGGCAAGCCCGTCAGGCCGAGATCGAACGCCAACGCAGCGCGGCCGACACGCTGATCCAAGACGCCCGTGCGCGTGTCGCCACAACAGCGAAATTGGCACCGTTTCTGGGGCGAGAGACGGCGTCGGACGGCGAGCCGACCGACTCGGCATCTGCCTCACCCCAGGAGTCGCAGACCGAGCTGGAAGCGGCTGAGCGGGCTTTGGCTGCTTCGGTGGCCCGACGTGCCGCCGTCGACCACGAGTGGCGCGCCGCGGCGCTCCGCCGTTTGGCCGATGCGGACGCCGAGCGCCAGCGGGCCCAGGGCGCCCTTGATCTCCTAGAGGAGCGCCAACGCCGCTTGGTCTTGCGCGCGCCCGTCAGCGGTATGGTGATCGGTCTGGGTCGCACGCACGCTGGCGCGACCGTCCGGGTCGGGGAACCGGCGGCCATGGTCGTCGCGCCCGACCAGATGCATCGGGTCGACATCGACGCATGGGTTCCGGTCGAGGCCATCGATGCCGCGGCGGTCGGTCAGGATGTAACCATCCGTGTCCAGCCCCAAGGCCACGTGCCGTTCGCGACGCTGAGGGGCAAAATCACCCAGGTCGGCACAGGCGCCGTCGGGCGCGATCCCTCTTCCCGTTCCCCAATGGACCCCTCGTCAAGTGGCCACATCGCTGTCCGCATCGCCGTCGAGCGAGGCCAGGGTCAGGGAGATCGGTGGAACGGCCAGCTTGTCCCCGGCATGACAGCCAGCATCGAGCTGCGCGCCGGCGACTATTCGATCCTTGACCTCGTGAGTGGCACTGTCCGAGGGACAATCGGCGGCGGCCGGCTCGCCAGCGGCGGCTGATCTTCCGCCCTCCCACCCCGTGGAGCCGCTCTGGGCGGCGCGTTCACGTTCTGGATCGGCTGCAGGGCCGCGCGCCGGATGCCCCGCCATCCTGCGGATGACCATCCACATCGGGCCTGCTCAACGGGTGTGACATCGTTCTTGGGTGAGCACTCGATTTATGTTAAAAGAGGTATGCGTCGAATCACCGGTCATGCGCCTGTAATTTCTGGTCCAAAGCTGTCATTGGAAATTTGCCTTGGTATGCTTTTTTCAACATTGTGGGCCTATACGCTCTTCAGACCACTATATATTGCGGCTTTGCCGTGCCGGTGACAGTTATAAACAGGTTCCCATTTGTATGCTGTTAGAGTAGTTTACGATTTATTCTTTAAGCGAGAGTACGTGGCTCAAAGGCTGCGGGTTGATTGTGCGTCGGTCGCGGCGCCTACGTACTAAGGGATCAATAATGGCGAACGTAAGCCGTTTGCAGACCGGTTATAGCAATCTGCCCGCTGAAACATCGCCGCCATTGCCTGCACCTCCGGGGGGTGGAGGTGGGGATGAAGGCGGCTCGGGGCTCTCATTTCGTCAGATTCTGGGCACCCTGCGACGCCACAAACTACTGATCGGTGGCATCGCCCTGATCGGTACGACCATCGCCTGGCTGGTTGCGAACCAGCTGACGCCGGTCTACCAGGCGCAAGCCGACCTGGTCGTCGAACCGCGGTCGACCGACGTCATGAAGGCGGGACCCACGGACTATGCCCAGCCGCCACTCGACTACCGCACGATGGAAACGGAGGCGGCCAAGCTGCGGGCCGAGCGCCTGGCGCGCAAGTCCGTGATCGCGCTGGGGTTGATCACGCACCCGCTCTATAATCCCGATCTCGCGCCGCCGGAACAAAGTCGACTGCGCACCATCTTCCAGCCGGTGCTGCAGATCCTGCGGCTGAGCGACGCGCCAACGGCGCCGAAGATCTCGGCGGAAGAGATCCAGCGGCGCATCGACGCGATGCCGGCTCGGGCGCGTGAGCGGCTCATCAACCAGATCGCCGATATGTGGCTGGCGAACCTCACGGTCCAGACCTCGGCGACCTCGGTCATGACGGTGTTCCGGTCGCCCGATCCCGGATCTGGCGGCCAATTCGGTCAACCAGTCGATCCGCAGCTACATCGATGAGCAGAAGAAGGAGAAATCCGAGGGCCCGCTCGATCTGATGAAGTTCCTCAGCGCGCGTATCGATGACGTGCGCTCGGCCGTGGTCGAGGCTGACCGCAAGCTGGCAAAGTTCCGCTCTGAAAACGCCATGTACGATGCGACCGATGCATCGTCACTGGCCAAGACATTGGCCGACGTCCGCGGCCAGCTGCTGATTGCCGACCAGGTCGCGACGCAGAAGGAACTGGGCGTCAAGCAGGGCGTATCGGCCGACGCCGCCGGCATGACGTTGCTGGCCGAGATGGCCGCGGCCGAAAAAGAGTTCCAAGCGATCGCATCGTACGCGGCACCAGGCCATCCGGACTATCAGAAGGCGGCCAAACGTCTGGCCGCCGTGCGGGCGCGTTTGGACGATGAGCGTCGGCGCAGCGCCAACAACCTGCAGGCCGAGGCCAAGGCGGCGCGCGAAAACGCCAACAAACTGCAGGCCGAAGTTGCCCGGCTGGAACGCGAGTTGAAGCGGCAGACCGAAGGCTCGGCCCAGCTCCGCGCGTTACAGACCGAGCTCGATACCGCCAAGGCCCTGTATTCAACGCTTCTGACGCGCCTGCAGGAAGTGAACGTCCTGGCCAGTGTCGACAAGAAGGGCGACGCCAAGCAGATCAACGAGGCGGCACCGCCCAGCTTCCCGGTCGCGCCGCGCAGGGACCTGATCGTCCTGATGGCGTTTGTGGCCTCCATGGCGCTGGCCGTCGGCATCGCGGTCATGCTCGAGTTGATGGACTCGGGTTTCCGCTCGGTGCACCAGCTCGAGCAGCAAACCGGCGTGGCCGCCCTGGGCATGGTGCCCTACCAGTCGGCCGGCCGACTGCGGCGCAGCAACAAGCCGTGGCTCAACGTCGTCGAGAAGCCCAACTCGGCCTACTCCGAAGCGTTGCGGACGATCCGCACGGGCATTGCGCTCAGCAGTGCCGACCACCCGCAGCGTACCGTCGCGGTCACGTCCGCGGTGCCGGGCGAGGGCAAGACGACCACGGCTCTGTCGCTGGCGGCCGCTTCGGCCGCGTCGGGCGCGCGCACGCTGATCATCGACTGCGACATGCGCCAGCCGTCGCTGCACAAGAACATCGGGGTCGAGAACCAGGCCGGACTGGCTGAATTCCTGGCGGGTCAGCGCGACCTGGAGGATCTGGTTCAGGTCGAGCCCAAGACCGGGCTCTACTATGTGCTGGCGGGCAAGCGACCGCCGTCGCCGACCGACCTGCTGGGTAGCCTGCGCATGCGCCGGCTGTTGCAGCAGCTGGGCGATGCCTTCGACATGGTGTTGCTCGACACGCCACCGGTGCTGGCCGTCTCCGACGCCCTGCTGCTGGTGCGGCAGACCGACACCACAATCTACGTGGTGCGATGGGAGAAGACGCGCCGCGACATTGCGATGGCCGGCCTCAAGATGGTCTATGAAGCCGGTGCGCGTCTCTCGGGCTGCGTGTTGAGCCATGTCGACCTGCGGCGCCACGCGCAGTACGACTACACCGACAGCGGCGTCTTCTACTATCGCGGCTATCGTCGCTACTACGGCGACGGTTGATCACGACCACCGGTCGGACGGGCGGCCCTGGCCGCCCGGTGGACGCTGCGGATTCGAGTCGCAACCCGATTGCCGGCCGATGTAGGCTCGCGGCGACAAGAAGCCGCCGATGAGACTGTTTTCGCCAACCACCGACATCGAGATTGACGTCGAGCCACGGGAAAAATCCCACCCCGAGCTCGACCTGCGGCCGGTTGACCCTGACCGGCGCCGACCGGCGCGCCTGTTTGTCGCCGGAGCTGCGGTGGCCGGTGGCTTGTTGTTGCTGAGTCTGGCTGTGCCGCATCTTTTCTCGGCCATTGAACTTCTGGATGCCCGCAGCGTCGCCGAACGCGCCCAGCTCGATGATCCCAAGCTGACGAATCCCGAGATCGAGAGCGCTGCCGCCGCGTTGCTGCATGCCCTCGAATGGCAGGACGACGCCGATCTGGCGGCGCTGCTGGCCGCAACGCGGTTGACCCAGGCGGCGCGCGCCACGACGCCGGAAGCCGCCGGCCAGCGTCTGAAGCAGGCAATCGAGGCGGCGAAGGCGGCCATTCGCCTGTCGCCCGCCCACCCGACGGCGTGGACGCTGCTGGCAACGTCGCTGGAGGCCAGCGACCCCCGCAACCCACAGTTCGTGGCAGCGCTGCAGCGTGCCATCGCGGTCGCGCCATACGATGCCCGCTACCTGGCGCAGCGGGTCGAGATGGCCTGCCGCTACTGGCACCTGATCGATCAGCCCACCCGGCAACTCGTGGCGGCGCAGATCCACATCCTGGCGGGCCGCGACATGCCCGCCCTGGCGGCACTGGCGAAGCGCAGCTACGGCCTGCTGCCCGTGCGCGAGTCGCTGGCCGGCGACCCGGCGCTACTGGAACGCTTCGACGCGATCTACATCACGCTGCAGTAGCGCGCGGCGGCGCCGCCATGCCGTGCGATGGCCGGTGCTCAAGCCGCCGCAGCCTAGGGCGCGCTGGCGGCATCCAGTTTGGCGGTTGCGGCGGCATCGAGTTTGATATCGACCGACTTGAGGATCTCCGCCAATTGTTGGGTGCTGGTGGCGCTGACGATCGGCGCCGCTACCGCGGGCCGGGCCATCGTCCAAGCCAGCGCCACCTGCGCCGGCGTCGCCTTCAATGACGCCGCGATCCCGTCGAGCGCCTTAAGAATCCCGAAGCCGCGGGCATTGACGTACTTCTTCACGCCACCGGGACCGCGCACGCTCTTGCCGAGATCGGCTTCGCTCCGGTATTTGCCGGTCAGGAAGCCGCTGGCGAGCGAGTAGTAGCCGATCACGCCAATTTGCTCCTTGACGCACAGATCCTGCAGCGGGCCCTCGAACAGGGCGCGCTCGCACAAATTGAAGTGCGGCTGCAGGGTCTCGTACCGCGGGGCACCCATCTTCTTGCTGGTTTCCAGCGCCAGCTTCAGCCGCGGGGCGTCGTAGTTCGAGGCGCCGATCGCCCGCACCTTGCCTTGCTTTACCAACTGCGCGTAGGCCTCAAAACGCTCTTCCATCGGCGCATCGGGATCATCGCGGTGTGACTGGTAGAGGTCGATGTAGTCGGTCTGCAGCCGCTTCAGGGAGTCCTCGACCGAGCGCAGGATGTAGCCTTTGGCCAGCCCCTTGCGATCGGGCGCCATCTGCATGCCCACCTTGGTGGCGATCACCACCTTGTCGCGGCCGCCGCGCTGCTTGAGCCAGTTGCCGATCACGGTTTCCGATTCGCCGCCCTTGTGCCCCGGCGCCCACACTGAATAGACGTCGGCCGTATCGATCAGGTTGAAACCGGCCGCGACAAAGGCGTCGAGCACGGCGAAAGAGTGCGGCTCGTCGGCCGTCCAGCCGAACACATTGCCGCCCAGCGCCAGCGGCGCCACCTCGATGCCCGACCGCCCGAGCTTGCGCTTCTCCATCTTCGCCTCCGTCGTCCCTGTGAAGGCCCGGAGCATAGGACCCCAAGGCCGGACTGGGAAAGGGCCGATGGTGACCGCCTTGAGATCCGGCCGCCCGCCGACCACTTGACGGCCGGTGCGACGGCATGGCTGGCAGCGAATACCGGCATTTGCAGCGGTGGCGGAACCGACCGAGTATGATATTTGCATAAGTCTAGCGGAGGTCCCGCACGCCTATGTCTCACGCCTTGCGTCCGATGATCGGCATTTCCGCCTGCCGCCGTACGGTGGGGATATGGACCGCGCACACCGTCGGCGAGAAGTACGTCAAGGCGGTGACCGAGGTCATTGGCGGCATCCCGCTGATCCTGCCGGCGGTCGGTGACGGCGACGGCGGCTTGGACATTGACCGTGTTCTGGACGTGCTCGACGGCGTGATCCTGACAGGCAGTCCATCCAACGTCGAACCTGCGCACTACGGCGGCCGTCCGGCGCGCCGCGGGGTAGCGGCCGATCCGGCGCGCGACATGACCACCCTGCCCCTGATCCGACGGGCCTTGGAACGGGCGGTGCCGTTATTTGCGATCTGCCGCGGGTTCCAGGAACTCAACGTGGCGATGGGCGGTACCCTGCACCAGCATGTCGAAGAAGTGCCGGGACGCCTCGATCACCGCGCGCCCAAGACCGACGACTTCGAACCCAAGATTGCGCCGGCGCATCCCATCGCGATCACGCCGGGCGGTCAGCTGCATCGATTGCTGGGCTGCACCGAAGCCGAGGTCAATTCACTGCACGGTCAAGGTATCGACCGCCTGGCGCCCGGCTTGCGCGTCGAGGCAGTCGCGCCCGACGGCCAGATCGAGGCGGTCAGCGTGATCGATGCGCCGGGCTTCGTCTGCGCCGTGCAGTGGCATCCCGAGGCCCATGCGAGCGAAAACCCGGTGTCGGCGAAGCTCTTCGAGGCGTTTACCGCCGCCTGCCGCGCGCGCACCGCGGCCCGCCTCGCCCCGCTGTCTGTTCGCGCGGCCGCCGAATAACCACACGCCTCAGTGCAAGCGCCGGCCCTGCAGGACATCCTGCAGCTTGGCCACGACAATCCCCCATGCGCCTTGGGGATCGCCGTCGTGCAGTGTCTCGAGCGGCACCCAGCGTACGCCCTTGACCTCGCCATCCTGGCCGCTGAGCTCCTGAGTCGAGTCGGCCAGGAACAGATAGCGAAAGTCGAAATGGAAGTGCTGCCGCTCGCCGCGCGCGGCGTTGGCCGGGATCATGTGCGGATCGATGTCCAGCGGCAGCATGGGATCACGGGCCCAGTCGCTGGGCGTAAATCGCTGGAGGCCCGTCTCCTCCCACGTCTCGCGCGCCGCCCCGTCGCGCGGACTCTCGCCGGCATCGACGTGGCCGCCCGGCTGGAGCCAGCGATCAAGGGTGGCGTGATGGACCATCAGCATGGCACCGCGCCGCGGATCGACCACGAACGCGCTGCCCGTGATGTGGCCGGACATCGAGGTGCGCGCGAACAGATCAGCGGGATCCGCCAGGCGATCGAGCAACGGCCGCAGCCGTGACCTCTCGGCCGGAAAGCGGGTCAGGTACCGGCGCACGACGCCGGGCACCCGCGCCGCTGGATCACGTTCATCCTGCCCCACGTCTAGGACGCCGGCTTGAGGTAGACGTCCTTCACCGCCAGACGGCCATCGCGAAATGTGTAGCGCTCGACGCCGACGTTCTCGAAGGCGAGGCCCGTTGCCTTGTCGGTGCCGGTCATGCGGAAAGTCATGAACGTCGCCTCCGGCGCGTGATGATAGACGACGTCGTGGAAGCGCACGTTCTCGACCTGCTGCTTGCGTTCGGCGAAATAGGCGGCGATCTGCTCACGCGACGCCAGCTGGCGCACCGCATTGCCGGCCTGCACGCTCCATACGAAATCGGGCGTCACGACCTGGTACATCGCATCGAGGTCCTGCTTGAAGAAAGCGCGGCCGAAGGCCTTGAAGACGACATCGCGATCAGCGGCGGTGGGAGTCATCGGTTTCTCCTTCGGGCTTCGTCAATCCGGTCTACGTGGTCATGAAGGCCAGATAGTCGCGCGCCACTTCCTCGACGGCAGTTTCGTAGATTCGCTTGCCATGCGCCGCGGTCGACAGATTGGGGTTGGAGCCGATGCGGCCGTCCGGGAACTTGCTGCGGTAGTCGTCGGCGTCGGCAAAGCTGCCGTTGGGCGCGACGGCCGGTTCCATCGGCAAGTGCTTCTCCGTATCGGGATGCATGAAGAACGTCAGCGATACCTCGCTGGGCGTCGCGTGACTGCCCTCCTGGCTGCCGTACAGTTCCTTGGACAGCGCCCGGGTACCGGGGCCTTCCCACCAGTTGCGCAGCTTGCATTTCACGGAGGGCGCGTTGCTGCCGCGCTCCAGCGAGCGCTCAGCGTAGATTTCCGAGAACGCC
>JAHCJT010000030.1 GCA_026126245.1 Alphaproteobacteria bacterium
GGCGTTGAGCACCGCCGGCGCCGCCACGGCGATGGTCGGTTCGCCGACGCCACCCCAGAAGCCGCCCGACGGCATGATGATGACCTCGACCGTCGGCATCTCATCCATGCGCAGCACGTTGTAGCTGTCGAAATTGGTCTGCTCGATGGCGCCGTTCTTGACGGTGCATTCGCCGTACAGCGCCGCCGACAGGCCATAGACGAAGGAGCCGGAGATCTGCCGCTCGATCTGCGCCGGATTCACGGCCACGCCGCAGTCGGTGGCGGCAACGATGCGGTGCATCTTGAGCACGCCATCCTTGCTGACCGAGACTTCGGCGCAGGCCGCGACGTAGCTGCCGAACCCCATGATCTGGGCCAGCCCGTGGAATCGGCCGGCCGGCGCCTTGCCGTAGCCGGCCTTTTCCGCCGCCGCGTTCAGCACCGCCAGATGTTTGGGTTTCAGCAGCTTGCGGCGGAACTCGAGGGGGTCCTGGCCGGCGGCGTGCGCCAGCTCGTCGATGAAGCACTCGACGTAGATGGCGTTGTGGTTGGTGTTCACGCCGCGCCAGAAGCCGGCCACGATGTGCGGATTGCGCATGGCGTGGTCGATCAGCAGGTTCGGCACGTTGTAGCCGAAGGCACTTTCGGCGCCGCCAGGGTTGAGACCTTGGAAGGTCACCGGATCCTTGCCGTTTTGCAGGTTCTGCGGCAGCAGCGAAGCGAGGATCGACTGGCCGGAGATGCGCATGTGCAATCCGACGAGGTTGCCCTGCGCGTCAAGGCCGCCGCTCAGCTTGCATTGCGTGACGGGATGGAACTGGCACTGCGCCATGTCCTCTTCGCGCGTCCACACCAGCTTGACGGGCGTGCCCGGCATCTCCTTCGCGATCAGCACCGCCTGTCGCACGTAGTCGGAGCGGCCGCGCCGGCCGAATCCGCCGCCCAGCAGCAGCTTGTGCACATCGCACTTGGCGATCGGCAGGCCGGCCGCCTCAGCCGCGACGGCCAGTGCCGCCTCGCCGTTCTGGGTCGGACACCAGACCTCGCACTTGTCGGCCGTGACCAGCGCCGTGGCGTTCATCGGCTCCATGGTGGCGTGGTTCTGGTAGGGGTAGCTGTAGGTCGCCTCGATCTTTCGGGCGGCGCCGGCGATGGCAGCCTTGGCATCGCCTGCGTTGTTGCCGACGAAGGCCTGCTCGGCGTCGAGTCCTTCCTTCAGCATCGCCGCGATCGTTTCACTCGACACCGACGCGTTGGGGCCCTCGTCCCAGACGATGGGCAGCGCCGCCAGCGCCGTGCGCGCCACCCAGAAGCTGTCGGCGACAACCGCCACGGCAGTGCCGTCGACTGCCACGACGCGCTTCACGCCGGGCATCTTCTCGACCTTGGCGGCGTCGAAGCTCTTGAGCTTGCCGCCGGGTACCGGGCAGGCCTTGATCGTGGCGGTCAACATGTTCGGCAGCCGCAGGTCCAGGCCGTAGATCTGCGCGCCGGTGAGTTTGTCGCGCGTGTCCAGCCGCTTCAGCGGCTTGCCGGCGATCTTCCAGTCCTTGATCTCCTTGAGCTTGATCTGCTTGGGCGGCTCGAGGCTGGCCGCCGCCAGCGCCACCTTGCCGTAGGTCGTGGTACGGCCCGACGGCGTGTGCGTGATCGTGCTGTTGGCCGCCGCGCATTCGCCAGCCGGCACTTTCCATTCTGCCGCGGCAGCCTGGACCAGCATCATGCGTGCCGCCGCACCGCCTTCGCGCACGTACTGGTGCGACTCGCGAATGCCGCGGCTGCCGCCGGTCGAGAAATTGCGCCACACGCGGTTGCGCGCGACGTTCTGGCCGGGAGTTGGAAACTCCGTGCTGACCTTGGTCCAGTCGCAGTCCAGCTCCTCGGCCACCAGCTGGGCCAGTCCGGTCAGCGTGCCCTGGCCCATCTCTGAGCGGGCGATGCGAATGACGACCTGGTCGTCGGGATGGATCATCACCCAGGCATTGATCTCGCGCACCTCGGCGGCGCGGGCGCTGCGCCCGCCCGTGGGCAGCGCGAAACCGAGCGACAGACCGCCGCCGGCCGCGGCGGCGGCGACCAGCAGCGAACGGCGGCGTAGAGTGAGGGCATGGGTCATCGCAGCCTCCCTCACGCCTTGGCGGCGGCGTGGATCGCCGCCCGCACCTGCTGATAGGTGCCGCAGCGGCAGATATTGGTCATGGCCGCGTCAATGTCCTGGTCGGTCGGTTGCGGGTTGCTTTTCAGCAGCGCCGTGGCGGCCATGATCATGCCGCTCTGGCAATAGCCGCATTGCGGCACGTCGTGCTCGAGCCAGGCCTGCTGCACCTTGCTCAGCACGCCGTTCTCGGCCAGGCCCTCGATGGTCGTGATCTTCTTGCCGGCCACGGCGTTGAGCGGCACTTGGCACGAGCGCATCGCCACGCCGTCGACATGCACGGTGCAGGCGCCGCACTGGGCGATGCCGCAACCGTACTTGGTGCCGGTCAGGCCGATCGTGTCGCGCAGTACCCAGAGCAACGGCGTGCGTGGATCGACACTGACCTGGTGCATCTTGCCGTTGATATTGAGCGCGGGCATGCGGAACCTCCTCTTCTGCGACGCGCGGCGGCCGATACGCATTGCCGACCGGATCGCGCGGCAGAAGTCGCGCTATCCAACCGTCAGCGCCCGAGGGTCCGCCATAGAAAACGGTCACCTCCCAAAAGTGTGATCGGCGCTGTCGGTTTATTCACTGCGATGCGCTGCGCGTCCTCCTGGCGCCCGGGAGTGAGGGCGCGCCTCTTCTGGCATCCGGCCGGGCGCAAACCGGCGGCGCCCGGCTAGCGGACGAGCAGGTTGGGCAGAAACAGCACAAGCTGTGGAAAGAGCACGACCAGGACCAGCAGCAGCACCAGGGCGACGATGAACGGCGCCAGTTCGCGTACCAGGGGCATGACGCCGCAGCCCGCCTGCGCCGCTGTCAGGTAGATCAGGAAGCCGATCGGCGGCAGCAGCAGCCCGATGCAGGTGGCGATGACCACGACGAGACCGAAATGCGTCAGGTCGATGCCGGTTGCCACGACCAGGGGAATCATCAGCGGTACCAACACCAGCAGCGTCGTCACCGGTTCCAGCACCGTGCCGGCGAGCAGCAGCGCCAGCGCGATCAGCAACAGCACCAGCGTCGGATCGCTGCTGGCGCCGCCGACCCAGCGCGCCAGCGCCGCGCCGGCGCCGAGATTGGCCAGCAGCCAGGTGAAGATGCCGGCGGCCGACGCCATGTAGGACGGCCGCTGAATCGATAACGCCTTGCATAGCGCCCACAGCGCCCGCAGGCCCCATCTCGCGGTAGATAGCGTGCTGACCAGGACGGCATAGAGCGCGCCGCGACGGCGCCGATCTCGGTGGTCGTCGCAACGCCGAACACCAGCCCGCCGATGACAATGAAGGGCGTTAGCACCGCCAGCGCCGCATCAATCGCGGCGGCGAACAACTCGCGAAACCCCGACCACCGGCCGGCGGGAAAACCGCGGCGGCGCGCGATGAGCCACGATGCCGCCAGGAGGAAGACGCCCATCAGCAGACCGGGCACGACGCCGCCGACGAACAGCTTGCCGATCGAGGTGCCGGCCAGCAGTCCGAAAATCACCATCGGGATCGACGGCGGAATGACCGGCCCGATGGTGGCGGCGGCGGCAGTCACGGCGGCGGCATAGGCGGCGGGATAGCCTTCGCGGCGCATCGCCGGGATCATGACCGCGCCGACCGCCGATGCGTCGGCCACGGCCGAACCGGACACGCCGGCGAACACCATGTTGGTGGCGATGTTGACGTGTGCCAGGCCGCCCTGGACGTGGCCCAGCATGGCGCGCGCCAACCGCAGCAGGCGGCGGCTGATGCCGCCGGTATTCATCACCTCGCCGGCCAGGAAGAAGAACGGGATAGCGGCGAAACTGTAGCTGTCGATGCCCTGCGCGAAGGTCTGTCCGATGACGGCCAACGGCAGCTTGGCGGGAAAGACAAGCCAATAGGCGCCGGCCGACAGCGCCATGGCGAGGAATACCGGCATGCCGACCGCCATTGCCGCCAGCATGACCCCGAACAGCAGGGCGAGATCGACGGCCATCGTGCGGCGGCCCTAGTGCGACGCGGCGGGGCGCAGCAGATTGACGGCGCCGGCAAGAGCCAGGCCGATGCCGCCGGCGACGATCGGCTGGTACTTGATGCCCGAATCGATGCCAAGGCCGGCCAGCTCGATGCCGGCGAACATGTCGATGGTGCGCAGCGCCGATATTGCCAGGCCGACGCCGAGCGCGACGGCCATCGCATCGAAGCCCCTGTGCAGACTGGCCCGGACGCCCGGCGAAAGGCTGCCGATGACAATGTCGACCGCCGGATGGCGGCGCTGCAGCCACAGCAGCGTCGCGCCCAGCCAGGCAAGCCACGTCAGCAGCACCACCGAGATTTCCTCGACCCACGAGATCGAGTGGCCGAACACGTAGCGCAGGCCGACCTGGCCGAGGGTGAGTGCGATCATCGCCAGCAGGCTGGCGCCGGTCAGATGGCGCAGGACGGCGACGCAGCGTTGGGCGAAGGCCTCGACCCGACGCGACACTACTTGATGGCCCCGATCCGGGCCGCCAGACCCTTGGGCCACACCGTGCCGTCCTTGTCGCTGACCATGGACTGCGTGGCCTTGATGAAGCCGGACTTGTCGACGTCGATGAACTGCATACCCTTGGCTTTCGCCTGGGCGATGGCGGCATCCAGCTCGCGCTGGTAGGCGGCGAGCGCGTCGACGCCGGTCCGCTTGGCGGCTTCGAGCACCCAGCCCTTCTGCTTGTCGCTGAGGCTGGCCCACTTGGCGCCGCTCATCCACACGCCGATGCCGGACTGCTGATAATCGATCGCCATGTAGTACTTCTGCACTTCGGTCCAGCCGGCCGCGACGACGTCGATGATGCCGTTCTCCTGTCCGTCGACCAGCCCGGTCTGCAGCGCGGTGTAGATCTCGGACGCCTTGATCGGCGTCGGGTTCGCGCCGAACGCCTTGAAGGTCTCAGTGATGGCGGCAATCTCGGGCGTGCGGATCTTCAGGCCCTTCATGTCCTCGACCTTACGCACCGGCGTGTTGCGCGTCGTGAGGGCGCGCGGCGGGCGGTCTCCAACATAGCCGAGATACTTGAAGCCGATGTCCTTCTCCACGCCGCCCATCATCTCGGCAAAGACGTCGCTGGCGACGAACTTGCGCCAGTGATCCTGGTCGCGGAACACGTACGGCATGTGCACGACGGTGAAGAGGCGCGCCTCCTTCATCGGCGTCATGGCGCCGACGTCGATCAGGTGCATGTCGAGCGTTCCGGCGCGCAGCTGCGCCCACAGCTGCACCAGGCTGCCCAGCGCGCCGCCGGGCACGATCTCCAGCGCCATCGTGCCGCCGGACAGCTCCTTGAGATGGGCGTTCATGCGGTCGGCCGCCGTCTGGAACGAGCTGGTCGGCGGCGCGACATGCGCCAGCTTGAGCTTCACGTCCTGCGCCTGCGCGGCCTGCTGCAGCAGCCCGAGCGCAAGAACGGCAGCGGCGGCGCCGCGCGCGAACAGTCTCATGTTTCGCTCCCAGTGTCGGCCGCGGGCGCGGCGATCTTGTGCTGATTAGTAACGAGTGTTATCGATTGCCGCGCACCCGTCAAGGTGCGGCAACCCGGAGGCACGGCATGGCCAAGACCCGCAGCGAACCGCGCGCGCCGGCCGTCGCCCGGCGCGGCTCGGCGATCAGCGTGCATGACATGACGACGGCGCGCTGGCACGAGGCCGGCAAGAAGGGCATCCGCCAGAAGGTCGTGCGGGTCGACCACGCCAGGGGCCGTTTCCTCGGCCTCGTCGCCTTCGAGCCGCTGACGCGCAGCGGCCTGCACCAGCACCTCGGCACCGCCACCAGCTTCTTTCTCGACGGCTCGCTCAGCGACTACGCCGGCACGGCGGTGCGGGGTGACGTCGGCATCAACCGCGCCGGCGCCACGCACGACGCCATCGCCTACCAGAGCTGCCTGTTGTGCGCCCGGCTGGAAGGGCCGGTGACCTACCCGCCGGAAGGCGGGCCGGTGCATCGCCTGCATGCCGGCGCGCGGCACGCCGACATCGTCAACGCCGCGCCGGAGACGATGCCCGACGTCAACGTTGCAGTCGAAGCGTTGCCGCTGCAGCCGACCCTGCTGGCGGGCGTCGGGCGCCGCATGGTCTTCGACTACAGCGGCACGCCGGACAGGCGGCGCCTGGTGCAGCTGCAGGTGCTGCCCGGCAGCGCGGTGCCGGCACATGTCACGACCGACGTTGTCGAGTGGTTCGTCTGCGGCGGCGACGTGCAGGTCGGGACTGCCGTTGCGCAGGCCGGCAGTTTCGTGGTCATCGAGCCCGGTACCGAAGTCACGATCTGCAGCCGCTATGGCGCGCTGCTGCTGGCCTGGGCCGAGGGCCCGATCGCGTGGTCGGACGGCATCGCGCGCCCCGACCTCTACGGCTTCTGACGTCTAGTCGTCGGGCAGAGCGCCGGCGCGCGCGATCACCCGGTCGAGCAGACGCACGAAGGTCGCCCGTTCGGCGGCGCTGAAGTCGGCGAACAGCCACTTCTCACGGGCCGCGCCGCTGGGCGCGATGGCGTGGAAGACACGACGGCCGCGGGCGGTCAGCGCCAGGACCGAGCGGCGGCGATCGTCGGCCGCGCTGCGGCGGTCGACATAGCCGTGGCGGATCATCGACGCCAGCGACCGGCTGACGGTCATCTTGTCGAGCCCGGTCAGACGCGCCACGTCGTTGGCCGACGAGCCCGGCTTGCTGGCGAGCGTGATCATCACCCGCCATTCCGTGAGGTTGAGGTGATAGCGACGCGAATAGAGCCGCGCGAACGGCCGCGCCGTGAGGTTGACTGCCAGCACCATGCGGAAGAACAGCGAGCGGTCGATGGGCAGCGGGTTGTGGGCGGGCATATCGGTCCGGCGGTGTCGGGGAGGCGTTGTGTAGACGCCTCGCCGGGCCGATAGCAAGCGCCGGCCCGGCCGCGTCGGACGGTCCCGATGGTGGCGATCCGTGTGCGGGTCCGGCCCGCTCTGCCGGCGCGGTGCTATTGGGCGCCCAGCGTGCGGCGATAGAGCGCGATCAGCCGCTCCCAGTGCCGCTCGGCGGCCGGCTTGTCGTAGACCTTGCGCTGCGGGAAGGCGAAGCCGTGGTGCACCTTGGGATAGATCTCCAGCTCGCCGGCGGCGCCGGATTTCGCGAACAGGCCCTGCAGCTCCATGACCATGTCCGGTGGCGCCAGGTCGTCATGCTCGGCGCAGGCGATGTAGAGCTCGCCCTTGGCCTTGCCCAGGGTCAGGTGCGGGCTCTCGACCGCGTCGCTCACCAGCCAGGTGCCGTAGAACGACGCCGCGGCCGCGACGCGGTCGGGGTAGCGCGCCGCCGCGGCGAGCGCGTAGGGACCGCTCATGCAATAGCCATGGCAGCCGATCGGTCCCTTGCGGACCTCCTTCTGCGCATCGACGAATGCCATCATGGCGGCGAGGTCGTCCATCACCGGCGGGATGGTCATTTTGGTGCGCACGGCACGCATGCGCGTGTGCTCGGCGCTGCCGTGTTCCAGCACGTCCGGCCCGTACTTGGTATCGCGACCGGCCCGGTAGTAGAGATTGGGCAGCAGGACGTAGTAGCCGACCGTGCCCAGCCGACGTGCCATGTCGTACAGCTCCTCGCGGATGCCCGGCGCATCCATCAGGAAGAAGACGGCGGGGAACGGGCCGTTGCGCTCCGGCCGGCAGATGAAGGTCTCCATCGCCCCGTCCTTGGTGGCGATGTCGCGGATTTCTTCGATCATGGACGTGTCCTCGCTATGCCTTGTCTTGGTGAACGGTAGTGCGGCCTTGCTTCACGCGCCGGACGGGCCGATTGCGGTTGGCATGATTGCCGCCGTCCCGGGCGCAGCCGAGAGATCGTGACGGGACGACCAACACCGGCATTGCCGGAGCAAGGTCCCTCCCGTCGCGCCTTCGGCGCTGCGCTCGGGACGACGGAAGGTCGGTCGCCGCCTCCATCGGTGATGGCCCTGCCCGCCGGTGAAGGTCGCTTCTGCACCGTCTTCGATCTGCTCCTACGCGCCACTTGCCTGCAATGCACGCCAGACCTTTTCCGGCGTCGCCGGCATGTCGATATGCGTGATGCCGCGCTCGGCGAGCGCATCGATCACGGCGTTCATGATCGACGGCAGCGCGCCGGCGCAGCCGGCCTCGCCGCAGCCCTTGACGCCCAGCGTATTGCTCTTGCACGGCACCGGATGGTTCTGGACCTTGAAGTCGGGCGCGTCCGCGGCGCGCGGCATGGCGTAGTCCATGTACGAGCCGGCCAGCGGCTGGCCCTGGCCGTCGAACACCGTGCGCTCCATCAGCGCCTGGCCGATGCCCTGCACCACGCCGCCATGCGCCTGGCCTTCGACCAGCAGCGGATTGATCACCGTGCCGAAGTCGTTGACCATGACGTAGCGCACCACGTCGATGGCGCCGGTCTCGGGATCGACCTCGACCTCGGCGACATGGCAGCCGTTGGGGAAGGACGACGGCGGATTGTCCGACACGTGCGCTACGTCGAGCGACGCGGGCACGTCGGGTGGCAGGGTGATGCCTGAGCGCAGCTTGTCGGCCAGCGCCATGATGCCGATGCCCCTGTCGGTGCCCGCGATCGTGAAGTGACCGCGGCTGAACTCGATGTCGGCGACGGCCGCTTCCAGCAGATGGGCGGCGATCTGCTTGCCGCGCTCGACCACCTGGGCGCTGGCTTCTACAAAGGCCTGGCCGGCCACCAGCATCGAGCGCGAGCCGCCGGTGCCGCCGCCGGCCTTCAGCTGGTCGCTGTCGCCCTGCAGCAGGCGCAGCCGGTCGAAGGGAATGCCCAGCTTCTCGACCAGCACTTGCGCGAACGGCGAGGCGTGTCCTTGGCCGTAGTCCAGGGTGCCGCTGATCATGGTGACGGCGCCGTCGGCCTCGAAGCGGATGCCGCCCATCTCCTTCGACGGCGGCGCGGTGACCTCGAGATAGCTGCCGATACCGCGGCCGCGCAGCTTGCCGCGGCCACGGCTGTCCTGCCGGCGGCGATCGAAGCCGTTCCAGTCGGCGGCGGCCAGCGCGGTATTGAGCACGCTGGTGAATTCGCCGCTGTCGTAGAGCATGCCGGACGGTGCCTTGTAGGGCATCGCTTGCGGCGCGATATGGTTGCGTCGGCGCAGCTCGACGCGGTCGATGCCCATCTCGCGGGCCGCCGTGTCGATCAGCCGTTCCATGTAGTAGTTGCCCTCCGGCCGGCCGGCGCCGCGATAGGCCGCGATCGGCGTGGTGTTGGTGAACACGATCTTGGAGTTCACCTCGATCACCGGCGTCTTGTAGACATCGACCACGTTCTTGACGGCGTTGATGGTGGCCGGCAGCGGCGGATAGATGAAGGCGCCGGCGTTGCCGTAGCCGGTCAGCCGCACCGCGAGAAAATGGCCGTCCTTGTCGAGCGCCAGCTCCGCGACGCGCTGGTGGTCCCGGCCGTGATGGTCGGACACGAAGCTCTCGGAGCGTTCATCGGTCCACTTCACCGGCCGGCCGAGCGCGCGGGCGGCAAACAGCACGCAGGGATACTCGGGATAGACCGGCGCCTTCATGCCGAACGAGCCGCCGACATTGCCGGTCAGCACATGCACCTTGTCGGGCGGCACGCCGAGCACGTCCTTGGCGAGCGTGCCGCGCATGCCGAACACGCCCTGGCAGCCGACATGCAGGGTCCAGCGTCCGGTGGCGGGATCGAAGCTGCCGATCGCCGAACGCGGCTCCATGGCATTGACCACGACGCGATTGCTGACGATGTCGAGACGCGTGACGTGCGCCGCCCGGGCGAACGCCGCCGCCACCGCCTCGGCGTCGCCGTAGTGGTAGTCGAGCACCAGATTGCCGGGCGCATCGGCATGCAGCTGCGGCGCGCCGGACGCCAGCGCGGCCACCGGATCGGTGACGGCCGGCAGTTCCTCGAGGTCGAGCATGACCGCTTCGGCCGCGTCCTTGGCCTGCGCCGCCGTCTCGGCGACGACGAAGGCGACCGCCTCGCCGACGAACCGCACCTTGTCCCTGGCCAGGGCCGGTCGCACCGGCGTCTTCATCGGCGTGCCGTCGCGGTTGGGAAACGCGACCGGGCATTTCAGCGGGCCGAAGCCGGCGGCTTCAAGATCGGCCAGCGTATAGACGCCGAGGACGCCCGGCATGGCGCGCGCGTCGCCGGCGTCGATGCCGCGGATCGTGGCGTGTGCGTGCCGGCTGCGCACCATCACGGCATAGGCTTGGCCGGCCAGGTTGACATCGTCGGTGTAGCGCCCCTCGCCGCGCAACAGCTTGGGATCCTCGCTGCGCGGCACGGGCTGGCCGATGCCGAATTTCATCAAGGCGAGATCGGTGTCGGGCTCGTCTCTCATCAGTGTTTCTCCATGCCGGCGTCATCGGACGCCAGGCGACGGGGTATCTGTGCGGATGCGCAACAATGCTAGCCGGCGATACGGCACGGAGCCAGCCGCATGCAGAAGGCCCTGATAGGACGATTCTGCAATGGCCAGGGACATCGGACCGTCACACCATGCCATGCACAAATGAAGCCATTCGGGGAACACGCGCGATGCTGATCGTCGATGCACAGGTCCATGTCTGGGCCGCCAGCACGCCGGAGCGGCCGTGGCCGGCACGATCGGCGCCGCATCGCGCGCCGCTGGGCAAGGACGAGCTGCTTCGGGAAATGGACAAGGCCGGCGTGGATCGCGCGGTGCTCGTGCCGCCGTCATGGGAGGGCGACCGCAACGACCTGGCCATCGCCGCGGCGGAAGCTCATCCCGACCGTTTTGCCGTGATGGGACGGTTCGATCCCGATGCGGCCGGCGCACGCGATCAGCTCGCCGGTTGGCGACGCCAGCCGGGCATGCTGGGCATGCGCCTGACATTCCACACCGAACTGCTGCGCCAGCCATTGCTTGATGGCCGCTTCGACTGGCTATGGGGTGCCGCCGAGCGGGCCGGAATCCCGCTGATGGTGCTGGTGCATCACGGCTATGCGCACCTGATCGACGCGGTCGCCGCGCGGCATCCTGGCCTGCGGCTGGTGATGGATCATCTCGGCCTGAACAGCACGCTGAAAGACGACGCCGCCTTCCGCGATCTCGACAAGATGCTGGCCTTGGCCAAGCGGCCCAACGTGGCCGCCAAGGCGAGCGCGCTGCCCTGCTACACCAGCGATGTCTATCCCTATCGCTGGCTGCATCCCTATGTCCGCCGCGTCTACGACGCGTTCGGACCCAAGCGCATGTTCTGGGGCACGGACCTGTCGCGTCTGCCGTGCACGTATCGCCAGGGCATCACGATGTTCACCGAGGAAATGCCGTGGCTCAGCAGCGGCGACAAGGACTGGATCATGGGCCGCGGCCTGTGCGACTGGCTGGGCTGGAAGGTGTGACGGCGGCCCGTCAGTCACCGCTCCGCCGGGCGCGCCTGCTCACGCCGGCCAGGCCTGCGGCACGCTGGTTGCCAGCCAGCGCGTCAACGCGGCGTTGACCTGCAGCGGCTTCTCCTGCGCCATCCAGTGGCCGCTGTCGATGATGACCTCGGTGAGATCGCGGCATTGGCCGCGCATCGGCTCGGCCAGCCGCGAGGCGACGCTCTCGCACGTGTAGTCGTAGCGCGCTGCGAGAAACAGCACCGGCATGTCGAGGCGCCCGCCGTTGCGTGCCGACGCGGCATAGGCGGCGTTGGCGGCGTGGTTCATATAGTAGGAGTCGGGCCCGAAGAAGCCGTTGCGTTGCAGTGCGTCGGCATAGACGCGCAGGTCCTCTTCGCTGACCACGTCGGCATCGCGCGGCACATCCGGTGCCGCCGGCGCACCACGGAACCAGCCGCCGTCCCTGCGTACCGTCGCGGTCCGCGACGGCTTCATGTGGCCGGCTGGATCGCCTTTGCGGAACAGGGCCTTGACCGTGTTGTAGGGATGCGCGTCGAAGGTGCCCGTCGCCTTGGCGAAGTTCTCCTCGTAAAAGCGCATGTAGTCCCACTGTCCGATGGGATACTCGCTCTCGGGATAGACGCGGCGGTCGACCAGCGGCAGCGTCGCGTCCAGGCCACGCTCCAGCGTGTAGTAAGGCACGCACAGGCTGGCGACCGCGCGGCAGCGCTCGGGATGGTGGCTGGCGATGTTCCAGACCGTCGGGCTGCCCCAGTCGTGGCCGACCCACACCGCCTTGTCGGCGCCCAGCGAGTCGAGCAACTCCAGCATGTCGGCAACGACGTGTTGTTGGGCATAGGCTTCGTGTGTGCGATAGACGCTGGAGCGGCCGTAGCCGCGCATGTCCGGCGCGATGGCGCGGAAGCCGAGGCGGGCGAAGCACGGCAGCTGATGCCGCCAGCTGAGCGACAGCTCTGGCCAGCCGTGCACGAAGACGACCAGGGGTCCATCCGCCGGGCCGGCCGCGAGATAAGACGTCGAGTGACGCGACGACGCCGCGGTGTGTTCGGTGATCAATTCGCTGGCCACGGTGTCTGCCTCCGATGGCGGGCTGGCGGGAGATGACGGCCCGCCATGGGTCGGGCGGCGAGCATACAAACCAGCCTCCGGCTGGCGCCAGTGCAAGATATCTGCGTCCCGGCGGCGCCACTGCGGCCCTTGGACCGGTCCGTGCGCGGTGATAGGAGTGGCCGCCGCAGGGCTTGCCTGATTTTTCGCAGCAAGGCGGTAGGCACATGACACGTCGCGCGGCGCTGACCGGCCCCAATGTCTGGCTCGGTCGTGACATGGTTTCTTCACGTCGCTGGATCCGCGACTTGCCGGCGGGCGCCGCGGCCGAGATTGACGCGGCACTACAGGCGGTGCGCCGCCGCGGGCTGGCGTGGCACGAGATCAGACGGGAGGATTTCCCGTTGCCGACGTTGCGCCCCCTGTTCGACGACATCGCCGACGAGCTGGAGAACGGCTGCGGCATGGTGAAGCTGCGCGGCCTGCCGGTGGCGGCGTACGACGAAGACGCGCTGCGCCAGATCTATTTCGGCATCGGTAGCCATGTCGGCACGCCGGTCTTCCAGAACCGGCGCGGCGAGCTGATGCGCGCTATCCGCGACGAGGGCGCCGGCGTCGGCCAGCGCTATGGCCAGATCGAGGGGCAGGGCGACGGCCGTCCGTTCCTGTCGTCCTATGCCCGCACGCTGACCAACGGCCAGCTGCGGTTCCATACCGACCGCACCGACGTGGTGGCGCTGCTCTGCGTACGCCAGGCGAAGTCGGGCGGCGTCAGCAAGATCTGCAGCTCGACGGCGGTGCACAACGCCTTCCTGGCGCGGCGGCCCGACCTGCTGGACGTGCTGTTCGAGGATTTCTGGCGCAGCCGGCTGGGTGAGGAATCCGACAAGGCCGAGACGGTCTACAGGTTGCCGATCTTCGGCCTGCGCGATGGCCGCTTCACCAGCCACTATTCGCTCACCTACATTGAAGCGGCCGAGCTGGTGCCGGGCGTGCCCAAGCTGACGACGGGGCAGCGCGAGGCCATCGACATGCTGATGGCCCTGTCCGAAGAGCTGTGCTTCGAGATGACGCTCGAGCCGGGCGACCTGCAGCTGCTCAACAGCCATGTCACCTACCACGGCCGCACCGCCTTCGAGGACGACAAGGCCAGCGGCCATGACCGGCTGCTGCTGCGGCTGTGGCTGACGATGCCCAACAACCGCGCCCTGCCCCAAGGCCACGAAGTGCTGTGGGGCAACATCGCCGCCGGTGCCCGGCGCGGCGGCATCGGCCAGACGGTGATGTGAGACTGCCGATGGGCTGGGCGGGCCTCCGGTGCCGTCGGGAATGCCCCTAACGTGTGTGGGACTAAGCCGTGCGCCATGGCTGTTCATGGCTCGCATGGCTGCCGCGTTGGGAGCACCGCCGGATTTGCAGGGCACGCCAACCTGACTGTGCAGGAGACCTGGACTGGGTCCTGTGCGGCGTAAGCCTGCCACCACGCGTCGCTTTACCTCCCGGCCAGCTTCAGGGCAGGCGTGCGCGGCAAAGGACTTGTGACGCCTGCCCGCCTCGGCGAAGGTCGGCGCGGCCAGGCGGCGGGCGTATATTGGTGTTTGTGGCCCAACCGATGGGCGTACGGGACAGACGGCATAAGGTGCAGGCGGTGGCGGCAACAGGTTCGATGTGGCGGCGCGACGGGCGCGTGATCGGCCTGATCAGCGCGGCGCACTTCGTCAGCCACTTCTACATCCTGCTGCTGCCGCCGATCTTCGGCCTGGTGCGGGCCGAGTACGGCGCCAGCTATACCGCCATCGGCCTGGCGCTGACGGCGTTCAACGTCGTGTCGGCGACGCTGCAGACGCCGGCCGGGTTCCTGGTCGATTGCGTGGGACCGCGCACCATTCTGACCGGCGGCCTGCTGCTGGGGGCCGGCGCGATCACCGTGGCGGCGCTGGTGCCGGGCTACTGGGCGCTGGTGGCGGCCTTCGCCATGCTGGGTCTGGCCAACACGGTCTACCATCCCTGCGACTATGCCATCCTGTCGGCCACGATCGACGGCAAGCGCATCGGCAAGGCGTTCTCGATCCACACGTTCGCCGGCTATCTCGGCAGCGGCGTGGCGCCGCCGATCGTGCTGTTCTGCGCCGCGTTCTGGGGCTGGCGTGGCGCCTTCCTGGTCGCGGCCGCGCTGGGCGCCGCGGTCGCGGCACTGCTGTTGCTGCGCGGCGGCGTGCTGTCGCGGCCGGTCGCGGCGCCATCGAAGGCGACGGACACGGCGCCCGTCGCCGTCGGCTGGCGGCTGCTGTTCTCGACGCCGATCCTGCGCAACCTGCTGTTCTTCGCGCTGCTGGCGATGGCCAACGGCGGCCTGCAGAATTTCTCGGTGGTGGCACTGGGCGTGCTGCACGGCACGCCGGCGTCGGCCGCCAACTTTGCGCTGTCGGGATTCCTGCTGCTGAGCGCGTTGGGCGTGCTGGTGGGCGGCATCATCGCCGACCGCACCATGCGGCACGAGCGCGTCGCGGCACTGTGCTTCGCCGCCACCTCGACCATGGTGGTGCTGATCGGCTGGGTCGATCTGGGCACTGTGCTGCTGGTTCTCACCATGTCGGTCGGCGGTCTGCTCAACGGCATCATCCAGCCGTCGCGCGATATGATGGTGCGGGCGGTGACGCCGCCCGGCGCCTTTGGCCGGGTGTTCGGCTTCGTGTCGACCGGCTTCAACCTGGGCGGCATGATCTCGCCGCTGCTCTACGGCTGGCTGATGGACCGCGGTGAGCCGCGCCTGATCTTCGTGCTGATTTGCGGCTTCATCGTGCTGGCCTTGCTGACCGCCATCACCCGTCCGCGGCCGGCACCCGTCGCCGCGCCGCGCCCGGTGGCGGCGGAATAGCAGCGCCGGTATCCCGGGCCGCGACCGCAATCCCCCCATCTTCGTGGCGTGTGACTCGGCTTGCCCGTCAGGCCGGCGGGTATTACGTGTGGACGCCTTGGGGCCGGGGGGCGATCCGTCCAGCGCACACAAGCCGCATTGGCGGTGCAAAATCAGGTCTGGCGATTGACGCCGGCCTGGGGGTAGTCGTGCCGATCGCGTCCGGGAGGGGGAGTCGGTTGCGTTGCGGGTGGTCCGCCGGCAAGCTGGGGTTGGCAGAGGCCTGAAAGAGCCCGCACCGGGGTCGGTTCGACCCCTGCGAGTGGAGATATGAGCCAGGAAACGTGGAAGGTGCGCGTCGCCGGAATTGTCAGCCGCTGGGTCGAGGGCGGCCGCTATCCCGTGACCGAGACCGACTGGAAGATGGAGAAACTGGACGGCGACAAGTTCCAGTTCAGTCGCCCCGGCGAGGAGCCGTTCGAACTGAGCGGCAAGGAAGTCCGGACCTACGTCTACGCCAAGACGCTGGTGATCGTCGAAGGCCAGTGGCCATAACCGCGGCGCCGGCGCGGCATTGCGCCAGCATTGGCCGTCACTTGCGGCGGGGTGCGCGGTAAGACGCCAGCTGCGGCGCGACCACTGGTGGCGGTGTCGGCACGGCGGCCTTGCGATCGCCCAGGCCGCGCCACAGGCCCGCCCAGACCATACCGCCGGCCAGCACCGCCGTGGCCAACAGGCCGCCTTCCGGCCCCCAGGCGCCGCCGGTCAGCAGCGATGGTCCGGTCAGCGCCCAGCTCATCGCCGACCCGCCTTCCGGCGGAATGCCGCTCAACGGCACGCCCCAGACATTGTTCAGCGACCAGTTCCAGGCAGCATGCCAGGCGCAGCTCGCCCACAGCCCGCCGGTGCGCAGCGCCAGCAGCGACAGGAAAATCGCAAACAAGGTCAGGTTGATACCGGCCATCAGGCCGAAGCCGTCGTTGTCGGCATGGGCAAAGGTGAAGGCGATGGTCGTGACGAGGATGGCAAGCGGGGCGCCGGGGCGTAGCGCCAGCACGTTCTGCAGCCAGCCGCGATAGATCATCTCTTCGGTCGAGGCCTGCACAGCGTACATCACGGCCGCGATCACGATGCCCTGCAGCGCCGCCACGCCAACCGGATCGGCGCCCGGCGGCGTGCGGCCGGCCATACCCAGCGCCACCAGAACGCCCATGACGGCTGTCGTGAACAGCAAGGCGATGGCGATACCCAGCGGTGTCGCGATCAGCATCCGGCGCGGTCGGAAACCGATGGTGTGGAAGGGCCGGCGCTCGACCAGCCGCACCCAGAGCAGGAGCACGAGGGCGGCGAAGCCGTAGGCCAGGATGGTGACGATCGATGAAAAATAGGTCTTCAGAATCGGGCCGGGGAGCAGGCTCGTCATCAGGCGGAGAAGCGGCTGCGCCGCCAGCGGCGCCAACAGGGAGGTGACGACCGGCAGCAAGGCCGCACCGAACGGGATCGCCAGCCACCACGGCGTGATGAACCTGGCCCGGCGGACATCGGCAATCAGACTGTTGTCGCGCGACAGATCGGTGCGCAGCATTTCCGGCCTTCGTGACGCGTCGATCCAGTCTGCCGGGCGCGCCTCTCCCTCAAACCATCATACAACAGAAGTGAGCAGCCGCGCGACTCTGGCCGCGTGCGCCCGAGCGCTCGTCCCGGTGGTCAGGGAAGGACGTCAGGGGCCTGGTGTCGGGCCCTCAGGGTACCGCGGCGCCCATGACTCTGGCCGTGTCGTAGTACTCGTGGAACGCGATGGCCTTGCCGTTCCTGAACTGCCAGACGTCGACCTTTGCCGACTCGGCGGGCTTGCCCGTCTGGTTGTGGTGCCAGCAGGTCGACCCGATCACGACGATACAGTCGTCCTGGCAGACGAAGCGGTCGACCCTGCAATAGGCCATGGTCATGTGGTCGGTGAGTTCGTTCAGATAGGCGCGCACGCCGTCGCGGCTGACGCGGGATTTCGACCAGGGGATGCCGTGATGTCCCCCGGCCAGGGATCGCAGGTCGACGGTATCGTCGAACAGGTCGATCCAGGTATCGATGCTCTTGCCGCGGCTGTCGTGCCACGCCTGATACGCGGCTTTCAGTTTCGGCAGCGTCGCCTCGTATTCGGCCATGCCTCTCCCCCGTCGCTGTCGCGCCAGCGTTGACGCGCCGGCAATATTTCAACCGGCGCGCGACAGGACGGCAAGAGTTTCGTGCCAGCGGGCGGCGTCAGGCGCTCCGATTCATGCGGTTGCCGACGAGGTCGTCGACCACAGCCGGATCGGCCAGCGTCGAGGTATCGCCGAGATTACCGTACTCGTTCTCGGCGATCTTGCGCAGGATGCGGCGCATGATCTTGCCGGAACGGGTCTTGGGCAGGCCCGGCGCCCACTGGATCAGGTCGGGCGCGGCGATCGGGCCGATCTCCTTGCGGACATGCGCCACCAGCTCCTTGCGCAGCGCCTCGGTCGGTTCGATGCCGGCTTTGAGGGTGACGTAGGCGTAGATGCCCTGGCCCTTGAGGTCGTGCGGGTAGCCGACCACCGCCGACTCGGCGACCTTGGGATGCGCCACCAGCGCCGACTCGACCTCGGCCGTGCCCAGCCGGTGGCCGGAGACGTTGATCACGTCGTCGACGCGGCCGGTGATCCAGTAGTAGCCGTCTGCGTCGCGCCGGCAGCCGTCGCCGGTGAAGTAGCGGCCCTTGTAGGTCGAGAAATACGTGTCGATGAACCGCTGGTGATCGCCGAACACGGTGCGCATCTGACCCGGCCAACTGTCGGTCAGCACCAGGTTGCCGGTGCAAGCGCCCTGCAGTTCGTTGCCGTTGGCGTCGACCACCGCCGGCTTGACGCCGAAGAACGGCAGGGTTGCCGAACCCGGCTTCAGCGGCGTGGCGCCGGGTAGCGGCGTGATCAGGATGCCGCCGGTCTCGGTCTGCCACCATGTATCGACGATCGGGCACAGCGAGTCGCCGACGACGCGATGATACCAGAGCCACGCCTCGGGATTGATCGGCTCGCCCACCGTGCCGAGCAACTTGATGCTGGCGCGGCTGGTCTTCTTCACCGGCGCCTCGCCCTCGCGCATCAGGGCGCGGATGGCGGTGGGCGCGGTGTAGAAGATATTGACCTTGTGCTTGTCGACGACCTGCCAGAAGCGCGAGCTGTCGGGCCAATTGGGGATGCCCTCGAACATCAGCGTGGTGGCGCCGTTACTGAGCGGCCCGTAGACGATGTAGGAATGGCCGGTCACCCAGCCGACATCGGCCGTGCACCAGTAGACGTCGCCGTCGTGGTAGTCGAAGACGTACTGATGCGTCATCGAGGTGTAGACGATGTAGCCGCCCGACGTGTGCAGCACGCCCTTGGGTTTGCCGGTCGAGCCCGAGGTGTAGAGGATGAACAGCGGATCCTCGGCGTTCATCGGCTCGGGCGGACAGTCGGCCGGCACCTTGGCGCACTCTTCATGGTACCAGACGTCACGGCCGGCCACCCAGTCGATCTGGCCGCCGGTGCGCTTGACCACGATCACCGTCGTCACCCCGGGACACTTCTTCAGCGCCTCGTCGGTGTTGGCCTTCAACGGCACCTTGCGGCTGCCGCGCAGGCCTTCGTCGGCGGTGATCACGACGGCGGAGCTGCAGTCCTCGATGCGATTGATCAGCGAGTCCGGCGAGAAACCGCCGAACACTACGGAATGCACCGCACCGATGCGGGCGCAGGCCAGCATGGCGTAGGCGGTCTCGGGGATCATCGGCATGTAGATCGTGACCCGGTCGCCCTTCTTGACGCCGCGTGCCTTGAGCACGTTGGCCAGCTTGCACACCTCGGCGTGCATCTCGCGGTAGGTGATGTGCTTGCTCTCGGCCGGATCGTCGCCTTCCCAGATGATCGCCGTCTGCCCGCCGCGCTTGGCGAGATGCCGGTCGATGCAATTGGCCGACACGTTCAGCACGCCGTCGTAGTACCAGCGGATGTGGACGTTGCCGGAGTAGTCGACGTCCTTGACCTGAGTGTACGGCTTGATCCAGTCGATGCGCTTGCCGTGCTCGCCCCAGAACTTCACCGGATCGGCAACCGACTCCTGGTACATCTGCTTGTATTTCGCCTGGTCGACATAGGCCTTGGCCGCCACTTGCGGTGGCACCGGCAGCACTTGGTCGGTCATCGTTCCTCCCTCCGGGTGGCGCAGGTCGCCTGCGGTGCGGTCGTTTGCTTGAAATCTATCTAGCGGCCCGGCGCGCCGCCTGCCAAGCGATGTTGCGCCGCAGCACGGAAAATGTCGCAGCCGACAGCGGCGATCACCCTCTGGGCCGTGCTCGACGCGCAGTCGGTAAGGCTTTCAGGCGGAAATGCAGTGCGCGGCGGCGACCGACCGCGGGAGGGTGCGGCTGACGAAGTGGGGTCCGCCGCTGCCGTTGTCGATCGCCGACAGAGCCACGTTGTAGACCCTGCTGAGCCGTTCAACGGTCAGCGTCTCGCGCGTCGCACCGTCGGCAATCAGCCGGCCACCGTGCAGCAGGGCCACGCGGTCGCAATAGGCGGCCGCCAAATTGATGTCGTGCAGCACCACGATGGCACCGACGCCTTCGGCAACGAAGCGCCGCACGGTGTCGAGCACCATGTGCTGGTGCCGCAGGTCGAGGCTGGCGGTCGGTTCGTCCAGCATCAGGAACCGTGCCGGTGCATCGTCGGTCGCGGCCCAGATCTGCGCCAGGGCGCGCGCCACCTGCACGCGCTGTTTCTCGCCGCCCGACAGGCTGGGATAGATCCGCTCGGCGAGGTGGCCGACGTCCGCCAGGTCGAGCGCTGCGGCGACGATGCGGCGGTCCTCCGTCGCGCTGGAGCGACCGGCATGCGGCAGGCGAGCCAGGTCGACCACCTCGCGTACCGTGAAGTCGAAGGCCACGGCGGCCGACTGGGTCATCACCGCCCGTATGCGGGCCAGCGCTTCGGCCGGCCACTGCCGGGGATCGCGGCCGTGCAGGCGTACCGCCCCTGTGCTCGGCGCGCGGTCGCCGGCCAGCAGCGACAGCAGCGTCGACTTTCCGGCGCCGTTGGGGCCGAGCAGGCCCAGCACCTCGCCACAATGCGCCGCCAGCGACACGTCGTGCAGCAGCGTCGCGCCGCCGATGCGTACCCCGAGATTGTCCGCCGTCAGGCTCATGCGGCACTCGCGCTCAGCCGGCGCAGCAGCAGCCAGAGGAAGAACGGGCCACCGACCAGGGCCGTGACCACGCCGATCGGCATCTCGGCCGGCGCCACCATCAGTCGCGCCGCCAGGTCGGCCGCGGTCAGCAGACCGGCGCCCAGCAGGGCGGCCCCCGGCAGCACCAGCCGATGCCGCGGCCCGCACGACAGGCGCAGCAGGTGCGGCACGACCAGCCCGACGAAGCCGATGATGCCGCAGACCGAGACGCTGGCGCCGGTTGCCAGCGCCACCAGTACCAGCAGGCGCCGTTTGAGGCGCTCGACATCGACGCCGAGATGGCCGGCTTCGCGTTCGCCGAGGGCGAATGCATCGAGCGCGCGTGTCGCAGTCATCAGCCCGACGGTCGGCAGCACGATCAGGGGCAGGGCAAGCGGTAGCGCCGTCCACGTCGTGGCACCCAGGCTGCCCATGGTCCAGAAGACGAGGCTGCGCAGCTGCTGCTCGTCGGCCAGGAAGGTCAGCAGGCCGATGCCGGCGCCGCACAAGGCATTGATCGCGATGCCGGCCAACAGGATGGTGGCGATCGATGCCTGGCCGTGACGCAGGCCAAAGCGATGCACCAGCGCCGTGGCCGCCAACCCGCCGCCAACGGCGGCGGCCGGCAGCACCCATGGTCGGGCGGCCGCGTCGAGCAGGTGCAGCACCTTGTCGCCCAGCACGATGGTCGCCACCGCGGCCAAGGCCGCGCCGCTGGAGACGCCGACCAGACCGGGGTCGGCCAGGGGATTGCGAAACAGCCCCTGCATCGCCGCGCCCGACGCCGCAAGCGCGGCACCGACCGCCAGCGACAGCAACACGCGCGGCAGACGGATGGCGAACAGCACGGCGTCGTGCTGCGGCGACACGACACCGTCGACAAGGCCGAGACGGTGGGCCAGCGCCACAAGGGCGTCCGCCACGCCGATACGCATCGCGCCCAACGCCAGTCCGGCCAGCGCGATCGCCAGGGCCAGCAGACCCAGGCCCACCAGTACCGGCATCCGGCCAGGCCGCCGGATGGTAGCGGCCGCTTTCAGGATGGCGACGCTCATCGCGCGTCGGCCAGGCCGAGCTCCGGATGCAGGAAAGCGGCGAGGCGATGCGCCGCTTCGGGCGTGCGCGGACCGAAGCCGAGGAGCAGCAAGGCGTCGAGCGCGAAGACCCGCCGTGCCTTGCCGGCCGGTGTCAGCGACAGCGCGGCCGTGTCCAGCAGGCGGTCGATGCCACCCATCGCGTGCAGGGTCTGAGCCGGGACCATGATGGCATCCGGCGCCAGCGCCAGCGCGCCTTCGGCGGTAACCGGGCGGTAGCCCGCGTAGCCGGTGATCGCGTTGACGCCACCCGCCAGGCGGATGATTCCGTCGGCGGCCGTGGCGTGACCGGCGGCCTGCGGCGGCCCCTGTCCGATCGACAGCAAGGACAGCACCTTGGGGGATCGACGCGCCCGCGACAATGTGTCGGCCAGCGCCGCCATTTCGGTGCGCCGCGTGGCAATCAGTTCGCTGGCCGCTGTCTCGCGTCCCAGCGCCCGACCGATGCCGTCAATCTTGTGCACGACGCTGTCGAAATCATAGGCGGCGGCCAGCACCAGCGTGGCGACGCCGGCGCCGCGCAACTGATCGAAGGCGGCGGCGGGTCCGGCCGCGGTCGTGGACAGGACCAGGCTTGGCCGCAGCGACAACACGCCCTCAGCCGATATCTGGCGCATGTAGCCGACCTGCGGCAGGCGTGTGGCGGCCTCGGGATAGAGGCTGGTGCTGTCGACGCCAATCAGCCGATCGCCGACGCCCAGCGCGTAGACCGTCTCCGTGACCGAACCGCCGATGGCCACCACACGCGAGGCGTCGCGGATCTCGACCTGCCGGCCTATGTGATCGGCGACCCAGGTGTGTGCTGCCGCGCTGCCGGTACCGGCGAAGGCGGTGGCGGCCAGCGAGGCCAGGAACGGCCGGCGGCGCAGGGTCATGCGGCTGCCCGCGCCTCGGCGATCTCGCGCCAGGCACCGAGCTCGGGTTGACCCGGCTTGCGCGCCCCAAAGAACAACGCGATGGTCCGGTCGGCGTCGTCAAACGCCTCGATCGAGGTCACGACGCCATCCTCGGTCGGCTTGCGCACGATGAAGGTGCGCGCGATGGCATCCTCGCGCAGATGCAGGTTGAAGGCCGGATCGAGGACATTGAACCACGGACCGGTCGGCACCAGCCGGCGCACCGGTCCGGTGTGAATCTGGATACAGCCCGGACTGCCGACGAAGACCATGATCGGCGTGGCGCTGTCGGCCGCCGACGTCAACATGTCGCGCACGCTTTGTGGCGCCAGTTCCTGCGCCAGCTCCTCGCCCGCCAGCCGCAGGGCCTGGACGCGGCCGACCTTGTGCTTGTGCAGGATGCCGAAGAACTCGTGCGTGTCGCGCATGCCGCGCCAGGCGGCGCGCAACGAGTCGCGATCGATCTCCGCATCGGGACGGTCTGCCGCCGGGTCGGGACGTGGCGTCACCGCCAGACCCGCGCTTTGAACCGGCGCGCGGAAGCGCGCGACCCAGGTGTCGAACGCCGTCATGTCGGTATCGGCGGTGGCATAGATCTTGTGCACGGCGGTGCCGTGCGCATCGAAGAACTGCAAGCTGCGGCGCGGGCCGCTGCGGGTTTCCTCGCGGACGGCGAAGCCTGCCTGCCACTGGCCGAAGAAGATGCGCAGGTCGATGTCGGGGCCCAGCACCAGACCGTGCGGGCCATTGGCGCTGACCTGCTCGAAACGTCCATGACGCTCGTGCACGCAGTGGTCGTTGCGCGTCAGGCACATCACGCGCCCCAGCCCCGGCATGGCCGCCATCATGTCGCGCCACGCCGAGGTCAGTCGCGTCGCCGTCTCTTCGACGCCGCTGGCGACCAGTTCGCCCTCGCTGGCGCCCAGCATCCGGGCGGCGTCGCGCGCGCGCATGGCGGGCTGCTCGGCGCGCAGCGCCTGCAGCCGCTGACGCAGATCGGGTGTCGCGGTCATCGAGGGTCTCCTTGTAGCGGCATCGGCTGCGCCATAGGCGGAACCGGGAAAGCTGTCGGCAAAGGATTCGTGGCGGGCTGGCGGAGTACCGCGAGAGGAAGCATTGGCGGGGACCTGGCTGGCTGGCCACGCGACCGGCAACGGGTGTCGGCCGCTTGCGGACTTCGGGGACTATTTGGTGAGGATCAGCTTGCCCTTGCTGGTGACGCGCAGGTGGTAGTCGTCACCGGCGTGGCGGATGACGAGCTGGCCGGACGCACCCATCAGCTCGCGGCTGCCGATGCGTCGCACCGACGCGGGCCGCGACGAGCGACCGGCGTGCGGATTGCGGGATGCGGCACCCGGTTCGCGGTCGGCCGACGTCCGGCGCGCGTCGGGACGGCCGCCCGTGTCGTCGTTGTTGCCGTCCGCTGCGCATCTGCGCAGGGACAGTTCGGGCTGTCGGTCGCCTCGGTGCATGGTCTTCCTCCGTGCGTCCGCCGTCGGCTCAGAACTGGAAGCTCGCGGCCACCTTGAAGTTGCGGCCGGGATCCAGGTTGGGGGTGAGGTGGTCGCGATAGCGCTTGTCGGTCAGGTTATCGACGCCGACGTCGAAGCGGGCGCCGCGCAGCAGCCCGTCGGTCGGCTGCCAGCTCACGAACAGGTCGAACAGCGCGTAGCCGTCGGTCTTGCTGGTGCCGGACGGCACGCGGTGCTGCGAGCGCACCAGCCTGGTGCGGCCGCCCAGCACGACGCCCAGCTCGGGAAACTGGTAGCCGACCGTGAGCGCCACCTTGTCGGCCGGGATCGACGCGATCGGCTGGTTGGTGCTCTTGTCCTCGCCGCGGATCAGCGAAGCGCCCAGCATGCCGAACCAGTTGCCGCTGGTGTAGCCGCCCTCGAATTCCACGCCCCAGATCGCGGCGCGCGGCAGGTTGACTTCGGTCGAGGTGGTGGCGGTGACGACCTCGTCGATGAAGTTGCGGTAGTTCGTGTGGAAGGCCGAGAGGCGCAAGCGCGTCTTGTCGCCGGGCTGCAGCGTGTCGTTGAACTTGAACGCGACGCCGACTTCCTTGTTCTTGCCGATCTCGGGCTTCAGGTTGGGATTGGGGATGAACAGGTTGCCCGGGAAATGCACGCCCGAGACGTACAGCTCCGACAGCGACGGGGCGCGGAACGCCTCGGCATACAAGGCGTAGACCGACGCCCACTTGGTGACGTCCCACTGCACGCCGATGCGCGGCGACAGGCGGCCCTCCGACAGCGACGGCCCGATCGCGGCCGAGTCCGGGGCCCGGTAGTAGTGGTCAAAGCGCAGGCCGGGCGTCACGCTCACCGCGTCCCAAAGCCTGATCTCCGGCTGGATGAAGGCGCCGAACACGCGGCCGTGCGCGTCGGGGAACGTCGGCCGCGAGACGTGGTTGCGATCGCCGTCGGTCCACTCAATGCGACCGTCGATGCCGTAGGTGACGGCGACGGTCACGCCGTCGGACACCGAAAAGCGGCTGGTGTTCTGAACGTCGACGCCGCTGGTCACCAGCTGCGTGGTGTCGATGCGGTCGGGCGCGGCGATGCGTCGTTCGTCGATGAAAACTCGGTTGTGGTAGATGGTCGCCTTGAGGTCGAGCCACGGCAGGTCAGGATCGCGATGGTCGTAGTTGATCGCGCCGGTCAGCTGCTGGGTGGTGCGCCGTACGGGCACCGAGTCCGGCGGGGCGGCGTTGGTATTCGGCGCCGACGTCGATACATCGCGATCATCGAACACGATCAATGTCGCGCCCAGCCGCTGGCCCGGCTGGAAGGTGTAGCCCGCCTTGACCAGCCCGCTGACCACCTCGGCGCCGGAGTTCGCCAGGTGTCCCTTGCCACCGAACCGGTAGTCGCCGCTGTTGCGGTAGGTCAGCCCGCCCAGCAGGTCGAAGCCGGCGACATTGGCAAAGCCGACCACCTGGGCCAGCACCATGTCGTTGACCGACTGGTAGCCGGTCTTCAGTCGGTAGCCGGCCTTTTCGCCCGGACGCAGGAAGTCGGTGGCGTCGCGGGTGGTGATGTTGATCACGCCGCCCAGTGCGCCGGAACCGTAGAGCACCGAGTTCGGGCCGCGCACGACATCGACCTGCTTGATGAGGTCGGGGTCGAGGAAGATGCGGCCCTTGTGACCGGACTGGAAATCCTGGCGCGCGCCGTCGAGTCGCATCAGCACGCGTTCACCTTCGAGTCCGCGCACGTTGGGCTGACCGGCGCCCGGTCGTGGCCCGCCGCTGATCTCGACGCCCGGCAGATTGCGCAGCAGATCGTCGAGGCGCTGCGGCTGCTGCTGGTCGACCGTCTGCTTGGTGACCGTCGAGGCCGAGCCCGGCACGTCATACAGGCTGCGCTCGGTGCGGGTGCCGGTGACCGTGATCGGGTCGAGCGGCGCAACCGGCACCTGAGCCTGCTCCGGCGGCACGGCCGGTGCCGCCTGAGCCAGCGCTTCGCCCGCCGATAGAGCCGCCATCATCATCATCACAGCCGAACCCGACCGAGCCATGCCGTCCCCCAAGATCTCGAACGCCCCGACGGCGCGCCGACGCAGCGCGCGCACGTGGCTGGCGAGGAGGGATCTCCCGGCTGGCTGGAATGACGATTAACAGATGTTGACCAAGAATGCAAATGACTCGCATTTGCATATTTGCCGTGCGCCGCCGTCAGGTGCAGCGGGCTGCCGGTGGCGTCATCGCAGCTGAAACTGCACCGGCACGATGAACTCGAAACGCTCGCCGGGCATGTCGTCGGGCGGCGCCGGCAGCGGCTGGGCGCGCGCCACCATCGCCAGGGCTTCGCTGTCGAGCACGGGGTGACCCGAGGCACGGGCGATGTCGCTGGCGAGCAACATGCCACCGCGATTCATGGCGAACCGCAGGTAGACCGTGCCCTGATCGTTCTTGTCGCGCGCCGCGCCGGGATAGCGCTTGTGGCGCTGGAGATGCGCCAGCAGGCTCGCCTGCCAACGCCGCACCACCTTGGGCGAGGGCGGACTGGCGACGCCCGGGGCAGGCGCGGCGGCGACCGCCTGCGGCGCGGGCGCGCCGGATGGGGCACTGGATTGAGTGGCCTTCGGTTTGCGGTCCGGCGTCGGCGGGCGCGGGGGGTGTTGCTCGGCGGTGTGCCTCGGCGGGATCTGCCGCGACCGCGGCGCCGGCGGCGGTTTTGGCGCGGCAGGCTTGGGTGGCGGCACGTCGAGCACCACTTCCGGCGGTTCGCGCGGTGGCGGCAGCTGATCGCTGAGCTGCGGCAACGCCTGGGCGATGACCGGCTGCGGCGGCTCCGGTGGCGGCAACAGACGCGCCAGCGCCGCACTGTCAGTCGCGGGCGCGTCGGGCGGCGGTGGTTGCGAAATCTCCAGCAGCGGTCCCGGCGGGATGTCGTTGCGATCGGGCGACGGTGCGCTCGGTGTGTCAGCCAGATCGATCATCACGACCGGTGCCGCTGGCGGCGACTCCTGCGGCGCACGCCAGGCCAGTAGCGCCGCTGCGCCGCCCAGATGGGCTGTCAGTACCAGGGCGAGGCTCGCCGTCCAGCGCAGCGCATGACGGGCGCCGGGAGTCATTTCGCGTCCCCTGCCTCAAGGCCGACCAGCGCCACTTTCAGATACCCGGCGGCGCGCAAGGCATTCATGGCCTCCATCAGCGCGCCGTAGTCGACGGTCCTGGCGGCGCGGACGAAGACCCGCTTGTCCTTGTCGGCGCCGGTGGCGGCATCGAGCGCCGCCGCGAGGCCCTCGCGCGTCACCGCCGTATCGCCCAGCGCAAGGCTGAGATCGCTCTTGAGCGTCAGAAAAATCGGCCGATCCGGCCGCGGTTGGCGCGGCGCGGTCGACGTCGGCAGGTCGACCGGCATGTCGACCGTGGCCAGCGGTGCCGCCACCATGAAGATGATCAGCAGCACCAGCATCACGTCGATGAATGGCGTGACGTTGATGTCGTGATTTTCCGCGAGATCGTCCTCGCCGTGATGCAGGCGAACGGCCACCGGTCTACTCCGCCGCCCGCATCAGCGGTTGCGTGCCGCGATCAAGGTCGCGGCTGACCAGGCGCAAGACCTCGGCCGATGCGTCGCCCAGCAGCCCGCGATAGCCGCCGATGGCGCGGGCAAAGACGTTGTAGATCACCACGGCGGGGATCGCCGCCACCAGCCCGATGGCGGTGGCCAGCAGCGCCTCGGCGATGCCCGGCGCCACCACCGCAAGATTGGTCGTCTGTGCCCTGGAGATGCCGATGAAGCTGTTCATGATGCCCCACACCGTGCCGAACAGGCCGACGAAGGGCGCGGTCGAGCCCACGGTGGCGAGGAAGCCGACGTATTTCTCCAGGCTCTCCAGCTCGCGCG
>JAHCJT010000300.1 GCA_026126245.1 Alphaproteobacteria bacterium
ATCGCCGGTCGGGGCCTCGCGGCCCGATCGGCCGTCGGGCTACGGGCCGGCAGCAATTTTCTTCAAGACGCCCCGACGGTCCAGGCTTTACATGGACGGCATGGCGACGGCTGGTCGGGAAGAAACCATGGCTTTGGCGCCGCTGGCGGGCGGCGAGCAGGCGCGCTTTTTCACGGCCGATCGTTTCGGCGGTCTGGAATGTCTGGCAGCGACCTTCCGCACGCACCGCTACGCGCTGCATACCCACGACACCTACGTGGTCGGCGCCATCGTGGCGGGCTGCGAGACCTGGAACGTGCGCGGCGCCCGCCGCTATGCCCGTCCCGGCGACCTCGTCTTCGTCCATCCCCACGAGGTGCACGACGGTGAGCCCTACGGCGCCGGCTACTGCTACCGCATGACCTATCCGACCGCCGCCCTCCTACACGGCGTCGCGACGGAAATCTCGGGCCGGCAGACGGTGGGCACGCCGTTCTTCGCCGAGCCGGTCGTGGCCGATGCGCGTGGCGCGGCGCTTGTGGTCGCGGCGCATCGCGCCGTGGAAGCCGGTGGCGACGTGCTGGCCGCGGATGAACTGCTGTCGCGGGCCTATGCCCACTGCCTGGTGCGGCACGCGCGCGTGGCGCCATCCTCGGTCGGACGTGAACCCGGCGCGGTCGGGCGCGTGAAAGCCGTGCTCGCCGAACGCCACGCCGAGGACCTGCCGCTGGCCGCGCTGGCGGCCGAAGCCGGGCTGTCGCCGCATCATCTGATCCGTGCCTTTCGTCGTGACACCGGTCTGACGCCGCACGCGTGGTTGCTCAGCGTCCGGGTCGAGGCCGCCAAGGTGCGGCTGCGGCGCGGCGAGGCGCCGGCCGATGTGGCCACGGCGACCGGGTTCTGCGACCAGCCGCACCTGACCCGCGCCTTCAAGGCGCGCGTCGGAGTCACCCCCGGCGCCTATCGTCTGGCTGTCGCGGCATGAGCCGCCCGATGCCGGACGCGACGATCGCCACGGCCGGCGAGGGTGTGCGCGACATCCTGCCGGCCATGATCGCCTGCGTGCCGATCGCCGCCCTGTTCGGCGCGCTGGCGGTCGGCAAGGGACTGTCGATCGCGGAAGCCGGGCTGATGTCGATCCTGGTGTTCGCCGGCGGCGCGCAGTTTGCGGCGCTGGAGCTGTGGACCTATCCCGTGCCGGTGCTGGCGCTGGCGCTCTCGACCCTGCTGATCAATGCGCGCCATGTGCTGATGGGCGCCTCGCTGGTCCCCAAGGTCGGCGGCTTCTCGTGGCTGCAGCGCATCGCCGCCGCATGGTGCCTGACCGACGAAGCCTGGGCACTGGCCGAACGTCGCGCGCTGGGCCGCCAGATCACGCCGTCCTATTGGTTCGCGGTCGCCGGGCTTCTGCCGCTGGTCTGGATCGCGGCCACGTTCCTGGGCGCCTGGCTGGGCTCGTTCCTCGGCGATCCGCGGCGCTTGGGGGCCGATTTCGCCTTCACGGCCTTGTTCATCGGCCTGATCGCCGGCTTGTGGCGGGGGCGCGCCACGGGGATCACGATTGTCGCCAGTGCGGCGGCGTCGGCTTTGGTCTACGTCGTGCTCGGTCCGCCATGGCATGTCGCGGCCGGCGCCGCCGCCGGCATCACGGCTGCGGCCTGTGTCGCGCCGTCAGGTCGCGCGGCGTCATGAGCGTTGATCCGACCACCCTGGCCGCCATCGTCGCGATGGCGGTGGTGACCTATGCCACGCGCATCGCCGGCTTCCTGCTGGCGGACCGCCTGGTGCTGCGCGGCCGCGCCAAGGCGGCGTTCGATGCCATTCCGCCGGCCGTACTGGTGGCCGTCATCGCGCCGACGGCGCTGGCCACCGGATGGCAGGAGACGCTGGCGGCGGCGGTCACCATCCTCGCCGCCCTACGCCTGCCCTTGCTGGCGACCGTCGCGGTTGGCGTACTGGCCGTCGTGGCGCTACGCGCCGCAGCCTGATGGCGTCGGCGCATGCCGGCGACGTCACGTCACCAGCGCGTTCGTTTCCGCCGTGATCGCGGCGAGGACATCGAGGCCCGCAGCGCAGGCGCCGTTTCCGACGTCGCGGAAGAGTGTCGTGACCCGATGCCCAAATTGCGGGGGCCGTCTGGGCAGGGCATCGACGGCGTCGACGGCTCCCTTTTCGTTGAGCAGATAGCGGCTATTGCCGGCGAACAGGGTCTGGCACAGGCAGGCGACGGCGCGAAAGGCGCATCCTGCGACGTAGGCGGCATCGCCGCGATCCAGGCTCTTGCGCGCGTTGGCGATGGCGAACTCGGCCTCCCATGCAAACCGCCGCACAAGAGCGGCGCGCAGCAGCGGCGGATAGGGCATCGCCTGCGCGATCAGGCGCCGGAGCGCACTGTTGTCGTCCCGCAGCGGCCGGCAGAGGGCAACCTCACCCATGTAGATCGCCGAGACGAAGGCATGCGGATGGCCGGGCTGGTAGGCGACCTCGATCTTGCCGTCACGGCAGTCGTTGATGACGGCCTGGACCCGGTCGAGGTCGCGGTAGAGCAGATCGACGCGACTGCCGCCGATGGTCAGCCAGCCGCCGCCGTCGATCCAGGGACCCCATGCGCCGATGGGCGTGATGTCGGCGGCGTCGCTAGCGTCGTCCAGCGCGACGACGGCACGGCGCAACGCGGCGCGCTCGAATGGTGCGCGGCCCTCGTAGTACAGACCGATGTCATAGTCGGAGTGCGGCGTCGCCGTGCCGCGGGCGCGTGACCCGCCCAGCGCGATGGCACGAATGCCGGGAACCGCGGCCAGCGACCCGACGATGCGCGCCAGCAGTCTCTCGTCATTCTCCACGGTCATGCGCCCTCACACCGCCGCGATGTCGCCCATCGCCTGCTGCTCGTCGAACCCGGCGCACCAGTCGGCCAGGCTTTGCGCCGCGATGGCGCCGCGCAGGCCGCGCATGACGTCCTGGTAGAATTGCAGGTTGTGCCAGGTGAGCAGCATGGCGCCGAGGATTTCGTCGCTTCTGATGAGGTGATGCAGGTAGGCGCGGCTGTGGCCGGTGCAGGCCGGGCAGGCGCAGCCTTCGGAGATTGGCCGCGGATCGTCGCGGTGCCGCGCGTTGCGCAGATTGAGCTCGCCCCGCCAGGTGAAGGCCTGTGCCGTGCGGCCGGCGCGCGTCGGCATCACGCAATCGAACAGGTCGATGCCACGGCGTACCGCGCCGACGATATCGGCCGGCCGACCGACGCCCATCAGGTAACGCGGCCGGTCAGCCGGCAATGCCGGTACCGTGGCGTCGAGGACGTGGAACATCACGTCCTGGCCCTCGCCCACGGCCAGCCCGCCGATGGCGTAGCCGTCGAAGGCGATGTCGGTCAGTGCCCGCGCCGACTCCAGGCGCAAGTCCTCGTAGACGCCGCCCTGCACGATGCCGAACAGGCCGTAGCCGGCTCGGGCCGCGAATGCCGTCTTGCCGCGTGCCGCCCAGCGCATCGACAGCCGCATCGAGGCGGCAGCCTCGGCGTGCGTCGCCGGGAAGGGCGTGCACTCGTCGAAGCTCATGGTGACGTCGGCGCCCAGCTGGTGCTGGATCTCGATCGAGCTTTGCGGCGTCAGCCGCTGGGTCGAGCCGTCGATATGCGACTGGAAGGTCACGCCGTCGGGATCGATCCGGCGCAGCTTGCTGAGCGACATGACCTGGAAGCCGCCGGAGTCGGTCAGGATCGGTCCCGGCCAGTTCATGAACCGGTGCAGTCCGCCCAGGCGCCCGACCCGCTCGGCCCCCGGCCGCAGCATCAGGTGGTAGGTGTTGCCCAGCACGATCTGTGCGCCGGTGGCCGCCACCGATGCTGGCAGCATGGCCTTCACCGTGCCGGCGGTGCCGACCGGCATGAAGGCCGGCGTGTCGACACCGCCGTGCGCCGTCTCCAGAAGGCCGCGGCGGGCTTCGCCGTCGCGGCCAAGCAGCGAAAACCCGACCGTCATGGCCCCGCCTCGCCTGGTGTCGCGGCGCCGGGCGGGCGCGCGCCGGCGTCATCGAGGCTCTCGAAGAGCCCGCAGGAATCGCTTAAAATGCCCAGCGGTCGCGGGCCGCTGGGGAAGGCGCTCGCGGCCGGTTGGCGTGGGGGAGTTTGCAGACGCGTATTGGGTGACATGCGGCAGCCGCCCGGGCGGTCCTCCATGCCGTTTGGCGTGGGCCGACCCTCGGGCACTGGTCCAGTGAGAGGGAAATTTCGCCCTGGCACCGGCGGTTGCCGCAAGATGGAGTGGGGTGGACGACCATGCGTAAATTTGTTGCCCCTGTTGCGGGGCTTGCCGCCTGTCTCGCCGCCGGCGCGGCCGGCGCCGAAGTGATCCAGAGCTACAATACCGGCGCCTGGGTGATCGAGGCCAACGCCGAACAGGGCGCGTTCCAGAACTGCACGGCGACCGGCCACTACGGCGGCGGCGCTTCGGTGTTGTTCATGCTGACGCGTGACATCGTGTGGGGCCTGGCGATCAACAATCCGAACTGGAACTGGCGCACCGGCTCGGAAGGCCCGGTGTCGTACTGGGTCGATTCCTACGGGCGGCGCAGCGGCCGGGCGCGGGCGCTGTCGGCGACCCGGCTGCTGATCCCGCTGGCCGACTCGCAGCAGCTGTTCCATGAAATCCGGCTGGGCAACAACATGTACTTCGAGCCGCAGGGCGCCGCCGGCTTCTCGATCACGCTGATCGGCACGTCGGTGGCGCTGAACGAGCTGATGTCCTGCGTGCGCCGCTACCGCTAGGCCGGCGGTGGCGTCGGGCTTGGCGTGCCGCGGATCGCGGCGCGGGGTGCCGACGCGGCTCATGCGCCGTCCCGCCGTTCGAGCAGGCAGGCGTCGCCGTAGGAATAGAAGCGCACGCCGCGCGCGATCGCCTGCGCGTAGAGCGCCCGGATGCGCTCGAGCCCGGCAAAGGCCGCCACCAGCATGAGCAAGGTCGAGCGCGGCAGGTGGAAATTGGTCATCAGCAGGTCGACGGCGCGGAACCGGAAGCCGGGCGCGATGAAGAGATCGGTCTCGCCGCACCACGGCACGATGTCGCCATCATGCCTTGCGGCGACGGTTTCCAGTACCCGCAGGCTGGTGGTGCCGACCGCCACGACGCGCCCGCCGCGCGACCGGCAGGCGGCGACCGCAGCCACCGTGGCCGCGCCGAGCTCGCCGCGCTCGGCGTGC
>JAHCJT010000301.1 GCA_026126245.1 Alphaproteobacteria bacterium
AGCTCCTTCGGCTCCTGCCACTGGGTGATGGCGTGCTGGTCGACCACGCAGAACAGGCAGTCATAGTCGCCCTGCAGGCGCACGAAATTGCGGATCGCGCCGAGATAGTTGCCGAGGTGCAGGTTGCCGGTGGGCTGGACGCCGGAAAGGATGCGGCCCTTCAGGCCGCGCGCCTTGTAGGCGTCGAGATGCGGGTTGGGCGCCGCGCTGCTGGCGTCGGGCATGGATGTGGACTCCTGTCATCAGACGTGAGGCGCGGCGCTATGGACGCCCGCGCACCGCCCCGGTGGAGGCCGGCGGCGGCGTCGATATCGCCGAAGACACTGGGCCCGTCAAGCGGACCGGCGCACCGGCCATCACCCCGGTTTTGTTCGCCGGCAAGCGCCGCTATGGTGCCGCCAAGGAGATCCCTTCATGGTGGAAGAGCACCCCATCGAGTTCGAGTTCCCCGACATCGCCCGCTGGCGTGCCAGCGGCAGCGGCACGCAATTCGTGCACGTTCTGGAAAGCGGCGAACCGGGCCCGACGGTGATGGTCAACGCCCTGACGCACGGCAACGAGGTGTCGGGCGCCATCGTGGTCGATGGCCTGCTCGCGGCCGGCCTGCGGCCGCGGCGCGGCACGCTGATCCTGAGCTTTGCCAACGTCGCGGCGTACTTCTCCTTCACGCCCGAGCACCCGTTCAAGTCGCGCAAGGTCGAGGAGGATTTCAATCGGGTCTGGGCGCGGCTCGACCAGTCGGACGACACCGTCGAACTGCGCCGCGCCCGCGAACTGCGCCCGTTCGTGGCCAGCGCCGACCTGCTGCTGGACCTGCACTCCATGCACGACGACTGCGTGCCGCTGATGCTGGCCGGTCCGTTGCAGAAGGGCGTCGAGCTGGCGCGCCGCGTCGGCACGCCGATGGACATCATCCGCGACAAGGGCCATCCGTCCGGCCGGCGCATGCGCGACTTCGGCGGCTTCGGCGATCCGGCGAGCCCCAAGGCGGCACTGCTGATCGAGGCCGGCCAGCACTGGCGCGCCGCGTCGGTGACGGTGGCCAAGGACGTCACGGCGCGGTTCCTGGCGCTGACCGGGATGGCCGAGCCCGACGATCTGCCCGACGGCTGGCGCCAGCCGGAACCGCCCGAGCAGCGCGTCGTGGAGGTGACGCACGCCGTCGCCACCAAGCGCGGCAACTTCAGGTTCAACCGGCGCTACAACGGCCAGGAGGTCGTGCCCCGCGCGGGTACCGTGCTGGGCCATGACGACGACCGGCCGATCATGACGCCGTACGACGACTGCGTGCTGGTGATGCCGTCGAACCACCGGGTGCAGCCCGGCGTTACCATCGTGCGCATGGGACGCTTCGCGTAGCGCGCTATTCGCTGTCGGACGCGTCCGACGTCGTTCCCGGTGCGCGGCGCAGCAGCGCGCGCAACTCGCCCAGGCGCAGCACGCCCAGCAGCGCCGCAGCGCCGGCATAGAGGCCGCCGCCCAGCAGACAGATTCCCGCCAGGGTCGCGCCGCCGAGGATCGTGGCATGGTGCAGCGGGCCCGCCAGCCAGCCGACCGCCAGCCACAGCGCCAGCGTCATGACGGCACTGGCCAGCACGATGCGCGGCGCGTTGCGGCGCAGGCGATCGTCGATCGGCAACTGCCGGCGCGCCAGCAGCGCGCCGCCGAGAAAGACCACGTTGATCCAGCCCGACAGCGCCGACGCCAGCGCGATGCCGACCTGATTCAGGCTGGTGGCGAGCAGGAAGCTGAGGTTGAGCGCCACGTTGACGGCGATGGCGAGGATGGCGGCATAGAGCGGGGTACGCGTGTCCTCGCGGGCATAGAAGGCGGGCAGCAGCGCCTTGACCAGCACGAAGGCCGGCAGGCCGGCGGCGAAGGCGGCCAGCGCGCCGGCGGCGCGCTGCGTGTCGGCGGCGCTGAAGTGGCCGCGCTCGAACAGGATGCGCACGACGGGCTCGGCCAGCACCGCCAGCGCCAGCGCCGCCGGCAGCGCCAGGAGCAGGCCGACCTCGAGGGCGCGATTCTGGTTCGACGCCGCCGCTGCCGCGTCGCCGGCCCGCAGGTGGCGCGCCAGCAGCGGCAGCAGCGCCGTGCCGATAGCGACGCCGACTACGCCCAGCGGCAGCTGCGCGACGCGGTCGGCATACCACAGCGCCGAGATGGCGCCGGCCGGCATGAACGAGGCCCACACCACGTCGAGCACCAGGCCGATCTGCTGCACGCCGCCGGCGATCGCCGTCGGCAGTGCCAGGGCGAGCAGGCGCATGATGCGGGCGCTGCGCACCGGCCGCGTCAGGCCGACGCCGACCTCGGCACGCCGGCAGGCCTGCGCCAGCCAGACGAACTGCACGATGCCGGCGCCGAGCACGCCCAGGGCGGCGGCGTAGCCGCCGTTGGGCAGCAGTGGCGTCAGTCCCAGCACGGCGGCGATCAGGACCAGGTTGAGCAGGATCGGCGTCGCCGCCGCGTGGCCGAAATGCTCGATGCTGTTGAGCACGCCGCCGTACAGCGCCACCAGCGAGATGAACATCAGGTAGGGGAAGGCGATGCGGCCGAAATCGATCGCCAGCGCGAAGGTCGCGGGGTCGCCGACCAGGCCCGGCGCCAGGGCGCGCATCAGCCACGGCATGACGGCGATCAGGATCGCGGTGAACGGCAGCAGGACTGCCAGCAGCGCGGCCTGCGCCTCGCGCGCGAAGCCCAGCGCCGCAGCGCGGCCGCCGGCCTGCAGCTCGCGCGCGAACAGCGGCACGAAAGCCGAGGCGAAGGCGCCCTCGGCGAACAGCCGGCGGAAGAAGTTCGGCAGCTTGAAGGCGATGAAGAAGGCGTCGGCCACCGGCCCGGCGCCGATGACGGCGGCGATCACCATGTCGCGCGCGAAGCCCGCGACGCGGCTGAGCATGGTGAAACCGCCGACGGTGGCGACGGCGCGGGCGAAGCTCATCGGGATTCCGTCGCGGGCGACCTGCCGGAACAGCGTCGGCGACGCCCAGACTGCGGCGCGCGATGTGGCGATGGCATGGCGGTGATCACCACGGGAGGGGGCTTTTCGTTGCGTTTGTTGTGCCATGACTGGCGGCCGACCGCCATCGCCGCGACACGGTCGCTTCATATGGCGGTCACGACCGGCCGCTACGGTCGCCGTCCGGTGGCGCCCGGCGACGTAGGGGCCGGGAGCATCGCCACCACCTTCTCTTCTCGCCGCAGCGCCCGTTTTTCCGCCGATGTCCGCAACCCGGGTCGGCCGACGGCGTTTGTAGATGCAGGCTTGCACAATGAGGTGACGCCGCGGCCGGACCGTCCGTCGCGCCATCCGGCTTGCGCTGCGTCAAGGCCGGCGCGGCGATGGTGCCGCACGCTGACGCACAATCACGACAGACTTTGGAGAGGCGCGATGAAGATCCTCATCGTCTACTACTCGCTGTCGGGAACGACGCGCGCGGTGGCGACGGCGCTCGCGAAAGAGCTGGCGGCCGACGTCGAGGAAATCCGCTGCGAGCGCTACGCGCCCGGTCCCCTGGGTGCCATCAAGGCCGCCATCGACAGTTGGCGCGGTCGCCTGCCGGCCATCGCATCGCTCTCGTACGCCGTGGCAGGTTACGACCTCGTGGTGGTCGGCGGCCCGATCTGGGCATTTCATGCCGCCACGCCGGTGCGCGCCTTCCTGCGGCGGGAGGCCGCCCGGCTGCGCGGCGTCGCGTTCCTGCTGACGCATGGCGGCTCGGCGGCCGAGCGTTCGCTGCGTGAGCTGCAGCAGCTGGCCGGCAGGGCGCCGACAGCGACACTTGTCGTGCGCGAGGCTGACGTCAAGACGGGGACATTTGCCGCCGCCGTGTCGTCCTTCGCCGCCGCGCTGCGCCCCGCCAAAGCGGCCTGACGGCGCGACCGTCGCGCGGCTCAGTTCCGGCTGGTGCCGCCGACCTTGAACGGATTGTCCTCGCCGTCCCAGTGGCGCTTCAGCAGCGGGGTCTGCGCCACCGCGAAGATCAGCGTCAGCGGCAGGCTGAGCGCCATCTTGGACAGGATCCAGGTTTCGGTGGAGAAGAACCGCCACATCACTTCGTTGATGCCGGCCAGGACGAAGAAGAAGAAGGCCCAGCGGGCCGTGAGGATGGTCCAGCCCTGATCGGTCAGGCGGAAGGCGGTGCCGAACAGCAGCTTCATCAGCGGCCGGCCGAACAGCAGGCCGCCGGTCAGGATGGTGCCGAACAGGCAGTTGACGATGGTCGGCTTGACCTTGATGAACAGCTCGTCCTGCAGCCACAGCGTCAGGCCGCCGAACACCAGGATGAAGAAGCCGCCGACCAGCGGCATGACCGGCCAGCGCCCCTCGATGCGGCGATAGGCGGGCAGCGCAATGGCGGTGGCGACCATGAAAATGGCGGTGCCGGCGAACAGGCCGCGCCGCGTGGCGTCGAGTTGGGCCGCGCCCAGCGGGCCGGCCAGGGCATCGGCCAGCGCGCCCAGCGGTCCGTAGCGGCCGTTGACCAGGAAGAACAGCACCAGCGGCCCCAACTCGCAGGCCAGTGCCGCCAGCTTGCGGCCGCCGCCGGAATTCCTGGGTTCGCTCATGCCGTTCCTTTCGCCGCCGTGGCGCCCGGCGCGCGCCGCGTCAGGCCGCCGTCTCCAGGCCCATCAGACTACGCGCGAACTGCCTGGCGTCGAAGGGGCGCAGATCGTCGATGCCCTCGCCGACGCCGATCGCCACCACCGGCACCTTGAAGCGCTCGGCCAGCGCCACCAGCACGCCGCCCTTGGCCGAGCCGTCGAGCTTGGTGACGACCAACCCGTCGACCGCCACCAGGTCGCGGAACACCTCGACCTGGCTGTGCGCGTTCTGGCCGACCGTGGCGTCGAGCACCAGCAGGCAGGAATGCGGCGCGCTGGCGTCGAGCTTGCGCATCACGCGCACGATCTTGGCCAGCTCTTCCATCAGCACGCTCTTGTTCTGCAGCCGGCCGGCGGTGTCGATCAGCAGCACATCGGCGCCCTGGGCGCGCGCCTGCTGCAGCGCCTCGAAGGCAAGCCCGGCAGCGTCGGCGCCGGTATCCCTGGCGATGACCGGCACGCCGGCGCGTTCGCCCCAGATCTTGAGCTGCTCAACGGCGGCGGCGCGGAAGGTATCGCCGGCGGCGATCATGACCTTCCTGCC
>JAHCJT010000302.1 GCA_026126245.1 Alphaproteobacteria bacterium
GCCCAGCCGTCGGAACTCCTCGCGCTGCACGCCGATCCAGTGATCGGCGAAGGCGCGGCACTGGCGGCGGAACTCGATCACCGGCACCTGGTCCTTGTCCTTGTTCTTGGCCCGGTACTCCTCCTCGATCTTCCATTCGATCGGCAGGCCGTGACAGTCCCAACCCGGCACGTAGTGCGAGTCCTTGCCCAACATCTGCTGGGTGCGGGTCACGACGTCCTTGAGGATCTTGTTGAGCGCGTGGCCGATGTGCAGGTTGCCGTTGGCGTAGGGCGGGCCGTCATGAAGAATGAACTTGGTGCGGCCGCGGGATTGCTCGCGCAGGCGTTCAAACAGGCCGATGCGGTCCCAGAAGGCCAGCAGCTCCGGCTCCTTCTTGGGCAGGCCGGCGCGCATCGGAAAATCGGTCGCGGGCAGAAAGACAGTCGCTTTGTAGTCGGCGGTCACGGCGAGAACTCGTCGTTTGGGTCCGGCATCCGAGGCGAACGCGGTGCCAGAAAGATAAGGCGAATCAGGGTGTTACCCGGCCGCAGTCAGCGAACCGGGCGACTAATTCGCCCCGTGCGTGCGGGTTGAAGCCGTATGACGCGCCGCAGCAACATGGCGGCAAGATACGGACCGCCCTGCCGGGGGTCAAGGCAACGGACTGCCGAGCGTGCAGCGGATCGTGGCGACCACCGGGCGGTGGTCGGAGCCCAGTTCGGGGCCGGTCTTGTACTCGACCACGGCGCAGCCCTTGCCCAGCATGATGTGGTCGATCTTGATGCCCAGCCAGCGCGGCAGCGATGTCGGCCACGTACTCGCCCGCAGGTCGGCGTAGCGCAGCGGCGAGGTGCGGACCAGGCGCCGCATCGGCGCGCTCCACGGCGTGGCGTTGAAGTCGCCCATGGCGGCGACCGGGCCGGGCGCCTCGCGCGCCAGGCGCGCCACGAGGTCGAGCTCGCGGTCACGGGCGCGCACGGTATGCGGCCGGATCGGCGAGGCCGGATGCGCGCCGATGATCGTCAGCGGCGTGCCAGCGACGTCGAAGCGGGCCACCAGGAGTCCCTGCCGCGGGCGTGGACCCGCCACCACCTCCAGCGACGTCCAGGGCCGGCGCGCCACCATCGTCACGAAGCCGGTGAGGCGCACCGCGCGATAGGGATAGAGGTCGCCCAGCGCATCGATGGTCGCCGCCCAGCGGTCGGTGACCTCCGTGAAGACCAGAACGTCGGGCTGCTCGCGCAGAACCCAGTCCCGCCCGCGATCGTACTGGCGATTGAGAAAGAGCAGGTTGAACGCCGCCACCTTCAAAGTCGCGGCGTCGTCGGCGACGGTGGCCGGCGCGCGATAGCGGTGCTCGGCCAGAACGGTGGCAACGTTGACCACGGCCACAAGGCCAATCGCCGACGCCAGCCAGGCATTGCCCGGCCCGTCGAACAGCCACCAGACACCGGCCGCCACGAGCAGGGCGCCCAGCGCGAGATGCGGGCGGAAATGGGCGGCATAGTCGAACCAGCCGCTGACGGCACCGAAGAAGCCCGCCGCCGTGGCCGCGGCGAGGCCGGCCGCCGCCACCAGCAGCGCCGCCTGCAGGAACGGTGTCAGTCCGATATCCATTCGCCTTCGCATGTCGCGCGACAGCGTGGCGCGACGATGTGGCCGGCGCGCGCCAGAACCGTGCCACGCTGGCACAAGCGACGCGGCTTTTCCGCTCGCCTATCGGCCATTGGCGAGAATCTTCCGGGCGGCCGCTGCATCGGCGGCGATTTGCGCCTTCAGCGCGTCAAGCCCCGCGAACTTCATCTCCGGCCGGACGAACTCGATGAACTGGGTGCGCAGCGTCCGGCCGTAGAGATCGCCGGCATAGTCGAACAGGTGAACCTCGAAATTTTCGACCAGCTTGCCGATGGTGGGACGGCGGCCGAGGTTGGCGACACCGTCGCGCCACACGACATCGCCGTTCTCCTCGACGCCGGCGCGCACGGCATAGACGCCGAAACGCGGCCGCAGATGCGCGCCCAGGGCGACATTGGCGGTGGGAAATCCGATGGTGCGGCCGCGCCGGTCGCCTTCCTCGACGGGTCCTTCGATTTCCCAGGGCCGGCCCAGCAGATCGGCCGCCTCGCTCACCATGCCCAGGCGCAGCGCCTCGCGGATGCCGGTGGAGGAATAGATCTCGCCCTCGCGCATCACGGGGTCGAGCACTTCGACGCCAAAGCCCAGACTCGCGCCAAATTCGCGCAGCCGCTCGACGTTGCCGCCGCGGCGCGTGCCGAAGGTGAAGTCGTAACCGCACACCACGTGGCGCGCGCCCAGACCGCCGGCCAGCACGTCGCGCACGAACGAGTCGGCCGGCAGGGCCGCAAAGGCCGCGTCGAAGCGCTGGGCCAGCACGGCGCCGACGCCGTGTGCCGCCAGCAGCCGCGCCTTCGCCGGCAGCAGCGTGAGACGAAACGGTCCGGTGTCGGGCACGAAGAAACTGCGCGGATGAGGCTCGAAGGTCAGCGCCACTACTGCCGCACGGTCGGCGCGCGCCAGCGCCGCCGCCTTGGCGAGCAGCATCTGGTGGCCGCGATGCACGCCGTCGAAATTGCCCATCGCCACCACGCCGCCGCGCCACGACTGCGGCACCGCATGCCAGTCATCGACGATGGGAACGGTCGTGCTCACGGCCTCGGTCCCGCCCCGCGCCCGATCACGCCGCCAGCGGACGGCGCGGCGCCATGACGACGGCTTCGCCGTCGATCACGACGGTATCGCCGCAGCGGCATTCCGTCTTCAACTTTACACGTCGGCGGGCGGCGTCGATCTCGACGATCTCGACGCGCGCCGTCACCGTGTCGCCGATCTTGACCGGGGCCCGGAAGTTCAGCGTCTGCGATACGTACAACGAGCCCGGTCCCGGCAGCTTGGTGCCGATCACGGTCGAGATGAAGCTGCCGCCCAGCATGCCGTGCGCGATGCGGGCGCCGAAGCGGGTCGTCTTGGCGAAGCCGTCGTGCAGATGGATGGGATTGGTGTCGCCCGACACGCCGGCGAAAGCGACGATATCGGCGTCGGTGACGGTCTTGCCGAACACAGCCGACATGCCGACATCGAGATCCTCGATGTAGTGGCCGTGCATCTCGCTGAAACTCATCCTTGTCTTCCCTCCGTTTGCCCTGCCTTCACGTGCCGGCCTGGCATTGCCCTTGATGTCCGCATCCCGCCTTCAGTGACGCACCACGGGATCGATCGGCAGCTTCTTGTGCAGGCCGACCATGTCCTCGAACAGCCTGGCGGCGCCCAGCAGCGCCGCTTCGCCGCGCGGCCGGCCGACCAGCATCAGGCCCACGGGCAGGCCGCTGCTGGTGAATCCGGCCGGCACCGAAACCGACGGCAGGCCGGTCATGGTGATGATCGAGGTGATCAGCACCCAGTCGATGTAGCTCGGCATCTTCTGGCCGTTGATGCTCTCGACATAGCGCATTTCGACCGGGAACGGCGGCACCGGCGCGGCCGGCACGGCGAGGATGTCGACATCTTCCATGAAGCGGGCGAAGCGGCCGTAGAGCTGACCCTGCAGCACCATGGCGCGGCGGATGTCGGCGCTGGTCAGCGACAGCCCGTACTCGATGTTCCAGATCACCTCGGGCTTCATCAGATCGCGCTTGGTCTGCAGCAGCGGACCGTTGCTGGCGGCCATGTAGTGGCCGCGAAACACCTGGAAGGCGTCGCGCGCGCCCGTCGCGTCGGGCGCCCGCTCCTCGACGATGGCGCCGAGTTCAACGAAGCGCTCCGTCGCGGCGCGACAGATCGCCTCGACTTCCGGGTCCAGCGGACAGGCGCCGTTGAAGCCGCCACCCCAGGCCACACGCTTGGGCTTCGCCGGATTGGCCACCGCCTGCGCATAGGGCACCGCCGGCGCGTCGTACGACAGCGGATCGAACGGATCGAGCCGCGCCGACGCATCGAGCATCAGCGCCACGTCGGCGACGCAGCGGCCCATCGGGCCGTCGACCGGAAACGTGTTCAGCGGCAGCACGGGCGGACCATGCGGCACGCGGCCCGGGCTGGGGCGGAAGCCGACCACGCCGCAGAAGCTGGCCGGCGTGCGCAGCGAGCCGCCGAGATCGGAACCCGTCGCCAGCCACGCCTGGCCCGTCGCCAGCACGACGGCCGAGCCGCCGGACGAGCCGGCGCAGGTCATGCGCGTGTCCCAGGGATTGCGGGTGATGCCAAACACCTCGTTGAAGGTCTGGGCGCCGGCGCCGAATTCCGGCGTGTTGCTCTTGCCGATCACCAGCCCGCCCATCGCCTCCATCTGGCGGACGAACAGGCAGGTGCGCTGCGAAATATTGTCCTTGTGGATGCGCGAGCCCAGAGTGGTGCGCACGCCCTCGACGTCGTTGAGGTCCTTGACGGCGAACGGCAGGCCGCCCAACCAGCCCGGCGCCCCCGGGTCGGGCAGGCTCAGCGTCCGTGCCCGTTGGCGCGCCCGCTCGAAGGTGCGCGTCACCATGGCGTTGACCGCGCCGTCGACCGCCGCGACGCGCGCCTCGGCGGCGTCGATCAGCTCCAGCGGCGATACCTTCTTCCTCTTGAGCAGATCCACCGTCTCGACGGCGGTCAGGCGCCAGAGCCCGCTGTCGGCCACACTTCCCCCCAGGTTCACGGCGGCGTCCCCATATCATGAGGCCCCCGGGATCGCCACCGGGCGCGACAATGCGGCATCGGCCGATCCGACAGCCGAAACGAGGTTGCGGCGGCCGCAATCGGGCTTGGAGCAGGCCGAACGTCGTGCTGCAATGCCCTGAACGAACATTCATAAGCGCCAACGCAGGGGAAATGCGCCATGGACGGAGCGTCGCAGGCGAACGCGGAAGCGCCGGCCGACCTGGCGCAGTGTCTGGCGGTGGCCTGCAGCCGACACCTGGGACGCCGCGTCGCGGTCGATGGCCTGTTCCGACATTCCGGCGGCGCCTCGCGCGAGACCTGGGGCTTCGACGTCGTCGGCCAGACGGCGGGCGGCACCACCCGTGAGCCGCTGGTGTTGCGCCGCGACCCGCCGCGCGCGGCCGGCATCACGCCGTCCGATGGCGTGACCTCGCTGGCGCTGGACCGCGGCGTCGAATTCGAGCTGCTGCGCGCCGCCGAAC
>JAHCJT010000303.1 GCA_026126245.1 Alphaproteobacteria bacterium
GCGCCGCCGCCCGCGGCACGACCGTCCGCTTGGCGGAGGGCGCTGCCGGCGCCGCGGCGGGCCGTGCGACCGTCGGCTTGACGACCGTCGGCTTCGGCTGTGGCTTGGGGGTTGTGGCCGTCGCTTCCTGCGGCGGCCGAATGGTGTGGGAGCTGGGAGCCGCCGACGCGGTGCCCCAGGCACCCACGACGGTCATCACTCCAAACGACGCTGAGAACGCTACGACGACAGAACGCCACCGTTCCCCGGTTGTATCCGGCATGAACCCCTTCCCCGCATGACGTGGACGGATAAACGGCTTGTCTTGTCGGGATACAAATGGACCGAGTCGCATCACGGCTGCAAAACCGTGAGGACCGCCCCACAAGCCCCCTCGTTGCGAAGACTTTCACCGAACCTTGAGGTCAGAGTCCAGCACAAAGTTGCAAATATGCAACAGTCTATGGGGTGACTAAGAACTTGAACAAAAAGGGAACTTTGGCGTTCGCCATGGCCGCGGACGGCGATTGTCGGTGCATAACACGCGGGCCGTGGAGGCGCTGACGGCGCCCCGGCTGGTGGTCAGCCGACCTCGGCGAGGAAGGCGCCGACGATCCGGTTGAACTGGCCGGGACGTTCGAAATAGGCGGAGTGACCGGCCTCGTCGATCTGCGTGGCGCGGCCCTTGGGCAGGGCGTTGGCAAGGCCGGGCGCCACGAACGACGGAAAGACGACGTCCTCGGCGCCGGTCACGAACAGCGTCGGCACGGCGATGCGTGCAGCGTCGCTGCGCGAACGCGTGCGCTGCGCGCCGATACGCTGGCGCACGGCCTCCTTGTCGAGCGTCGCATTCATGGCGTCGATGGCGCCGTAGAGAAAGTGCTGCGCCGGCTGTTCGCGGGCCATGCGCGCCCCGGCGGCAACATGGACTCCTTGCTGCCGCAGCGCAGCATGCTGGGCCGTGACCTGCCGGTTCCAGGCGTCGAGCAGATCGCCGCCCGACGTATCGCCCTGCCTCGGATCGAGCGTTCCCGATGTCGCCGCCAGCACTATGGCCTTCAGCGCCGGCGGCTGGCGCAGCGCGTACTCGACCGCCGACCAGCCGCCCATCGATTGCGCCACGATGCGCACGTCCGACAGCTCAAGGTGCGCGACCAGCGCCGCGAGATCGTCGGCGAAGTCGCTCGGCTGCGGCCCACCGGCGATCGCATCGGATGGCGCGAAACCGCGATGGGCGAACGTCACGCAGGTGTATTGCGCGCAGAAGCGCGGAACCTGCTGCCACCATGACAGATGATTGCCGCCCAGCCCGTGCGCGAAGATGATCGCCGGCCCGGCGCCGGTGACCTCGTAGTAGATGCGGCCGTCAGGCCGATGCAGGAAGCCGCGCTCGTGCGGCACCTTGCCGGCAGCATGCGCAAAGACGGTACGGGCGGTGGCTATGCCGGTCACGGGCGCTCTCCGATAGTCGGCGGATCGAGGCCGGACCTTGCGCCCGGCCTCGCGCGATAGGCAAGGGCGCACCGCACCGCCGACGGCGATGGGCGCGAGTCGATGCCGTCGGCAGTCCGGTGTCAGTCCGCGCCTGCGAGGTCGATTGCGTCCAGCTCGCCATCGGGCCGCGCCTGGACGGCGTGCGCGACCTGCAGCAGGGCGGTGGCCAGTGCCTCGGGCGTGGCGGGCGCGCCGGCGTCGGCCAAGCGCGCCACGGGCCGTACCGGCCCGAACAGCAGCACCTCTGCGCCGCGCACGCCCAGCACCTGACCGGTGATCGCCTCGGCAACCGGATGGCACAGCGCCACCACGAGGGCGGCGATGTGTCGCGCGTCGAGCGGCGGCGCCTCGCCGCCGGGCGGTCGCGCCGGCGGCAAGGGGAGCACCGCGTTGACGCTAACGCGCGCCTCGGCCAATTCGAGCGCCATTGCCCTCGTGAGGCCGGCCAGACCGGCCCTGGCGCTGACCTCGGCGGCGCGGCCGTCGCTGCCGTACAGGCCGGCGCGCGGCAGCAGGTTGATGATTTGATAGCCGCCGCCGGCACGGCCGGCCTGGCGCTGTGCCCGCATGCGGGCACCGGCGGCCGATGTCAGATAGAACGCCGCCGACAGGTTGGTGCGCAGCACCGCTTCCCAGTCCTGCGCCGCGGTTGCGGCATGCGACGCCGGCCGCCGGATGGCCGCACTGTTGACCACGATGTCCAGCCCGCCGAAGGCGCGCGTCGCCCGATCGACGATGGCCTGCGCCGCGCCGGGCGAGGCGATGCTGTCGGTGAAGGCGATCGCCCGGCCGCCCAGCGCTGCGGCGGCGTCAGCCGCCACCGTCGGGTCGGCGCCATGGCCATCGCGCGACGTGCCGTTGTCGGCGATGACGACGCGGGCGCCGGCCGCCACGAGCGCCGCGGCGATCGCCTGACCCGTGCCGCGACCGCCGCCGGTCACGATCGCGACTTGCCCCTCAAGGCCTGCGGCCACGTCGTCCTCCTGTCGTGCGTCTGCCGCGCGCGGCGCGCGCCGCGTCGGCCCGCTACATCTGGTCGCCGGTCTTCCTGCCGGCCGCCGCCATCTCGGCGGCCGAGTAGAAGGCGTCGGCATGCACATCAATGCGGCGCAGGCCGCGGCCGGTCAGCAGCATCGTCGCTGCCTCGACCATCGCCGGCGGGCCGGCGACATAGGCCTTGCAACCGTCGACATCGTCGAAATCCTGCCCGACGACCTCGTGCACCAGGCCGGTGCGCCGCGTCGTGGCGCCGCCGGGCTCGCTCAGCACCGGGATGAAATGCAGCGTCGGGTGGGCCGCCGCCAGCGTCGCGAAATGGTCGTGCAGATAGAGGTCGCGCTCCTCGCGCGCCCCGACATACAGATAGATGTGCTGCGGCAGCTGGCGCGCCAGCGCCTGCTCGACGATCGACTTGATCGGGGCCAGGCCGGAGCCGCCGGCGATCGCCAGGATCGGGCCGCGGTGACTCTCGCGCAGGTACGAGGTGCCGAACGGCCCTTCGATGCGCACCTTGTCGCCGACGGCGACGGCGCGGGCGACGTGCGCGCTGGTGACGCCGTCGGGCATGCGCCTGACATGGAACTCCAGCACATCCTCGCCCGGACGGTTGGCCATCGAGTAGTCGCGCGGCGGCACGCCGGCGAAGGCGACGCTGGCGTATTGACCAGCTGAAAAGGCAAACGGACCGCCGCCGTCGATCCGCAGCATGACGCGCTTGATGTCGTGGGTGGCATCGTCGATGGCGACCACCGTGGTCGACAGCCGGCGGCGCGGATGGGCGATCAGGTCGTCGACGTCGAGCCACGCCACCTCGCAGGGCGTGACGGCGATGGCGCGACAGGCGAGGATCTGGCCGCGCGCCCGCTCTTCGGCCATGAGTGCGAAGTCGGAATAGCCCTCCATCTCGACCCGGCCGTCCAGCAATGTCGACTTGCAGGCGCCGCAATTGCCGGACTGGCAACCGTGCGGATAGAGGACGCCGGCCTCGAGCGCCGCCGCGAGGATGGTGGCGCCCGGACGGCAGGCGATCTCGATCCCGGTATTGGCGATCCTGACTCGCTGATCCACGCCGGACCTCTTGCATTCCCTCTGACGCAGGCGGCGACCTCGCGTCGTCCGGCCCGGCACGCCCCGTCGATCGGGTGCCATCTTCCGTTATAGCGGGCGCCGTCCTTTGTCACGTCGCGGGCGGCCGCCCGGCACGCGCGGCGGGGTCGCGGCGTGCCTGCGCACGTTGTTTGGCAGCGGCGCGCGGTTTCGTGCTACGGCGAGGCCATGAACGCCATGACACGGACCGAAGAGATGACCGACGATGAGATTCTGCAGCGCTTCAATATCGACCGCCAGCCGGCGAACGCCACCTTGGGCACTGAGGTGACGGCGGTCGATGCCAAGGCGGGGCGTGTGAGCTTGCGCTGCACTGCGACCCGGGCGCATTGCCATTCGATCGACTGGAGCCCGCGGGGCGGCATCGTTCAGGGCGGTTTCGTGACCGGCTGGCTCGATACCGCCATGGCGCACGCCTGCGTGGCGCGGTCGCAATTCGCCCTGGCGGTGCCCAGCCTGGAGATCAAGGTCAGCTTCCTGGCGCCGGCGCATCCCGGCACCTATCTCGCCACCGGCTGGATCCAGCGCTGGGGCCGCACCATCGCCTTCCTCGAGGCCGAGTTGCACGACACCGCCGGCAAGCTGATCGCCACCGCCAGTTCGACGGCCCTGCTGACGCCGCTGCCGGCCACGGTCAATGCCGCCGCGTCCTGACGGCCGCATCGCGCTGGTCACCGGCTCGACCTCGGGCATCGGCGCGGCGATCGCGCGGCGGCTGGCGCGAGACGGCTACGTCGTCGTGGCCCACGGACGGCGCGACCGCGCGGCGGTGGCCGACGTGCTGGCCGAAATCGGCGCCGCCGACTATCTCGCCGCCGATCTGGCCGACGACGCGCAGGCCGCCGGCCTGATCGCGGCGTTGCTGGCGCGGCACGGCCGGCTCGACGTGCTGGTCAACAACGCTGGCGAGTCCGTCCGCATCCCGCACGCCGATCTGAAGGCGGCGACGCCGGCGATCTGGCGCCGCATGATGGACGTCAACGTCATCGCGCCGTGGCTGCTGGTCGCCGCCGCCGAGGACGCCCTGCGGCGGTCGGCCGAAGGCGGCCGGCCAGCCTGCATCATCAACATCGGCACGCATGCGGCGGTGCGGCCCAAGGGCGGCTCGATCCCGTATGCCGCCAGCAAGGCGGCGCTGCACCACGTCACCAGGCTGCTGGCGCTCACCCTGGGGCCGGCGATCCGCGTCAACGGCGTCGCGCCGGGCCTGGTCGACACGCCGATGAGCGCCGGCTGGGCGGCTGCCTACGAGCTGTGGAACACCCGCTCGCCGATGAAGCGCCCGGCGCAGCCCGACGATATCGCCGATCTGGTCGCGGCGCTGGTTGGCAACGACTATGTCACCGGCGAGATCGTCATCGCCGACGGCGGCCTCAACCTGACGTGACCGCGCCTGCCCGGAAGCCGTGGGGCAGGTGAGCCGCTACGGCTTGCCGCCATGGGTGCGGGCCAATGCCGCCGCCGCGCGCCGTTGATGGGCGCGGCGCGACAGCATGTTGAGAAACTCGACCGTCACCGAGAACGCCATGGCGGCGTAGATG
>JAHCJT010000304.1 GCA_026126245.1 Alphaproteobacteria bacterium
CGATCGGCGGCGTACCCGCCTCGAAACGCCGCGGCGGCGGCGCCCAGGTGATCTCATCGAACGACACGCTGCCGATCATCGAGCCGCCGCCCATGAACGGCGGCATCGCCTCCAGCAGCTCCTGGCGGGCCCAGAGCGCCCCGATGCCATTGGGGCCGTAGGCCTTGTGGCCGGCAAACACGTAGAAATCGGCGTCCAGCTCCGGCAGGTCCAGCGGCCCGTGCGGCGCGCGCTGGGCGCCATCGAGCATCACCTTGGCACCGACGGCGCGGGCGGCCGCCACAACGGCGGCGACGTCGACCACCGCGCCGGTGACGTTCGACACATGCGCCACCGAAATCAGCCGGGTGCGCTGGTTGACGACCTGCGGCAGCGCCGCCACGTCGATGCGTCCCTCGTCGGTCACCGGCAGCGGCCGCAGCTTGACGCCGGCGCGCCGTGCCAGCTGGTACCACGGCACGATGTTGGAATGGTGCTCGAGCTGCGACAGCACGATCTCGTCGCCCGGCTTCAGCAGGCTGCCGTAGCTGTGCGCCACGAGGTTGATGGCCGCCGTGCAGCCACCGGTGAAGATCACCTCGTCGGCGGCCGCCACGCCCAGGAAGCGGGCCACCTCGGCGCGGGCATTCTCGTAGGCTTCCGTCGCCGCTTCGGCCAGCGCATGCACGCCGCGCAGCACGTTGGCGCGCGCCGTCGTCTCGTACGTGCGCACCGCATCGAGCACCGCCACCGGCGTCTGCGCCGAGGCGCCGTTGTCGAGATAGTGCAGCGGCTTGCCATTGACCTGCCGGCCGAGGATCGGGAACTGGCGGCGAATGGCAGCAACGTCGAAGCTCATGCCGCCTCCGTCTTGGTGCCCGACCCGGCGCGAAAGGCGGCCAGCGCCTCCGGCGTGTCGAGATCGATCAGTACGGCCTCGTCGTCCATCGCCACCTCACACACCAGTTCGGCATGCTCGCCGATCAGGTGCTTGGCGCCGGCGTCGCCGGAGACTTCAAGCATCTCGGCGAAGAACCGCCGGTCCCACAGCACGGGGTTGCCGCGCTTGCCGCCGACCGTGGGCACGCAGATCGATCGCCCCTCGACCGGGTTGAACGCCGCGATCAACCTGTCGAGCTGTGCCGGCGACACCGCCGGCATATCGCCCAGACATACCAGCACGCCGCCGATATCGGCCGGCAGCGCGCCCAGACCGGCACGCAACGACGTGCTCAGCCCTTCGGCATAGGCCGGGTTCTCGACGAACCGCACCGCATCGGCCGCCGCACCGAGCGACGCCACGGCAGCCCGCACCTCGTCGGCCATGTGACCCAGTACCACCGTCACCGACACGGCCTGCGAGGCCCGCGCCGCGCGCACGACCCGGGCCACCATCGGCACGCCGTCGATCTCGGCAAGAAGCTTGTTGGGCCCGCGCATGCGGCTCGACCGTCCCGCCGCCAGCACCAGCACCGCGATGCGTGGCGCCTGCGGCGGAGTCTGGAGCGTCTCGTCGGCCGCCACGCTGCCACCGGCCCGCGGCACGCCGCGGCTGGTCGTTTCGGCCAGCAGGCCGCCGACGCCCATCCCGACGATCTCCGACCGGCCGACCGACAGCCCCGCTGCCAGCCGCTGCAGCACCTGGTCGAAGCCGTTGAACTTGGGCGACTTGGCGCAGCCCGGCAGGCCGATCGCCGGCGCGCCGCCGAAGTCGCCCAGCAGCAGCAGATTGCCGGGATCGACCGGCATGCCGAAATGCGTGACCTTGCCGCCGGCCCGCTCGAGGCCGGCCGGGATCGTGTCGCGCCGGTCGACGATCGCCGACGCGCCGGCGATCAGGAACAGATCGCAGCCCTCGGCCCGCAAGTCGGCCAGCGCCGCCGCGATCGCCGCCTCGTCATGCGCGACGCGCCGCTCGCCCGCCAGCGTGCCGCCGACGCCGGCCATGCGCGCCCGCGTCGTCTCGGTGGTCTTGTCGAGCACCTTGGCACGCGTACCCGGCAGACTGGTCTGGATCAGGCCGGCCCTGAGCGACCGGAACGCGGCGACTGACACCAGCGGTTCTCGGCCAATCACGTCCAACGCATGCTGCAGGATGGCGCTGGGCACGGCGAAGGGAATGATCTTGATCGTCGCCACCATCTGCTTGGGCAGCACAGCGGCGAAAGCCGGCAGCGTGGCGATGGTGATCGACTCATCGATGGCATTGAGCGCATCGATGCGCGCCGCATCGACGGTGACGATGCCGGTGACGCCGGCGAACAGGTTGGCGCGCCCCGTGAACGGCGCCGTCGGCGTCAAGCCGTCGCCGCCGGCCGCGTGTGCGATCAGTCGCGCTGCCTCGTCCTCATGCACGTCGTCGGCGTCGAGTGTCGCGCCAATCACCGTGGTGACCCCGGCCGCCCGCAAGCGAGCCACGTCGTCCGCCGACAGCCGCCGTCCCTTGGCGAAATTCAATCCGCCATTGCGGTGCGCATGGGCGAGGATCGCGCCTTCGGCCGCGTCGATTGGAACGTCGCCGAATTTCATTCGCCGCCTCTCATGCCGCTTTGGCTGGGCGTTCGGCCGGTTGGCCGCTGGCGGCATGGGTCTGGATGATCTCGGCGAGGATCGAAATCGCGATCTCGGCCGGCGACTTGGCGCCGATGTTGAGTCCGACGGGACCGTGGATGCGGGCGAACTGCGCTTCCGATATGCCGACCTCGGTCAGGCGTGCCTTGCGCTTCTCGTGGGTGCGCCGACTGCCCAGCGAGCCGACGTAGTAGGCATCCGATTTCAGCGCCACTTCCAGCGCCGGATCGTCAAGCTTGGGATCATGCGTCAGGGTCACGACAGCCGTCGTGGCATCGGGCTTCAGCCGCTCCATGGCCTCGTCGGGCCACTCCTGCACGACCGTCACGTTGGGAAACCGGTGATCGGCGGCGAAGGCACGGCGCGGATCGATGACCACGACGTCGAAACCGGTCATTGCCGCCATCGGCACCAGCGCCTGCGCGATATGTACGGCCCCGACCACGATCAGCCGCCGCGCCGGCACGAACGCGTGCAAGAACACCTTGCCGGCGCTGGTCTCCACCGTATCGCTGCGGCCACTGGCCAGCGCCGCGCGCGCCGCCGCCAGGACGTCGGGTGCGGACGCCAACTCGCCGTCGACGGATTCGCCGTAGACCAGCGCCTCCGCACCGTCGGCGATGCGCTTGACCAGCACCACCGCCCGACGCGACTCGCGCGCCGCCTGAACCGCCTTGAGAGTTTCGAGCTTCATGGCCTTGGGCTCCGTTTCTCGTCGCGTTCGCCGTCGTCCCGCGCGTTGCGCGGGGTGGCGGCCTGGACCTCGGGATGACAGGCGGCGGCCGCGCGCCGCGATCGTCAGCCCACCCTTTCCACGAACACCTGCACCTTGCCGCCGCAGGCCAGCCCGACATCCCACGCCTGCTCATCGGTGACGCCGAAATCCAGCAGGCGCGGCTTGCCGTCCTTGATGGCCGCCACCGCCTCCCTGACCACCGCGCCTTCGATGCAGCCGCCGGATACCGAGCCCATCATGTGGCCGTCCTGGTCGACCACGAGCTGGCTGCCGACCGGACGCGGCGATGACCCCCAGGTCAGCGTCACTGTCGCCAGCGCCACGCCGCGCCCCTGGCCTTTCCAGGCCGCGGCGGTCCCGAGGATGTCTTCCGATGTGGCGGTCATGATGCCCTCCAGAACGTTCCATACGTTATATACGACAGTATATCACGCCGGCAATTGTGCCGCGACAAGCCTGCGGCCGCGCCGTCAGGCGGCGCGGGCGCGCGCCTGCCAGTCGACCAGCCCGTCCATGCGGCGGGGCGACGGCTGGCTCAGGGCGTCGACCAGCTGCGACAGGCTGTCGAGATTGTGCACCGGCCGGAAGTCGTCGACATGCGCGATCATGGCCCGGTTGCCCAGCGAGCGCGGCTCGTAGCCCTCGTAGCGCAGCAGCGGATTGAGCCAGATCAGCCGCCGGCAGGACTTGTGCAGCCGCTCCATCTGCGGCTCCAGCCCGACCGCGCCATCGCGGTCCAGCCCGTCGGTGATCAGCAGCACGACGGCCCCCTGCCCCAGCACGCGGCGCGACCATAGTCGGTTGAATTCCTCGAGCGTGGCGCCGATACGCGTGCCGCCCGACCAGTCCTCGACCTGGGCCGACGCCTTGGCCAGCGCGACGTCGACATCCTTGTTGCGCAGGGCGCGCGTGACGTTGGTCAGCCGCGTGCCGAAGGTGAAGCAGTGCACGCGATCGCGGTCGTTGGTGATGGCGTGCATGAAATGCAGGAACATCCGGCTGTACTTGCTCATCGAGCCGGAGATGTCGCACAGGATGACCAGCGGCGGCGGCCGGCGCCGCTGCACGCGACGCGCCAGATCGATGACGCCATGCGGCTTCAGCGAGCGACGGAAGGTGGCGCGCATGTCGATCCTGGGACCGTGTGGCGACGGGGCGGTGCGCCGCGTGCGCGCCTCGCGGATCGGCAGGGTCAGGCGGCGGATGGCACGCATCGCCTGCGCGATCTCGGCCGCCGACATCTGCTCGAAATCCTTGGTCTGCAACAGCTCGCGGTCGGAGAAGGTCAACGTCGCCTCGAGTTCGACCTCGGGCGGCGTATCGGCATCTTCGGGCGACTCGCCCTGACCGGGCTGCAGCGCCTCCTGCAACCGCCGGCTCATCTGTTTCTGGCTCTCGGGCTGCTCGCCGGCATCGATCTGCGGCAGCAACATGCCCATCATCTTCTCCAGCAGCTTGGGATTGCGCCAGAAGATGTGGAACGCCTGGTCGAAGATCTCGCGCTGGTCGCGGCGGTTCACGAACACGCTGAACAGAGTCCAGTAAAGATCCTCGCGCCGCTGCAGCCCGGCCGCCTCGACCGCGCGCACCGCCTCGATGACGCGGCCGGGTCCGATCGGCAAACCGGCGGCGCGCAGGGTGCGCGCGAAGTTCATGATATTCGTGACGAGCTTGCCCTCGGCGGACGGTTCGCGCGCGGCACTGGCGGGGCGGACGGTATCAGACATGGCGTCAACTCGGCGATCGGCCTGAAGATGCGGCGCGATCGACAGGACTCACCACGGCGACACAGGGA
>JAHCJT010000305.1 GCA_026126245.1 Alphaproteobacteria bacterium
CGTTCACGGCGGCCAGTCGTGCCTGGTACTGGCGGTAGATGTCGACGGCGCGGCCGTCGGCGAACTCGGCCGCCTCGTCGGCGCCGCTCACCTTGTCGGGCGTCAGGGCGCGGTCCTTCCAGCGCTGGATGATGCCGCTCAGGATGCGGGCCGGGAACTTCTTGTCGTCGATGTTCTCGGCTTCCAGCAGCTGCTTGATCAGCCGGATCTGGTCGTCGGTGTCGAGAATCGTGAAATTGCTCTTGAGCCCGACCAGTTCGGCGTGGCGGCGCAGGATGCGCACGCCGATCGAGTGGAACGTGCCCAGCCACAGCCCGTCGGCCGCCTGGCCGATGGCGGCGCCGACGCGCTCGAGCATCTCGCGCGCCGCCTTGTTGGTGAAAGTCACGGCCAGGATCTGGCCGGGAAAGGCGCGGCGGTTGATCAGGATGTGGGCGATGCGCGTGGTCAGCACGCGGGTCTTGCCGGTGCCGGCGCCGGCCAGCACCAGCAGCGGCCCCTCGGTGTGCTCGACCGCCTCGCGCTGCGTCGGGTTGAGCCCCGCCAGATGCGCCGTCGGCATGGGGCTGGGCGCGCGCGACCCCTGTCGCGCGTCTTGCGCGGCATCGGACGACGTCGCGCCGCGGGCGCGGCGCGCCGCCAGCGGCTCGGGTTCGTCGGTCAGGTCGAACGGGTCGGACATGTTTGGGCCGGGGGTGTGCCGGCCTTGTCTATAGCACGCTGGCGCCGGATGTCGCCCCTGTGGCGGCGTCCGCCAAACCCGTCCGTCGGCAACCGTGCGGAACGCGGCCTAGAAGGGATCGGCCACCGCGCTGGTCAGCCGCCGGCATTCTTCGGCCGCCGGGCCGGCGACCACGAAGAACACCAACTGCTTGTCGGCCAGGCAACGCACCACCATCGAATACTGGCCGTGCTCGCCGAACGCCGACTGGGCCGAATTCTTGATGTTCGTGAAGCCGGCGTTGGCCAGGCTCTCCCGGGCGTGCTCGACGCATTGCGCCTGCGGCAGGCTGGTGACCGCCCATCGCGTGTTCATGCTGGGGCCGGCGAGCGCCGGTGTCGCCAGCAGCGACAGGGCCAGGCCGGCGACGGCTGGATACCTCAAGGTCATCGTGCACCCCCGATCTTGGTTGGCGTTTGCGGGATTGATCCTCGTGCCGGCGCGCCGGTCGGGCCCGGTCGCCGGTGCCGCCGAACAACCGACTAGCGCCGGTTGTCGAAGGCGATGCCCTTCTGGACCTGGTCGATCGCGGCGTTGACGTGCGTGAGGGCCGCCGCGCGGTGGCCGCCCTTGTCGGCCGTCGCCTGCTGGAGCTGGGCGCGTGCGGTCTGCAGCGACTGCAGGGCGTTGCGCATATGCGGCTGGTTCTCGGCCTCGGCCTGGCTCATCGGCAGATACACCGACAATGCACCGGCCACGGCCGCGACAGCGGCGACACCGCACAGCCGGGCAAGTCCCGCGGGACGATGGGTCATCTGGCTCCTCCTCCGTTCGCAAGGGATCTACGTGATCCCTCACTGACATGATATCGTGTCTACGGCCGGGCAGCCACAGGCATCCCCGCGCACGCGGCGGAAATCCAGCCGCGATTTCGGCAAAACGGCATGCGCCACAACGGTCCCTGCACCCGCACGGGGGAGGGGGCAGGGACCATATCGATCAAGGCCGGTCGCGTTGCGCCGGGCAACGCGTGGCGGGTCAGGCCGATGCGCGGATCGGCGAGGCGACGCGATTGGCGGCCGAGGTCACCGCCTTGAGCGAGGCGGCGACGATGTTGGGATCCATGCCGACGCCCCACAGCACCCGGCCGTCGGCGGTCTCCGCTTCGATGTAACTCACCGCCGTCGCGTCGGAGCCGGCGCCGGCGGCGTGCTGGTGGTAGTCGCGCACCTTCAGCCGGATGCCGCAGTTCTTGTCCAGCGCGTCGACATAGGCGGCGATCGGCCCGTTGCCGGTGCCCGTGATCGTCTTGCCGAAGCCGTTGAACTTGATGCTGGCGTCCAGCAGGCGCCGCTCGGGATGGCCCGGGCTGGGCACCGTGGTGTGCTCGAAGAACTCGACCGGCGAGGCGCGATCGAGATATTCGCGGCGGAACGTGTCCCAGATCAGGGTCGGCTCGATCTCCTTGCCGGTGTCGTCGGCGATCTGCTGGATGATCTTGCTGAACTCGACCTGCAGCAGCCGCGGCATGTCGATGCCGTAGTCGCTCTTCAGGATGTAGGCGATACCGCCCTTGCCGGACTGGCTGTTGATGCGGATGATCGCCTCGTAGCTGCGCCCGAGATCCTTGGGATCGATCGGCAGGTAGGGCACGTCCCACACCTTGCTGTTGGACGTCTCCAGCGCCTTGAAGCCCTTGTTGATGGCGTCCTGGTGCGAGCCGGAGAAGGCGGTGAACACCAGGTCGCCGCCATAGGGATGGCGCGGATGCACCGGCAGCTGGTTGCAGTACTCGACGGTCTGGCGCACCTCGTTGATGTTCGACAGATCGATCTCGGGATCGACGCCCTGGGTGTACATGTTGAGCGCCAGCGTGACGATGTCGACGTTGCCGGTGCGCTCGCCGTTGCCGAACAGCGTGCCCTCGATGCGGTCGGCGCCGGCCATGTAGCCGAGCTCGGCGGCGGCCACGCCGGTACCGCGGTCGTTGTGCGGATGCAGGCTGAGGACGAAGGAATCGCGGTACTTGAAGTTGCGATGGCACCATTCGATCTGGTCGGCGTAGATGTTGGCCGAGGCCATCTCGACGGTCGCCGGCAGGTTGATGATCATCTTCTTGGCCGGCGTCGGCTGGAAGACGTCGGCGACGGCGGCGCAGATGTCGCGCGCGAACTCCAGCTCGGTGCCGGTGAAGCTCTCGGGCGAATACTCGTAGATGACGTCGGTCCCGGCGGCGGCGTACTCGTCGCCCAGCTTCTTCACCAGCCTGGCGCCCGACACCGCGATGTCGACGATGCCCGGCATGTCGAGGCCGAAGACGACGCGGCGCTGCGTCGTGGAGGTGCTGTTGTAGAGATGCACGATGGCGCGGTGCGAGCCCTTGATCGACTCAAAGGTGCGCTCGATCAGCTCCGGCCGGCTCTGGGTCAGCACCTGGATGGTGACGTCATCAGGCACCATGCGCTGGTCGATCAGCTGGCGCACGAAGTCGAAGTCGGTCTGCGAGGCGGCCGGGAAGCCGACCTCGATTTCCTTGAAGCCCATCGCGACCAGCAGCTTGAACATGCGGGTCTTGCGGTCGGCGTCCATCGGCTCGATCAGGGCCTGGTTGCCGTCGCGCAGGTCGACCGAGCACCAGATCGGCGGCTTGGTGATGACCTTGTTCGGCCACTGTCGGTCGGTGATCGGGACCGGGCGGAACGGCACGTACTTCTCGCGCGCCCCCGGCATCATGGGTTTCTGCGACATCTCGACATCTCCTGCGGCCCCGCGCTTGTGGCCGATGGACGGGCGCGGGGCAAGGCGGCGTCTCGGCACATCAGGATCTTTGAGCGGCGCACCGCCACGGCGGGCAGCGCGCGAGGGCCTGCGGGCGAGCCGGCGGCTCAGGCCCGCAAGCCGCCGCTAAGTCGCAGCGACGGCCTCGCGACCGTCGGAAACGCGCGAACGCAGCAGCGAAAATCGGAATGAACGGACATGGCGGAAACGGCTTTGCGGGAGACGGAAGCTGCGATGGGAGGCACGCCGAAGCGCGCCGCCGACCTTCAGAGGCCGGCGCCGATAAGTCGAAGCAGTCGCAGTCGCCACGTCATGGCCGCACCATCGCGGCAGCGGCGCCCGGAGTCAAGCGCCCCGTCCGCCCCGCCCGAAGCCGGTGAGGTGCCCCGACGGGGCGGAGGGGAGCCCGCGTGATCTCCTCGTTGGCACCATCATGTCGGCTCCCCCTCCGGCTTTCGGCCACCTCCGCCAACTGCGTTGGGCGAGGCTCAAATCAACGGCTCTGCTTTCATGGTCCGCCCCACGCAGTGGCGAGGTGCCCCGAAGGGGCGAGGAGGGGCCAACGTGGTGTTGCTCGCCGGGACTCGGGGCGTTGGTTGGCGCGGGTCAGGGCCGCAACGGCCAGGACCACGTCGGCGACCCATCCGGCCTTCGGCCACCTGCCCGCGCCTGGCGTAGGCAAGGGGAGAGAGTCGATGGAGTCGTGCACCAACGCGTTCTTGGGGTTATGCTTTAAGAGGTGTGCGGCAATGAGAACCGCCAGAAAAGTCAGCGCAGGGAGAGCAAGATGAAGACCATCCTGGTTCTGGCCTGGGACGCCGAGGATCTGTCTGCGTTCGAGGCGACGGCGGCGCTGGCGCGGCGCTTCGGCTCGCATGTCGTCGGCCTGGGGCCGCCCTCCTACCGTGCCGTCAGCGTCGCCTGGACCGACGTCGGCATGGGGGCGCCGTTCGACACGCCGCTGGCCGACGACGAGGAAGAGCGCAAGCGCATGGCCGGACTGCAGGCCGCCTTCCAGAAGGCGATGGATGGCGCCGGCATCGCCGCCGGCGACGGCAGCGGTGCCGGACCGAGCGCCGCCTGGACCGAGTTGCAGAACGCCGTGCCGATGGCCATCGGCTCGCTGGGCCGGGTGGCCGACATGATGGTGCTGCCGCAGCCCGGGCCGCTGCCCAAGATGCCCGAGAGCCTGTTCGAGGGCGCGCTGTTCGACTCCGGCCGGCCGGTGCTGCTGGTGCCGCCCGGCCGCCAAGCCGCGGTCGGCCAGAAGGTGGTGATCGCCTGGAACGGCTCGACCGAGACGGCGCGCGCCCTGTCGATGGCCATGCCGCTGATCAAGGGCGCCGCGGCGGTCGAGGTGATCAGCATCGAGGGTGCCATGGTGCAGGGCCCCAGCGGCGCCGAGCTGGCCACGGCGCTGCGCCGTCACGGCCTGCCGGTATCGGCGCGTCACTGCGAGTCGGGCGGCAAGTCGACCGGCCAGGCGATGGTCGATGAGTCGCTGAAGTTCGGCGCCGACCTGATCGTCAAGGGCGCCTACACCCAGAGCCGCCTGCGGCAGATGATCTTCGGCGGCCTGACGCGACACCTGATCCTGTCGTCGCCCATCCCGGTGATGTTCGCGCACTGACGCT
>JAHCJT010000306.1 GCA_026126245.1 Alphaproteobacteria bacterium
TCGGCTTCGTCGGCGTGCTGATCATCGTGCGGCCGGGTTTCGCGGCGCTCAACTGGGGCACGCTGTTGATGCTGGGCTCGGTGCCGCTGATCGCGGCGTCGAATCTGGTGGCCAAGAAGCTGACGGCGCGCGACCGGCCGGAAGTGATCGTCTTCTGGCAGAGCGTGCTGGCGTGCGTCTGCTTCTTGCCGTTCGCCGTCGTCTACTGGCGCGTCCCGACGCTGGCGCAGCTGGGCTGGCTGGTGCTGGCCGGCGCCTTCGGTCAGCTCGGCTATCTGCTGATGACCAACGCCTACCGCCTGGCCGACATCTCGGCCGTGCAGCCGACGGTGTTTCTCGGCATCGTCTGGGCGGCGATGTTCGACTATTTCCTGTTCGGCCGCAGCGCCGATCTGCCGACCTTCCTCGGCGCGCTGGTGATCGTCGCCAGCACCAGCTTCATCGCCCATCGCGAGGCGCTGGCGGCGCGCCGGCCAAGGGGCTGACGCGCCGCAACGGCCCGACTCACCAAGCGGGGATGACGGCGCCCTTGAATTTCTCCTCGATGTATTTCTTGACCTCCGGCGAGCGGTAGGCGGCCATCAGCTTGGCGAACTCCGGCCGGTCCTTTTCGGCGGTGCGCACCGCGATGATGTTGACGTAGGGCGACGTCCTGTCTTCCAGCGCGATGCTGTCGCGTCCGGGCTGCAGGCCGGCCGGAATGGCGAAGATCGTGTTGATGATCGCCGCGTCGACATCCTCCAGCGCGCGCGGCAGCTGCGCGGCGGGCAATTCGACGAAGCGGATCTTGCGCGGATTGTCGGCGATGTCGGTCAGCACGCTGGGCTGCGCGCCCGTGCCCGGCTTCAGCTTGATGACGCCCAGGTGTTGCAGCAGCAGCAGCGCACGGCCGCCGTTGCTGGGATCGTTGGGTATGGCGATCCTGCCGCCGGCCGGCAGGTCGGCCATCGACTTGTGCTTCTTGGAGTAGATGCCGAACGGCGCCAGAAGCGTCTGGCCGGCGACGCTGAACTTGTAGCCGCGATCCTTTATCTGCTGCTCGAGATAGGGCGCGTGCTGGAAGCTGTTGGCATCGATGTCGCCGGCTGCCAACGCCTCGTTGGGTTGGATGAAATCGCTGAACTCGACGATCTGGATGCTCAGTCCCTCGCGCGCGGCGTTCGCCTTGACGATCTCGAGGATCGGCGTCTGCGGTCCGGCAACGAGGCCGACCTTGATCGGCTTCAGGGTGGTTTGCGCGCGCAGCGCCGCGGGCAGCGACGTGGCGGCAGCAAGGCCCAGAGTGAGGCCCAGCACGTGACGGCGGGAGAGGGATAAAGACATGCGCATATTCCTTATCGATAGAAGAGAAGTATTCAGCGGCGGCTGTAGCGCCGCACCAGCGTGTCACCGAGGGACTGCACTGCCTGGACCAGCACGATGAGCACGACCACGACGGCGGCCATCACTTCCGGCAGGAAGCGCTGGTAGCCGTAGCGGACACCAAGATCGCCCAGGCCGCCGCCGCCGATGGCGCCGGCCATGGCCGAATAGCCGATCAGACCGATCAGCATTACCGTGGCGGCGGCCATCAGGCCGGGCCGCGCCTCGGGTATCAGCACCTTGAGCACGATCTGCAGGCGCGTGGCGCCCATCGCCTGCGCGGCGTGGATCAGCCCGGGATCGACCTCGCGCATCGCCGCCTCGAACAGGCGGGCGACGAACGGCGTGGCGGCGATCGACAGCGGCACGATGGCGGCCTGCGTGCCGATCGACGTGCCGGCAATCAGGCGCGTCAGCGGCACGATGGCGACCAGCAGGATGATGAAGGGCGTCGAGCGCACGGCGTTGACCAGCGCGCCGGCCACGACGTTGACCGGCCGGTTCTCCAGGATGTGGCCCTTGCCGCTGATCAGCAGCAGCACGCCCAGCGGCAGGCCGGCGGCGATGGCGACGGCGCCGGCGGCGCCGACCATGGCCAGCGTCTCCGCCAGGGCTTCAAGCAGCAGGTCGATCATCTGCCGGGACATGGCCCAGAACCTCGACGTGGACGTTGCGCTGGCGCAGGTGGCCGATCGCGGTCTCGATGCAATCCGGCTTGCCGGCGGCGATCATCGCCAGGCTGCCGAACGGCCGGCCCTGGATCTCGTCGATCCGCCCGGCGACGATGTTGAGATCCAGAGCAAAGCGCCGCGACAGTTCCGACACCAGCGGCTCGCGTGCCGCGGCGTCGGTGAGGTCGACGCGCAGCAGGGTGGCCGCGCCGACGCCGGGATGGCGCGAGGCCGTCGCGCGCAGCGCCGCAGGCAGGCTGTAGCCGACCGTCTCCGCCACGAAGCTGCGGGTCGTTTCCGACTGCGGCCGCGTGAAGACGTCGTAGACTGCGCCGCTTTCGAGCATGCGGCCGCGTTCCAGCACCGCCACCTTGCCGGCGATGCGGCGCACGACATTCATCTCATGGGTGATCAGCACGACGGTGACGCCGAGCCGGCGGTTGATGTCGGCCACCAGGTCGAGGATCTGGATCGTGGTCTCGGGATCAAGCGCCGACGTCGCCTCGTCGCACAACAGTACCTTGGGCCGGTTGGCCAGCGCGCGCGCGATGCCGACGCGCTGCTTCTGTCCGCCGCTGAGCTGGGCCGGGTAGCGACGGGCTTCGTCCGCCAGGCCGACGAGCTCGAGCAGTTCGGCGACGCGCGGCGCGATCTCGGCCGGCTTGCGGCCGGCGATCTCCAGCGGCAGGGCGACGTTGTCAAAGGCGGTGCGCGATGACAGCAGGTTGAAGTGCTGGAACACCATGCCGATGTCGCGCCGGGCAGCGTTCAGCGCTCGCGTGTCGAGCGACGCCAGATCCTGCCCATCGACGCGCACCGTGCCCGAAGTCGGCCGCTCCAGCAGGTTGATGCAGCGGATCAGGGTGCTCTTGCCGGCGCCGCTGCGGCCGATGACACCGAAGATCTCGCCGCGGCCGACCGTCAGGCTGACCCGGTCGAGCGCGACCACCGGCGCGGTGGCACCGGGATAGACCTTGGTCAGTTCGACGAGTTCGAGCATGTCCTTGCAGCAGGTCTGGTTGGGACGACGGTCGTCCGAAGGGGGCGCCGACGTAACGGCGAAGCCTCATCTTGGCAAGCGGGCGATTGTCGCAACTGCGCATGATTCATTGCGGTGGCACGCTTATTTGCACAAGGTGCCTGCAGCCGTTCTGCGACAAATATTTGGTCCAAACAGACGACGATCGCGCGCAGGCAGGCAAACTGACCACGCTGACGCCGCGGCGGACGCCGTGGGCCGGCCGGCCTTTACAGAAATAAGAATTCGCGTCTGATGCAGAAAGGCGGCGCTCAGCGGTTGAGGCCGCGCACCGCCATGCCGATGACCTGCTCGGCGCGCGCCCACACCAGCTCGGCCCACTTGGCCCCGGCCGGGTAGAAGCGCTCCTGCATGTAGGCTTTCATCTCCTTGCCTTGCGCCGAGTTCAGATCGCCGCGCTGATGCAGCCAGTTGTCGCGCCGCACCGCGTCGAGCACTTCGGCCACCGGATAGGTGCCGTACTCAATGGCGATGCCGGTGAACTCGGCGTCGGGCGCTTCCTGCGGGAAGGCGTCCAGCACCACGCCAACCACCACCGCCGATTTCGAGGTGCCGGCCTCCGGCGACGTCAGCTCGTCGCCATACCACGCCTTCTGGCGCGCGAACGCCGGCAGGCCGGGATCGCCGATGCCGATCAGCTCGCCGTGGCCGAATGGTCCCAGGCCGGTGTGGAAGTCGATGCAGCCGACGCGCCGGGCGTGGCCCAGCTCGGTGCGGATGACGGCGCGGATCGTGCGGTTAGACCACGTCGGCTTGTGACCGCCGAAGAAGATGCCATTGCTGTGGGTGTATTGCCCGCCGGTGATCGCGCCCTGTTGGCCGAAGGCGCCGTGCTTCTGGGCGTACGAGTCCAGCATCTTCTGCGCCGCCGCGAGCGACGCCTCGTCCCAGCGACGCGGCGTGAGCGCGTCGGCCAGCTCGATGTAGCCGTCGTTCTTCGGATAGGGCTTGGCGTGGTCGACGAAGTTGCGATTGAGATCGACGTTGTCCTCGTTGACGCGCCGAATCCAGGCGAAGCCGTGCGGATTGACGCCGTGGATCAGCAGCGCGCCGGTGCCCTTGGGCAGCTTCGCCGGTCCGCCGGCACGTAGCCAGTTCACCATGGCGCCGGAGCCGCAGAAGCCTTCGACGCCGTGCGTTGCCGCCATCATCACCAGCATGTTGGGCGCGTCATCCTCGCCGAAGCGAACGGTATCCATGAACAGGCGGCCGCCGTCGGGACCCAGCGTCGGATTGCGGTAGGAACGGAACTGCCCGCCGCAGGTCGCGGCCGCGGCGCAGAACTTCTGCCGGGCATCCTGGTAGTCGGTAGCGAAATTGGCGGCGATGGCGGTCATGACGTCGAACCTGGATCGTGTACGGTGCGCGGCATCCTAACGGAACGGCAGAGGCGCGCGATGGCTTTCATGACGGTCGAAAGGGCGCAGGAGATGCTGCTGCCCGGCGGGCATTTCCCGCCCTGGGTGGTGGAGCTCGGCGTGCGGATCGAGCAGATCTCCGGCGACGGCGTGCGCGCCCGGCTGCCGCGATCGGCACACGTCCAGCGCACCGGTGGGATCGTGGTGGGCCAGGCCCTGATGGCGATGGCCGACACAATGCTGGTCTTCACGTTCGCCGAGGCACTCGGTCGACTGCCGGCGCTGGCGACGATTTCGCTGACCACCAATTTCATGCGCGCCGCCGTCGACTGCGACGTGATCGGCCGGGCGCGCACCCTGAAGCTGGGGCGCAGCACGGTGTTTGGCGAGGTGACGTTCTTCGCCGACGGCGACACATCGCCGATCGCGCAATCGACCGCCGCCTTTGCCGTGCTGCCAGACGACAACGGCAGGTTCGCCACGGTCGGCACTCCGATCGCTGCGAGCTGAGGCGACAGCCGGCGCCGTGCAGCCTTGCGGCCATGCGGGGCGGACGCTATAACCCGCGCCGCTCGCGAACGGCCAGAAGTCGCGGGGACGGA
>JAHCJT010000307.1 GCA_026126245.1 Alphaproteobacteria bacterium
TGCAGTGCACGACGACCTCGTCGCCCACCTTCCAGCGCTTCACCTTGGCGCCGACCGCCCACACGATGCCCGACGCGTCCGAGCCCGCGACATGGAACGGCGCCTTGTGCACGTCGAAGGGCGAGATCGGAATGCCCAGCCCGGCCCAGACGCCGTTGTAGTTGACGCCGGCCGCCATGACGAGGACGAGCACCTCGTCGTCGCCAATGATGTGCGTCGGCACGACCTCGAGCTGCATGGCCTGCTCCGGCGGCCCGTGCCGCTCGCGCCGGATGGCCCAGGCGTACATGGTCTTCGGCACGTGACCCAGCGGCGGGATCTCGCCGACCTCGTACAGATCCTTCTTCGGCTGTCCGGCGGTCGGGTGCGACGGAACAACGGCCAACGCTGCGGTCATCTGCGGCCCCTGCACTTGCGATTTGGTGTCCCGGCACCCCTCGCCAGGACGGTTCTTCCCCTCGGGGAAGTTAGCTATCGCAACATAATGGTGCGGCGCACAAAGTCAATTTATATGAATTCCGGTAGGCAGATTGGTTACAAAATTGCCCAAAATCCCATCATCACGCCGATATCCGGCCCAATTGCGTGATGCGTTGCAGCGAAATACTACCCGATCCAGAGGATCGACCGGGTGACCGGCAGGCCGCCATGGCGGTGCGCCACGCTGTCGAATGTCTCGACGCGACAAGCGAGCGACGGATCGCCACGGCGCACCGCGGCGATCAGCGTCTCGCGCGGATAGGCCCATGCCTTGGCCTGGGTGCGCACCTGCTGCGGCGCCTCGTCGAACCACAGCGAGATCACGCCATGTGTGCCCCGCAGGCGCAACAGCCCGGCGATGAAGCCGTCCAGCTCCTCGGGCGGCACGTGCATCACGACGGCGACGCAGACGATGAAGTCCGGCGCCAGCGCCGCCACCCGGCGCAGCACAGGCGGCTCGATCACGGCCAGGTTCGGCCGGCGCGCCTCGATCACCTCGGCCGGCAGCAGTTCCAGACCGTCGCGGAAGAACCGGTCGGTGACGTCGAGGCCCCAGTAGTTGCCCGGATCGAGGAATTCGATGAAGTGCTGGCCGACCCGCAGGCTGCCGCAGCCGTAGTCGACGACGATGTGGTCGCGACGCAGGCCCCGGGCCAGCAGCTTGTCCAGCACGAAGCCGCCGCGCGTGGCGTGCTTGGCGGTCGTCAGGTCGATCGTCTTGCCAGTGCGACGCACGCGCTTGCGCTTGCCCAGGGTCGGGTGGCTGGCGCCGCGATCCAGCTTGCGCGCGACGTTATGGGCATAGAAGTCAGCGAACGTGGCGCGGGGATAGCGCAGCCTGAACATGCCGAAAGTGAGATCGCCCCAGATCACCAGGGCACCGCGCAGGGCCGCGCCGACGAACGACACGTACGGCCTGGCGTGCGTCGCGCCGTCGCCGTCCGTCGTCGCCGCCGGCATCGGCAACGTCAGGGTGGCGAGGGCATAAAGCGGCACGTAGCAGTACTCGAGGAATTCATCGATCCACACCGCCGTCGCCGGCGACAGCAACGACGCCATGGCGCCATCCTCGGCGCCGTCGGCGACAACCGACAGGCCGTGGACCGCCCACGCCGCCCAGAGGAAGAGGACGGCGCGGTCCGGCACCGCCGGTTCAACCGCCAGCGCGCGGATGGCTACGGCCATGATGGCCCACAGCGCCATGTCCATGACCAGCTCGCTGCCGATCAGCTTGTGCAGCGCGACCGCCTCTTCGAGGCCGACCAGGAACAGCGCGGCGGCGAACAGCAGGCCCCGCAGACGCAGACGGCCGTCGCCGGCGGGCGAGCCCAGCAGATAGGCGAGCGCGGCCGCGGCGGCGAGCAGCATGGCCGCCAACCCCGGCAGGACCTCGAACGGTGAATTCTCGCGCCACGGCGGCACACCGCCGGCGGCGACCAGACTCCAGCCGACGATGATGCCCAGCACAACGTAGCCCATCGCCACGACCGAGAGCACGCGCAGCGTGCGTCGTCCAAGGCCCGTGCCGTCCTGCTGCCAATCGACCATCTGCGCCCTCACACGCCCCGCCGTCGGAGGCACCACCGATCGCGGCCGGGCCGGACGATCCGGCACGGCGCGGCATCGCCGTCGATGGTCGGGGAACGATGTCGGTCGGCGACCATCGCCGGCGCGGCGATGACCGCATGCTTATGGCGGGCAACTGACGTCTTGCTGGCTGCCGACTGACGTCAGACTGATCGCGACACGGCGGCGCCGCGGCCGCGACCAGTTCACACCCGACGCCCGAGCCACGGCGGCCGGCGCCAGAGCGTATCCCGATTGTGTGGGTGCGCGTTGTTGCCGAGGCCCTCGTTCGTCGCGGCGCTCGGGCCGACGAGCGCCGCGATTCTGCCGGCGCGGGACGGGTGCTAGCGGCAGATCGTGCGCAGCGCCTTCCACTCCCGCTCGGTCATGGCCGGCGCGCCGGTGGCCGGCCGCTTGGTGGCTTCCAAGCGCTCGAGCGTCGGCGGATGGGTCGACAGGATGCCCATCTCCTCGGCGGCGTCGCGCGGCTTGCCGGTGGGATCCGCCGGCGGTTGTTTGTCCTTGTCGCCTTGCGGCGGCTTGTTCTGCATCTCCAGCAGCTTGCCGAAGAAGGTCGACAGCCCGTCGGCGCGCATGCCCAGCTTGTCCATCAGCTCCAGCGCCGTGTGATCGGCCTCGCGCTCGGCCTCGCGGCTGTGGCGCAGCGCCAGCAGCACGCCGCCGGCGCCGCCCAGCGTCTGCACGTCCGACGAATAGCCGCCGGTCACCAGCTTCATCAGCATGTCGAAGCCGTAGGCGCGCAGCAGCCCCTTCATCGAATGGTGGTGCACGACGTGGCCGACCTCATGCGCCAGCACGCCGGCCACCTCCTCCGGTCCCGACGCCTTGTCGATCAGGCCGGAGAACACGATCAGCCGGCCGCCCGGCACGGCGAAGGCGTTGACCACCGGGTTCTGCACCACCGTCACGTCGATGCGCCGTTCGTAGGTCGAGACCTGCTGCAGGCGGTCGATCAGCTTCTGCAGCGCCTGCTGGCCCTCGATGCCGGTGCATTTCGGCATGTCGCCGGTCATCGAGGCCACCACCGAGTCGCCCAGCGGGCGCTGCCAGGCATGCGGCACGAACGGCGCCACCACGTTGGGCAGCATCTCGGCCGCGAACGCCATGGCGCCGATGGTGACGGCCCGCGCCGCCACCACGCCGCCCAGCGCCGGCGCGATGCGCGGCCGGCGGTTGGCGGCGCGCGACAGGTTGCCGCCCAGCTCGGCCAGCGACTGGCGCAAGGCGTCGTCCTCGATCGCCAGCCGGGTGCCGGGATTGCGGGCGCACACCAGCAGCGCGTGCGGCTCGTGCTCGGCGTCGGAGGCAACCTCGATCTCCGCCGTCGGCCAGCGCAGCACCACGCGGCCATCCGCCAGCGACGCCACCAGCTCGGCCGGCGTCGCCCTGACCTGCACCGGCCAGGCGACTGGCCGCACGCCGTCGTAGAAGCGGGCGGCGGTCGGCAGGGTCGCGCTCAAAGCCATAGCCGCCCTCACACGATGCCGGTGTCGAACAGATCGAGCAGGCCTTCGCCGATCGCCGGCGTGCTGCCCAGCGCCTGCGCGACGGCGTTGGCGTCGACCTCGCCATAGATCCACAGCTGGTCGGCCACCAGCCGCGCCGTGCGATGCAGCACCCAGGGCCAGCCGAAGCCGAAGCTGAGCAGCAGGATGATCCAGTTGGCGACGATGAAGCCCCACATCTGGCCGGTCGTCACGCCGGTGACGAACTGCATGTGACCGAACCACGTGCGCGACACGAGGTAGCGCAGCAGATAGGCCTGGTACCAGCAGCGCAGCGGCAGGATCAGCAGGCCGATCAGCGAGTAGATCGCCAGCGCCACCAGCGCCGCGATCACGATGACCAGCGGCGTCGGATGGGCCAGCCGTTCGAGGACGGCCTGGAAGCCGCCCAGGCGGTCGATGACGCTCGAGAGGCCGCCGATCGCCACGGCAACGATCACGAAGATCGCGATCCAGGCCAGGATGTTCAGGAAGTAGAAGCCGATGAAGCGGCCGTAGATGTCGCCGGGCTGGCCGGCGAAGCCGAAGCGCACCGTGCCGAACGTCAGGTTCTTCAGCCGGTACCTGGCGAGCATCACGTCGAGGATCGGCGTCATCAGCTGGGCGCTGAGCGCGTTGATGAAGCCGAGCCCGACCGACAGTCCGCCGAATTTCCACGCCGAGCCGTCGAGGCCGGAGCGGATGCCGCGCCAGCGCGTGCGCGTCAGCTTGTAGCGCAGCCCGGCGTAGCGCCCGACCGCCAGCAGCGGATAGCCAGCCAGCACCAGCAGCCAGGCGGCGACGTCGTCGGCGTCGACTTCGCGCAGCACCGACTCGCGCGCGAACAGCCACAGCGCGCCCAGGATGATGCCGCCCAGCATCAGCAGGAAGCCGAGGCCCGCCAGGAAGCCGAGGAACAGCTCGATGCCGCGGCCGCGGTATTCGAAGCGATCGCCGAAGGCGCTGACATGCGACCACAGATAGCGGCGCACGCGGGTGCGTCCCCAGAAGCGGTACAGGCCCAGTGACAGCAGGGTCAGCAGCAGGCTGCGCAGGTAGACGAGGTACAGCTCGCCCAGCTTGCCGTCGTAGGTCAGCCGGGTCGGCGGATTGACGTGGATCGGCGGCGGCGCATAGGCGACCGGCGCGCCGTAGGGCGGATAGCCGGCCGGCGCCCCGGCTTGCGGCGTGCCGTACCCCGGCGGCGGTGCGTAGCCCGGCGGCGGCGCGTAAGACGACGGCACGTAACCGGCCGGCGCACCGGGATCGACCGGCGCCGCGCCGGGCGGCAGGGCCGGCGCCGTGTGGCTGGCCGGCGGCACGTAGTTGCGCGCGAAGCCCTGGCTGTGGGCATAGCCGCCGTCGCGCGGCACCGGCACGCTGCTCGGCGTCGCCGGGATGCGCGAGTCGGCGGGCACCGCCGGCGGCGCCGGACTCTGCGGCGGCGCATCCAGC
>JAHCJT010000308.1 GCA_026126245.1 Alphaproteobacteria bacterium
CGCGACGGTCTGAACCTGTCGCTGGACGAGGTCATCGACAACCTGCGCCGGCAGTCGCTTACGGTGGTGGCCGGCAAGACGACGCCGGTGATCATCCAGCCGCGGCTGCGCAACCATGCCAGCCTCGCCGACCTGGCGCAGGACTCGCTGGTCGTGATCCGCGTCGTGACCTGCCTCGACCGCGACGACGTCCCGCAGGTGACGCACGCCATGCTGCGCATCCTGGCCAAGATCGAGCCGGAGTGGGACACCCATCCGGACTGGGAGTTCGGCGCCGCCATCGACATCGAGACGGGCCGGCTGGGGCCGCTGACCGGCGACAAGCCGGACACGTGCCTGACGTGGTACGACGCGCATCCGGTAACTGGCGCGCCGGTGCTCGGCCGCCAGATCCACGACTGGCCGGCGCTGTGCGATCTGGCGCTGCGCGCCCATGCGCTGTTCCGCAACCGCATCGTGGTCGGCTGGGACCTCGCGCTGACCACCGAGGGCCCGATGGTGATCGAGGGCAACAGCAACATGGATGTGTCGTTCATCCAGCGCGCCTATCGCCAGCCGATCGGCCGCAGCCGGCTGGGCGAGCTGCTGGGCTATCACCTGTCGCGACTATAGGTCTCGCGGCGCGCCGATCGGCAAGGCGCCGTCGCTCGTCGGGACACGCACGGCATTCCTCCCGCACGCCCGCGCCGGGCAACCCTGCCGCCATGCGATATGCAGCAAGGTGGTCGGCTCGCCGATGGCGCGCCGCCGGCCTAGCATGCCGCCGTTGATCGCAGGCGACGGTCACGCGTCGCCTGCCGCGCGCGTTCCGGCTAAGGTGCGCCGTGCGGTCGAGGGAGGACAACGGTGGCGGAAAGCTACGACTACATCGTCGTCGGCGCGGGGTCGGCGGGCTGCGCCGTGGCGGCGCGGCTGAGCGAGGACGCGCGCCGCAAGGTGCTGCTGCTGGAGGCCGGGCCGGCCGACACCAACATGTGGATCCACATCCCGATCGGCTATGCGCGCACCTTCCTCGACGAGAAGGTCAACTGGAAATACGAGACCGATCCCGAGCCGCAACTCGACGGCCGGCAGATCTACTGGCCGCGTGGCAAGACGCTGGGCGGCTCCAGCTCGATCAACGGCCTGATCTACATCCGCGGCATCGCGTCGGACTACAACTACTGGCGCCAGCTCGGCAATGCCGGCTGGGGCTTCGACGACGTGCTGCCGCATTTCCGCAAGGCCGAGGGCAACATCCGCGGCGGCGATGCGTTGCATAGCGGCGAGGGGCCGCTGGGCGTCGACGACATGCGCTGGAAGAACGCGCTGTCGGAGGCCTACCTCGAGGCCGCCGTGCAGGCCGGCTATCCGCGCAACGACGATTTCAACGGCCCGAAGCAGGAGGGCGTCGGCTACTACCAGCTCACGACGCGCGGCGGACGGCGCTGCTCGACGGCGCGCGCCTACCTGCAGCCGGCACGCGGCCGCGCCAACCTGCGGGTCGTCACCGGTGCGCTGACCGAGAAGGTCGAGATCGCCGACGGCCGCGCCACCGGCGTGCGCTACCGCATCGGCGAGCGCGTCGAGACGGCGGCCGCCGGCCGCGAGGTGATCCTGTGCGGCGGCGCCATCAACTCGCCGCAGCTGCTGATGTTGTCGGGCGTCGGGCCGGCCGAGCATCTGGCCGAGCAGGGCATCGCGGTGGTGCGCCATCTGCCGGGCGTGGGCGAGAACCTGCACGACCACTATCAGTGCCGCTCGCTCTATCGCGCGGCGCGGCCGGGCACCATGAACGAGGTGGTCGGCAGCCTGTTCGGCAAGATGAAGATGGGCCTGGACTATGCGCTCGGCCGGCGCGGCCTCTTGACGGTCGGCGCCGGCCTGGTCGGCGTCTTCCTGCGCACCCGGCCGGAGCTGGAGGACCCCGACGTCCAGCTGCACTTCATCCCGTTCTCGACCGACAAGATGGGCACCACGCTGCACGACTTTCCGGGCTTTACGGTGACCATGAACCAGTCGCGCCCGCAAAGCCGCGGCCGGCTGCGGCTGCGCTCGGCCGATGCGCGGCAGTATCCGTCGATGGTCGCCAACTACCTCGCCGACGAGGCCGACCGGCGCACGGCGATTGCCGGCCTGAAGGCGGTGCGCCACATCGCGCAGCAGCCGGCGCTGAAGGACTGGATCGCCGAGGAGATGCTGCCCGGCCCGCAGGTGCAGGACGACGCCGCCTGGCTGGCTTTCCTGAAGGCCAACGGCGGCTCGATCTACCATCCCGCCGGCACCTGCAAGATGGGCACGGCCAACGACCGCATGGCGGTGGTCGACGAGCGGCTGCGGGTGTCGGGGGTGCAGGGCCTGCGGGTGGCCGACGCCTCGGTGATGCCGCAGGTCGTATCGGGCAACACCAATGCCGCCTGCGTCATGATCGGCGAAAAATGCGCCGACATGATCCGCGCCGAGGCCGCCTGAGACGCGAGGCGACTCTACCTAAACTTGTATGTGATATATAACATACACGTAATGCGGGCAGAAAGTGCAATACGCCCCTTTTAGGGGCGGTAAATTCCCCGATTCGCCACCGTGCACAGACGACGAGAACGGAGCCGACGATGGACTACGAGCAGATCAGGTACGAGGTGAAGGACAGCATTCTCACCATCACCTTGAACCGGCCCGACAAGCTCAACGCCTTCACCGCCCGCATGTTGTCGGAACTGCTCGACGCCATTGACCGCGCCGACCGCGACGATGACGTGCGCGCTGTCGTCTTCACCGGCGCCGGCCGCGGCTACTGCGCCGGCGCCGACCTGTCGGGCGGCGCCAACACCTTCAACGCCGAGAACCGCGGCCCGATCGATCCCGGCCTCGACGGCCATCGCGACGGCGGCGGGCTGCTGACGTTGCGCCTGTTCGATTGCCTCAAGCCGCTGATTTCCGCCTGCAACGGCCCGGCGGTCGGCGTCGGCGTCACCATGCAGCTGGCGATGGATGTGCGACTGGCGTCGGAGGCGGCGCGCTACGGCTTCGTCTTCACGCGCCGCGGCATCGTCATGGAAGCCTGCTCGAGCTGGTTCCTGACGCGGCTGGTGGGACCGCAGCAGGCGCTGGAGTGGGTCATGACCGGCCGCGTCTTTTCGGCCGAGGAGGCGCTGGCCGGCCACCTCGTGCGCTCGGTGCACAAGCCCGAGGCGCTGTTGCCCGAGGCCTACAGGCTGGCGCGCGAGATCGCCGACAACACCTCGGCGGTGTCGGTGGCGCTGAACCGGCAGATGCTGTGGAAGATGATGGGCGCCGACCATCCGATGGAGGCGCACAAGGTCGACTCCAAGGGCATCTACGCGCGCGGCAAGTCGGCCGACGTGCGCGAGGGCGTGGTCTCGTTCCTCGAGAAGCGCAAGGCGGCCTTCCCCGACAAAGTCAGCAAGGACATGCCGCCCTATTTCCCGTGGTGGCAGGAACGCGTCTTCCGTTAGGACGGCGGGTCGGCGGATCGCCCGCTGGGTCACGGCGGCGCTGTCGGCCCGATTCGGCCATAGACGCGCGGCGACCTCTGCCGCTAGGTTTGCGCCAATCCGCGACCCCCCGTCGCCACGACACCACTGGAGGAATGGATGCCCCAACCGCGCATGCGGCGGCGCAAGCTGCTGACCTCGGCCACCACACTCACCCTCGGCGCCGCGACCGCGGGCGTCTGGGGCGGCTGGGCGCCGGCCGTTGCCAAGCCCGAAAAATCCAAGGTCGTGCTGGCGGTCGGCGGCAAGTCGGCGCTGTACTACCTGTCGCTGACCATCGCCGAGCGCCTCAACTACTTCAAGGCCGAGGGCCTCGACGTCGAGATCAACGACTTCCAGGGCGGCGCCAAGTCGCTGCAGGCCCTGATGGGCGGCAGCGCCGACGTGGTCGCCGGCGCCTACGAGCACACCATCCGCATGCAGCAGCGCGGCCAGCACATCATGGGCTTTGCCCTGATCGGCCGCGGCATGCAGCTGGCGATCGGCCTGCTGAAGGACCGTGCCGAGAAGGTGAAGGGGCCGGCCGACATCAAGGGCATGAAGTTCGGCGTCACGGCGCCGGGCTCGCAGACCCACATGCTGGTCAACAACTGGGCCGCCAAGGGCGGGCTGAAGCCGTCCGACATCGTGGCCATCGGCATCGGCGCCGGCGCGTCGGTGATCGCCGCGGTCGAGAAGGGCGAGATCGACGGCGTGTCGCAGGCCGACCCGGCGCTGACCATCCTGGAACAGAAGGGCCTGATCAAGATCATGGTCGACACGCGCACCATGAAGGGCAACCAGGAGCTGTTCGGCGGCTCGATGCCCGCCGCCTGCCTCTATGCCCAGCCCGATCTGGTGAAGAAGACGCCGGGTACCGCCCAGGCGCTGGCCAACGCCATCGTGCGTGCCAACCAGTTCCTGCACAAGGCGAGCCCCGACGAGGTCGCCAATACCGTGCCGGAGGCCTACCTGCTGGGCGATCGCAAGCTCTACATGGCGGCGTTCAAGAACGTCCTCGACACCATCTCGCCGGACGGCATCATGCCCGACGACGGGCCGCGCAACTGCCTGAAGTTCCTGGCCGAGGGCGACAAGAACATCGTGCCGGACAAGGCCGATCTGGCCGCCACCTGGACGAACGAGTTCGTCAAGCGCGCCGGCCAGAAGACCTGAACCGGCGGCGCATGACGACTTCGGACGTTGCGGCGCTGGCGCTCAACGACATCACCTGCCGGTTCGCCGCCCGCGACGGCGGCGCGCCCTATACCGCGGTCGCCGATGCGACCCTGATCGTGCGCGAGGGCGAGGTCGTTTCGGTCGTCGGGCCGACCGGCTGCGGCAAGTCGACCTTGCTGAACGTCGCGGCCGGCCTGCTGGCGCCGTCGTCCGGCACCGTCGAGGTGCACGGCGAGCGGCTGCAGGCCGAGCGCGGCGTCAACCGCCGCGCCGGCTACATGTTCCAGGCCGATGCGCTGATGCCCTGGCGACGCGGCATCGACACCGTGATCGCCGGTCTCGAATTCCGCGGC
>JAHCJT010000309.1 GCA_026126245.1 Alphaproteobacteria bacterium
CGTGCAGAGCCACCATACGAGCAACGCCTGCACCCGGGGCGCACCGTTCAGGCGATGCGGGCCAGCAGGTTGACGAGCTGCCGCTGTTCGTCAGGGCTGAGCGGCCTAAGCGTCTCGCTGGTCACGCGCGGTCCGGCGCGCATGAGCTGCTGCACCAGCCGATCGCCTTCGGTAGTCAGCCGCAAGAGGGTGCGCCGCGCGTCGCCGGGATCGGCGCGGGCCGAAACGAGGTCGCGCGACTTCAGTCGCCGGATGACGCCCTGCGTGGTCGCCTTGTCCATGCCGACGAGGCGACCGAGATGATTCTGCGACAGCTCGCCATCCTCGTAGAGCTTCACGAGGCTGGAGAACTGCGTCGGCGTGATGTGCGAATCGCCGATCTGTTCCTGGAAGATGGCCGAGGCGCGCTGATGCGCACGCCGCAGCAGATAGCCGATCTGCTGTTCCACGCGGTATCGCGGCTCGTCCTGTGAGCCATCGCAGTCGGGGAGAGCTACATCACTACGCCGTTCATTGCGGGCCAGCCGGTGCGCGGCAGCACCGCGTTCCGTGTGCGTATTCATGCCTCGCCCCCTGGCAGCAGGCGCGCAACGCGCCCTCTCTTTTCATTGATGCAATTAGGACGTGCGCCGGCGATCCGATCAAGGACGAAGGCGGAAAAATTTTCGGGCCCTGCTCCAGCCGGGACTCCGTCACAGCGCAATGTCAAGCGACAACGTCAATGCAGAGATGGGCGTGGCAAGCGGGCCGTGCGGCGCCGATGCCTCTGACGGCAACTCGCGCGGCGCGTGTCTTGCCGCGCGCCAAATGCCGCGAGCGACCGCGCGCCAGCGCGATGCCATCAGGTCGCGAGGCACGCCACCATGCGACGCGCGTGGCCTCGACGCCGGACGGACAGACGCGCATCCTTGCCTCTGGCGCACGCCGCCGCCGCCGGACAGCGAACGCACAAAGCGTCGCATCTGGCGGATGCCGACAGGAGTTGGGGAGATTTCGCATGCCGCTGGAGAAACGCCTTCATCAAATGCTGGCGCCCGAAGCCTGGCCCGGCGCCGGTCTGTCGCCGCTGAACCGCATCACCTGCCTGTTGATCACGATCGCCAGCGTCATCGCCATCCTCGAGACGGAAAGCACAGTGCGGGCGCTGACGCCGGCTTTCTTCGACGGCGCCGAGATGGTGCTGGGCACGATCTTCACCGTCGAGTACGTGGTCCGCGTCTACGCCGCCGGCGGCGATCCACGCTACCACGGCCTGGTCGGCCGCTTGCGCTACATCGTCTCGCCGCTGGCGATCATCGATCTGCTGGCGATCGCGCCGATGCTGCTGACGGTCGTCAGTACCGATACGCTGCTGCTGCGCGTCTGCCGGCTGATGCGCATCCTGCGGGTCGCCAAGCTGGGCCGCTATTCGACGGCGACGGCGCATCTCCTGGAGGCGATCCGCGTGCGGCGCTACGAGCTGACCCTGAGCGGCGCGCTGGCCGCCTTCACGCTGATCGCGTCCGCGAGCCTGATGTACATCGCCGAGGCCGACGCGCAGCCGCAGGCCTTCGGCAGCATCCCGCGCGCCCTGTGGTGGAGCATCGCCACCCTGACCACGGTGGGCTATGGCGACGTCTATCCCATGACCGTGTTCGGCCGCATCCTGGCGGGCGTCACCGCCATCGCCGCCATCGGCCTGATCGCCATGCCGACCGGCATCCTCGCCTCGGCCTTCAGCGACGTCTTCCAGCGCGAACGCGCCGCACGCGAGCAGCGCGGCGCCGCCCGGACCGCCACTTTGGAACCGTCGCCATGACAGCGCTGACCCACGCAGGACGCGCGCCTCAGTCCGGCCGGAAGCGCTTCTCCATCAGCGTACCGATGCCCAGCACCAGCGCCGCCAAGATCAAGGCCGAGGCCAGCCCGGCCATGAAGCCCCACGACCCCTCCGGCACGCGGGCGATGTCGTAACGCAGCTTCAGGCCGTTCACCCGCGGGTCGGACGGCAGGTAGATCACCGTCACGCGCGCCTCGGGCCGGAAACCGGCAGGATTTGCCGGGTCGCGCAGCGCGTCGAACGCGGCGCGGGCGGCGCTGTTGGGCGACACCGACACCGAGTCGCTGCCGCTATAGGCGCGGCCCCTGGCGTCCTCGAAGCGGTAGGCGACGTCGTAGTGCAGCAGGCGCCGCTGCCAGCCCAGGGTACCGGTGATGGCGACCGGCACGGCCTCGACCACGACGCCCTCGCTCTTCATCTGTTCCAGCGCCGCGGTGCGCGTGACGAACAGGATATGCGAGGTCGCCCAGACGACCGGCCAGCTCAGCAATGCCGCCAGCAACCCGACGCGGGTGAAAATCCGGATCGTGCGCCGGGTGAAGGTCAGCGCCATGCGCAGTACATCCGGTCTCGCCGCCTCGCCGCCCTGCGGCCGGGCATACGGCGCAGACGGTGGCCGGCCAGCGGCGTCGGCGTCGCCGGTCCCGTACGCTTGCCATCCGCCCCGCCGGTACCCTCCCCGCGGGCGGGGAAGGAAACTGCCGTCACGCCTGCGGGCCGATCACGCCGGCCTTGGTCAACTCGGCGATCTCGGCGGTCGAGAAGCCGTTCTCGGCCAGCACCTCGTCGGTGTTGCTGCCGCGCTTGGGCGCCGGACCCTGGACGGCCTCAGGGGTGCGGCTGAAGCGCGGCGCCGGCGCCGGCTGCATGAAGCCGGCGACGTCAACATAGGCGTTGCGCGCCTTGGCGGCAGGATGGCCGGCCGCCTCGCTCATGGTCAGCACTGGCGCGAAGCAGACGTCGCTGCCCTCCATGATGGCGCACCATTCGTCGCGCGTCTTGGTCTTGAAGATGCGCTCCAGGCGGTCCTTCATGTCGGGCCACGCGGCGCGATCGTGCTGTGTCGGCAGGTTCTGGCCCTTCAGGCCGGTCTTCTCGATCAGCAGGTCGTAGAACTGCGGCTCGATCGAGCCGATCGAGACGTACTTGCCGTCCTTGGTCTCGTAGGTGTCGTAGAAGTGCGCGCCGCCATCGAGCATGTTGGCCTCGCGCTCCTTGTCGTTCCACAGCCCGGCGCCGACCATGCCGTAGAGGGCGCCCAGCAGCAGGGCGGCGCCATCGACCATGGCGGCGTCGACGACCTGGCCCTTGCCGGATTTCTGCGCCTCGAGCAGGCCGCAGACCATGCCGTAGGCCATCAGCATGCCGCCGCCGCCGAAATCGCCGACCAGGTTCAGCGGCGGCACCGGCTTCTTGCCCTTGCGGCCGATGGCGTGCAGCGCGCCGGTCAGCGCGATGTAGTTCTGGTCGTGGCCGGCCGCCTTGGCCAGCGGGCCGGACTGGCCCCATCCGGTCATGCGGCCATAGACCAGCTTGGCATTGCGCTTGAGGCAGGCGTCGGGGCCGATGCCCAGCCGTTCGGCGACGCCGGGGCGGAACGGCTCCATCAGGCCGTCGGCCTTGGCGCACAGCCGCAGCACCACTTCGGCGCCCTCGGGTTTCTGCAGGTCGACGGAAATCGAGCGCCGGCTGCGGCCATGGACGTTGAACTTGGGATCGGCGAAGCGGTCCATGACGTGCGTCTTGGTGCGGTCGACACGGATGACGTTGGCACCCATGTCGCCCAGCATCATCGCCGCCATCGGACCGGGCCCGATGCCCGCCACCTCGATCAGCGTGTAACCCGTCAGCGGTCCGGACATGGTCGTCTCCTCGCGGTCGTGGTCTCAAAGAAGCCGCGATGTTAGCCGATGAGGCCCGCTTGGAAAGACCGCACCGAAGACCGCGTCGCGGCGCTTCCACCGGGCGGAACGGCAGTCTACAGTCCGGCCGCATTTCACGATCGCTGCGTCAAAGGTCGTCGCGTATGCCGTCCGTCTTCGCACTTGTTCGCAGGTCCGTCGTTGGCGCCGTGGCGCTGGTCCTGGTCGCCGCGACGGCGCTGGCGCAGTCGGCACCGGCCCAGAAGCCGGCCGGCAAGCCGGCAGCGCCGGCCGCCAAGCCGCCGGCGGCGGCCGCAGCGATGAAGCCGCCGAAATCGTTCGTGCAGCAGATCCTGGTGCCGGGCTCCTATTTCCACGGCGTGCACGGCCTGGCCTTCGACAAGGACGACCAGCTCTTCGTCGGCAGCGTCGTGGGCCAGACGATCTACCGCGTCAACGTCGACGGCGGCGACGTCGACGTCGTGGTCGACGCGCCGGCCGGCATGGCCGACGACATCGCCATCGCCGAAGACGGCACCATGGCGTGGACCGCGTTCCTGACCGGCGCGATCTATATCCAGCGGCCAGGCCAGAAGGAGGCGCGGGTCATCGCCACCGGCCTGCCCGGCATCAATTCGCTGGCCTTCATGAAGGCCGGCAAGGACGGCAAGGAGCTGCGGCTGTTCGCCTCGCAGGTCTTCCTCGGCGATGCGCTGTGGGAGATCGACCTGAAGGAACTGAAGAACATCGAGCGGCCCGACTACAAACCGGTCAACTACGGCGACGGCCAGCGCAAGCCGATCATGGCCGACATCGGCGGCCTCAACGGCTTCGATTTCGGCCCCGATGGCCAGCTCTACGGCCCGCTGTGGTTTCGCGGCCAGGTGGTGCGCATCGACGTCGACAAGGCGACCATGACCGTGGTCGCCGACGGCTTCCGCATTCCGGCAGCGGTCAATTTCGATCACCGCGGCAACCTGTTCGTCGTCGACACCGCGCTGGGCCAGCTGGTGCAGGTCAACGTCGCCAGCGGCGACAAGACGCTGAAGGCGACCTTGAAGCCGGGGCTGGACAACCTCGCGATCGACAGCCGCGGCCGCGTCTTCGTCACCAACATGGTCGACAACGGCGTCTACCTGGTCGACACCGCCACCGGCCAGGCGCGCACCATCGTCGAGGGCCGCCTGGCGATCCCCAGCGACCTCGCCGTCTTCAGCGACGGCGAGGGCGAGACGCTGCACCTGGCCGATGTCTTCTCCTACCGCAGCATCGACGGCGCCAGCGGCGCGGTCGACACCAGGCTGCGCATGCAGGGCGATGCGC
>JAHCJT010000031.1 GCA_026126245.1 Alphaproteobacteria bacterium
CGTGTCGCTGCGCCACAGCCGGGTGAAGGTCTCCCAGTTCTGCCGCGCCAGCACGTCGACCGTCAGCACGATCACCGGTGCGCCGGCGCGTTCGGCCCGCTGCGCCAGCGCCACGCCGATCTTCCAGTCGTCGGTCGGGTAGAGCTGGAACCATACCGGTCCGCCGCGTGCGGCGATGGCATCCTCGATCGAGGTCGTGGCGACGGTCGAGAGCATCTGCAGATGGTTGGAGCTCCTGGCGGCACGCGCCACGGCGATCTCGCCCTCGTCGTGGAAGGCCTTGTTGCTGCCGGTCGGCGCGATGGCGATCGGGCTGTCGTAGCGCGTGCCGAACAGCTCGACGCGCATGTCGATGCGGCTGACATCGACCAGCCGGCGCGGCCGCAGCCGGAGCCGGTCGAAGCCGGCCCGGTTGGCGCGCAGCGTGGCTTCGTCGTCGCTGCCGGTCGTCATGTAGCCGAAATGCGCCGGCGGCACGGTCTTGCGCATCGCCGCCTCGAAATCGAAGACGTTGAGCGCCTGCGACGGCGCGCCGATGATCCCGTCGGCTGGCCCGCCTTGCGCCAGGACGGCGGCGCCGCATGCCGCGAACAGCGGACTGGCGGCCATGAACTGCAGCAGCCGGCGGCGGCTGGCGATTGGATCGGGGCGTCTGGTCATGGCCGGCCTACCTCGTTTCCGTCGAAGACCGATCGCCGTGATACGGTGCGGCGGGCGTAGGCGCCGGATCGGGTCGCGACGGTGCAGCTAGGCGGTCGGTCGCGGCCTAGCGAGACACGTTCTGGCCGCGCTGGCAACGGCGGGCTGGCCGCGTGCCGCGGCCGGTGTGGTACAAGGCGTCGCTGCCGCAAGGCTCACCTTCACGTGGAGGCATCGTGACACGCACATCGGTCCTTCTGGCCCTCGCCGGCGTCTTCGGCGCCTCGGCCGTGGCGCTGGGCGCCTGGGCGGCGCACGGGCTGGAAGCGAGTTTCGGTCCGCGCGCCACGTCGCTGGTCGAAACGGGCGTGCGCTACCAGCTCTGGCACGCGCTGGCGATGGTCGGTGCGCTGGCCCTGTACCGCACGGCGCGCGGGCATGAGGCGCCGGGCCAGACCCAGTGGCTGGCACGGGCGGCGCAGCTTTTCGCGGCCGGCATCATCCTGTTCTGCGGCGCGCTCTATCTGCTGGCCTTCGGTGCGCCGCGCTGGATGGGCGCGGTGGCCCCGATCGGTGGCCTGGCGCTGATCGTCGGCTGGCTGGTGCTGGCCTGGGGCGGCATCCACGCCTTCGGCCACGACCAATCCGGTGGTTGATACCGCGCCGCGCTTCGCGCGATGCTGCCGCCCCGTCGTTGTGAGGAGAAGACCATGGCCGCGCCGCTCTGTCCCACCGTCACCGGCGCGCTGCAGATGGGCACCACCGGCGCGGCGATGGTCCTGAACGCCTGCAAGGCGCGTATCGCCGAGCGCGAGCCGGTGGTCGGCGCCTGGGAGGTGGTCGACGTGCGCGCCGCGATGGATTCGGCGCCGATCCCCGGGCCGCTGACCGGCGTGCCGGTGGGCGTCAAGGACATCATCGATACGGCCGCCTTTCCCACCCGCTACGGCTCGCCGATCTTCGCCAACCATCAGCCGTCGCGCGATGCGGCGTGCGTCGCCACGCTCAAGCTCGCCGGCGCGCTGGTCCTTGGCAAAACCGTGACGACGGAATTCGCCTCGGCCTTTCCCGGCAAGACGCGCAACCCGCGCAACCCGGCGCACACGCCCGGCGGCTCGTCGAGCGGCTCGGCCGCTGCCGTCGCCGATGGCATGGTGCCGGTGGCGCTGGGCTCGCAGACGGCCGGCTCGGTGATCCGGCCGGCGGCCTATTGCGGCGTCGTCGGCTACAAGGGCACCTACGGCTGGACCGACCTGACCGGCGTCTATCCGCTGGCGCCGTCGTTCGACACGCTAGGCCTGTTCACCCGCCGCGTCGCCGATCTGGCGCCGGTGCGGGCGGTGCTGGCGCGCGGTGCGCGCGCCAGCGTGACGGCCCGCATGCCGGCGCGCATCCGCTTGTTCCGGACGGCGAAGTGGGATGAGGCCTCGCCCGACGCGCGCCGTGCCGTGGAGCGCGCGCTGCGGGCGGTCGGCGATGCCGGCGCGACGATCGACGAGGTGCCGGTGCCGGCGTCGTGGTCGGACATCGTCGCCATCCACACCACCGTCATGCTGGCCGAGATGGGCCGGCAGTTCGCCAAGCTGCTGAGCGTTCATCCCGACAAGATGAGCGCTTCGATCCGCGGCCAGATCACACAGGGCCAGAAGACGACGTCTGACGAGGAGCGCCAGGCGCGCGAGCGGGTCGACGCCTACCGCGCCGAGGCGGCCGAGCTGCTGCCGCCCGGCGACGTCTGGCTGACGCTGGCGGCACCCGGCGAGGCTCCAGAAGGGCTGGGCGCCACCGGCGATCCGATGTTCAACCGGCCGTGGACGCTGCTGGGCTTGCCGTGCCTGTCGTTGCCCTATCGCCAGGGTGCCAACGGGCTGCCGCTGGCGGTGCAGCTGGTGGCGGCGCGCGGCAGCGACGATGACCTGCTGGACGCCGCCGCATGGATCGAGCAGGCTCTCGCCGCCAGCTGACCAGGGCGCCCGCCCGCTGTTGCGATAGATCAAGGCAGCGTCGGCCCGGCACCGGAGAATGAAACTCGATTGTTGCGTGAGGGGAGCAAGAAACATGCGCGCGGTCGATGTGATGACCCGCAACGTGATCTGCATCCGGCCGGAGGCCACCATTCTGGAGGCCGCCCGCCTGTTGCTGGGGGCGCGGGTCAGCGCCCTGCCGGTGGTCGGCGGCGATGACCGGCTGGTCGGACTGGTGAGCGAAGGCGACCTCGTGCGGCGCGTCGAGATCGGCTCGGAGAAGCGCCGCTCATGGTGGTCGGCGACGCTGGCGAACCGCGAAACCCTGGCGGCCGAGTACATCAAGTCGCACGGCCGGCTGGTGCGTGACGTGATGACCGCCGACGTCGTGGTCGCCGAGGAAGAGACGGAACTGGCGGCAATCGCCGACATGATGGAGAAGCATCACGTCAAGCGCGTCCCCATCGTGCGCGACGGCAAGGTCGCAGGCATCGTCAGCCGGGCCAACCTGTTGCAGGCCCTGATCGGCACGCCGCCCAGCGCGGCGGCCGCCGGCAACGACGATGCCACGCTGCGCGAGCGCGTCATCGAGGAGCTGGAAGGCGAGCCGTGGTCGAGCTTCGGCGTCGCCAACGTCATCGTGCAGGACGGCGTGGTGCAGATCTGGGGCTTCGCGGAGAACCAGCAGCACAGCGACGCCTGTCGCATCGCCGCCGAGAACGTGCCCGGCGTCAAGAGCGTCGAGAACCATCTCGTGATACAGTCTCGCGGCGTTTACATCTGGTAGGTGCCATGCGTTGGTCGGCGTTGTCTGCTTCAATTGGCCTGTCGATGCGGCGTGCCGCCCTGGCCGGACCGCTGCTCGCGGTGGCCGGCCTGGCGCAGGCGGCCGATCCGCCGGCCGATCTCGAGAACGGCCGCGCCGTGGCGCGCACGTGGTGCGCGCAGTGCCATGCGGTCGAGCGCGGCGAGAGCCAGCGCGCCGACGGCGTGCCGACCTTTACCGGCCTGGCCAACGATCCGCGCAACACCTCCGACCGGTTGCGCGCTTTCCTGACGCAGCCGCACGGCCGCATGCCCGACCTGTCGCTGTCGCGGCAGAACCGCGACGACGTGATCGGCTACCTGCTGAGCCTGCGCGACGGGCGCGCCGGGCCTACGGAACCAAAACCGCGGCGCCCCTGACGTCGCCACGGCGCAACCGCGCCAGCACGTCGTTGGCCTGGCCGAGCGCATAGCGCTCGACGGTGGTGCGCACCGGCACCTTGGGCGCCAGCGCCAGAAATGCCTCGGCATCGCCGCGCGTCAGGTTCGCCACCGACACGATCTCGCGCTCGCCCCAGAGGATGTCGTAGGGGAAGCTCGGGATGTCGCTCATGTGGATGCCGGCGCAGACCACGCGGCCGCCCTTGCGCAAGGCGCGCAGGGCGAGCGGCACCAGCTGGCCGGCCGGCGCGAACAGGATGGCGGCATCCAGCGGCGCCGGTGGCATGTCCTCCGACGCGCCGGTCCACACGGCCCCCAGTTCGCGCGCGAAGGCCTGCGCCACCGCGTCGCCGGCGCGGGTGAAGGCGTACACCTCGCGGTTCTGCCACACCGCGACCTGGGCGACGATGTGGGCTGCGGCGCCGAAGCCGTAGATGCCCAGCCGTCGGGCGTCGCCGGCCTTGACCAGCGCGCGGTAGCCGATCAGGCCGGCGCAGAGCAGGGGCGCCGCCTCGATGTCGCTGTACCCTTCCGGCAGGGCGAAGACGTAGCGTTCGTCGGCGACGACGCGGTCTGCGTAGCCGCCGTCGATCTGGTAGCCGGTGAAGCGCGCCTCATCGCACAGGTTCTCGCGGCCGGCGCGGCAGTGCTCGCAGCTGCCGCAGGTCCAGCCCAGCCACGGCACGCCTACGCGCGTGCCGGCGGCGAACCGGTTGGCGCCGGGGCCGCTGGCCAGCACACGACCGACGATCTCGTGGCCCGGCACGATCGGCAGCTTGGGTGACGTCAGCTCGCCGTCGACGACGTGCAGATCGGTGCGGCAGACGCCGCAGGCGCTGACGGCGATCAGCACCTGGCCCGGGCCGGGCACCGGATCCGCCGTCTCGATCGCGACCAGCGGCGTTTGCGCCTGCCGCAGCACCATCGCCCGCATCGTCCGCTCCGTCTGCGCTCGCGCGCATCCTACCAGCCCGCAGGGCGACCTGCCTGATCCAGCGCAAGGCCGCCGCCGGCGCCGGCGGCGGCGCGACGATTGACAGGGCCGCAGTGGTGGTTTCTAGTCGTGCTGGAAACAGGAACTTGGTTCCGGAAAATGGAACGACATTGAGCGCCCTGTCGAACGCCGTCTCGATCCTGCGCTGGCTGCGCCAGCACGGCCCTGAAGCCGGCGTCAGCGAAGTCGCCTCGGGACTGGATCTGCCCAAGAGCACGGCATCGCGGGTACTGAAGGACATGGCGGCGCACGGCCTGCTGGAGCGCGATACGGCGACGGCGCGCTACCGCGTCGGCATGCTGCTGCTCGAGGTCGGCCGCCACTATGGCGCCGGCCAGCCGCTGCTCGAGGCGGCCGACGAGGCGCTGGCCGAGCTGACGCGTCGCACCGGCTATGCCACCGGCATCAGCCTGCTCAACGGCATCGACGTCGTCGTGCTGCGCTCGCGCGCCGGCACGCATCCGCTGCGTGTCGTCACGCCGCCGGGCACCCGCGGTCCGGCATGGGCCAACTCGACCGGCCGCAACCTGATCGCGCGCTTGTCCGACCGCGAGATCGCGCGGCGTTTCACGCCGTTTCCCCGGCTGGAGCGGCCCAATGCGCCGCAGTCGCTGGCCGACCTGATGCAGCGCGTCGCGCGCGCCCGGGCCCGCGGCTACGACGAGTCCGACGACGAGTCGCTGGAAGGCGTCGCGGCGGTGTCGGTCGCGGTCGCCGATCCGCAGACCGGCGACGCGGTATCGCTTTACGTTGCTTTCTCGGGCCTGCACGTCGACCGCCAACGCCGCCGCGCGCTGGCGGGCATGCTGCTGGAGATCAAGGCGTCGCTGGCGGCACGCTTCGGCGATGGCGAGGCGGACGCGCCGAGGCGGGCGCATGGCTAGCGCCGCGGGCGTCCTCCCAACGGCGATGCCGGTGCCGTGCCCGGCGCGCCCGGCAGTCTCGCCGGTCGCCTGGCTGGTGGCGCCGGCACTGTTGCTGTTCGTCGTCTTCTTCGTCATGCCGTTCGGCGTCATGGCGCTGCTGTCGGTGCTGAGCGGCAATCCGGTGCAGGTGCCGGAGGTCGAGCTGACGTGGCGCCACTACGCGCGCTTCCTGGGCGACGATCTCTACTCCGACGCGTTGTGGGCGACGCTGCGCATCGGCGCCGTCACTACCGCCGCGGCGCTGCTGACCGGCTATCCCCTGGCGCATTGGATGGCGCGGCTGAAATCGCGACTGGGCCACGCGCTGCTGCTGATGGCCGTCATCGCGCCGATGCTGACCGGCATCGTCGTGCGCACCTTCGCCTGGATGACGATCCTGCAGGACAAGGGCGCCATCAACACGACCCTGATCGGCCTCGGCCTGATCGATAAGCCGCTGCCGCTGATGTACAACGAGTTCGGCACCGTCGTGGCCCTGGTGCATATCTACGTGCCGTTCATGGTGCTGACGCTGACCGGCGTCATCGGCCGCATCGACGAGCGGCTGGAGCAGGCGGCGCGCAGTCTCGGGGCCTCGCGGCTGCGCGCCTTCTGGGAAGTGACGCTGCCGCTCAGCATGCCCGGCATCTTTGCCGGCTCGCTGCTGGTCTTCGCGCTGTCGATCAGCGCCTACGTGACGCCGTTCCTGATGGGCGGCACCAACGTGCTGACCCTGCCGATGCTGATCTACCAGCAGGTCAGCTCGTCGTTCAATCTCGGCTTCGCCGGCGCCCTGGGCGTGATCCTGCTGACGGTGTCGCTGGTCGTGGTCGTCGCCTACAACCACGTGCTGGCCCGGCTCTCGGGGCAGGAGGGGCTGACATGAACGCGCCCGGCTTCGACCCCGGCCGCGCCGCCTACTACGCGCTGAACGGCGCCATCATCGTGTTCCTGCTGACGCCGATCGCCATCATCGCGGTGTTCGCGCTCAACCCGACGCCCTACATCTCCTTCCCGCCGGTCGGCGTCACGCTGCGCTGGTTCGTGAAGTTCCTCGCCACCGAGGATTTCATGGTCGCGCTGTGGCTCAGCCTGCGCATCGCCGTCGTGGTGCTGCTGCTGTCGATGCTGATCGGCGGTGCCTGCGCGCTGGCGTTGGCGCGCGGACAGCTGCCCGGCGCCCGGCTGCTGACCGCCTTCTTCATGTCGCCGCTGATGCTGCCGGCCATCCTCACCGGTCTGGCGCTGTTCCAGGTCTTCCAGCTCCCGAGCGTCGACCGGCCGGTGTGGGGCCTGATGCTCGGTCATACGCTGGTCGCGGTGCCGTATGTGCTGCGCACGACGCTGGCGGTGCTGGCCAACTTCGACACCCGCCTGGAAGAGGCGGCGGCCAGCCTCGGCGCCGCGCCGCTGCGCGTGTTCTACGAGGTGACCCTGCCGCTCATCCGGCCGGGCGTGATCGCCGGCGGCATCTTCGCCTTCATCGTCTCGTTCGACCAGTTCCCGATCTCGCTGTTCCTGGTGCCGCCCAAGGGCGAGACGCTGCCGGTGGTGCTGTTCAACTACATGAAATTCGACCTCGACGGCGCCATTGCCGCGGCGTCGATGGTCTCGATCTTGCTGGCGTTGTCCGTGGTATTGCTGCTGGAACGCATCATCGGGCTGAAGGCCTACGTGAAGCTCTGACACAGGGGAGTGACATGACCGAACGCAATCGCATCACCCGTCGCGGCGCGATCAGGGCGGGAGCCGGCGCTGCGGCGCTCGCCACGCTGGGCGCGCCCGCCATCGCGCACGCGCAGACCGCCACCCTGAAGATCACGACCTGGGGCGGCAAGTGGGGCGAGATCATGAAGGGCGAGGTGCTGCCCGCCTTCGAGAAGGAATTCAAGTGCACGGTGTCGGCCGACCAGGCCTTCCCGTTCGTGCCCAAGCTGCAGTCCAGCCCCAAGGGCAATCCGGTCTACGACGTGCTGCACACCAACTCCAACGAGCAGTGGAACTGCGTCGTGCTGGGCCTCGTCGAGGCCAAGCTGGACCACAAGAAGATCCCCAACATCGCCGATGTCTATCCCTACGCCGTCAGCGACAAGATCGTCGGCGTGTCGATCTTCACCAGCGCCATCGGACTGGGCTATCGCACCGACAAGGGGCTCAAGAAGCCGACCTCGTGGAAGGATCTCGCCGACCGGCGCTCGCCGGCCTGCGCGGCGGCTATCTCATCCCCGTGAACAGCCTCGGCCAGGCGCATCTGATGATGCTCGGCAAGATCTACGGCAAGGGCTTCACCGATCTCGACGCCGCATACAAGGCTCTCGAGGCGCTGAAGCCGATCAAGCTGGTCGATTTCACCGGCCAGATGGAAAAGATGCTGCTGTCCGGCGAGGTCAGCATGGGCGTGATCCACGACAGCGGCATCTACCGCTACGACGGCCAGAACCAGCCGATCGATTTCGCGATCCCCGGCGAAGGCGTGCTGGCGCTGGAGCAGGTGCTCAACGTCACGCCCGGTTCCAAGGTCAAGGAGCTGGCCTACGCCTACATCGACTACATGCTGCGGCCGGCGGTGCAGAAGAAGCTGGCGGAAACCGTGTGGTACTCGCCGTCGAACAAGAAGGTGACGCTGGACGCCAAGTACGATGCCAAATTGTTCAACACCGAAGCCAAGGTGGCGCAGCTCATCCAGCCGGACTGGAAATGGTACAACGCGCGCAAGGAAGAGATCGACGCCAAGGTCACGCGCCTGCTGAAGGGGTAAGGCCTTTTTTACTGCGCAGCGGAGCTGGGGAGGTGCCCCGAAGGGGCGGAGGGGAGCCAACGTGGTCTCGTTTGCAGGTGCTTGGTGCCGGTCACAAGGATGAGGTCTCAGTTGCAAGCGCCACGCGGGATCCCCATCCGCCCTTCGGGCACCTTCCCCACGTCGTGGGGAAGGAAAGACAAATGACCACGCCCCGCGCCTCGGCGGACATCCGGCTGGACGGTGTCAGCAAGACCTTCGACGGCAGGGTCAGGGCGGTCGACGATGTCTCGCTGGCGATCGAGCCGGGCGAGTTCTTCTCGCTGCTCGGTCCCTCGGGCTGCGGCAAGACGACGACGCTGCGCATCATCGCCGGCTTCGAGGCGCCCGACAGCGGTCGCATCCATGTCGGCGGCACCGACATCACCGACGTGCCGGTGCACCGGCGCGACATGGGCATGGTGTTCCAGTCCTACGCGCTCTTCCCGCATCGCACGGTGGCGGAAAACGTCGCCTTCGGCCTGCGCATGCGCGGCGTGCACCGCAACGTGATTTCGGCCCGCGTCTACGAGGCGCTGGAGCAGGTGGCGCTGGTCGGCTACGAGCAGCGCCGGCCCGCCCAGCTCTCCGGCGGCCAGCAGCAACGCGTGGCACTGGCGCGCGCCATCGTTATCCGCCCCTCGGTGCTGCTGTGCGATGAGCCGCTGGGCGCGCTCGATCGCAAGCTGCGCCAGTCCATGCAGTTCGAGCTCAAGCAGCTGCAGAAGGAACTCGGCGTCACCCTGGTCTTCGTCACCCACGACCAGGAGGAAGCCCTGGCGATGTCCGACCGGATCGCGGTGATGAATGCCGGCCGGCTGGAGCAGGTCGGCGCCCCGACCGAGATCTACGACCGGCCGCGCACCCGTTTCGTCGCCGACTTCATCGGCGAGATCAACCTGTTCGAGGGCAGCTGGCAGGGCGGTCGCTTCACGATGCGCGACGGCCGTGTGCTGCCGGCGGCGGCCGACGGCGCGCGCAGCGGCGCGGGCGCGGTGGCGGTGCGGCCCGAGAAGGCGCGCATCGTGGCGCCGGCCGACGCCGCCATCGCCGGTCGCATCGAGAGCGCCAACTTCCTGGGCGGCCAGGTGCTCTATCGCATCGCCGCCGCCGGCGATCGCCATCTGCTCGCCAAGGAAACCAACGTCGGCGCCGCGGTCCGTCCGATCGGCGCCGAGGTGGGGCTGTCGTGGAACGCCGCCGACGCGGTGGTGCTGGAGGACTGACCATGGCACGTACCCTGGGCATCGCCGTCATCGGCCAGGCGCCGCGAGCCGACATCGCCGAGTTGTTCGCCGCGCAGGCGCCACAGGGCACGCGGATCGTCATGCGCGGCTGCCTCGATGGCCTGGACGACGCCGGGATCGACGCCCTGCCGCCACTCGACGGTGGCGATGCGCTCTATACGCGCCTGCCCAGCGGCCGCGATGCGCGGATCTCCAAGAAGGCGGTGATCGCGCGGGCGCCCGACACGCTGGCCAGGCTGCGCGCCGACGGCGCTGACGCGCTGGTCTTCAACTGCACCGGCGCCTTTCCGCCGATGGAAGGCGACGCCGGCGTTCTGTTCCCGTCGCGCGTCCTGGCCGGCCTGGCCGCAGGGCTGCTGCCGCAGGGCCGGCTGGCGCTGCTGGTGCCGCTGCCGGAGCAGGCCGCCAAGCTCAAGGACAAGTGGCAGCGGCCGGGCGTCGACATCGTCGCCGAGGCGCTGGCGCCCAGCGGCGAGGCGGCACAGGCCGAGGCGGCGGCGCTGCGGCTGAAGGAACACCGGCCCGATCTCGTGGCCATGGATTGCATGAGCTACACGCCGCAGACCAAGGCGGCGGTGAAGCGCGTGCTGGGCGTGCCGACGTTGCTGGCGATCACCGCCACCGGCCGCGTGCTGAGGGAGTTGCTGGACTGATGGCTCTTCGCGACATCACTGCCGACGACATCGAATCGCTGGCAGTCGGCGCCTGGGTGCTGGGCACCGGCGGCGGCGGCAGCCCGTATCTCGGGCTGCTCAACATGCGCCAGCTCTACAGGGACGGCTATCGCGTGCGGCTGATGCCGGCGTCCGACCTGGCGGACGACGACTGGGTGGCGGCCGTTTCGAACATGGGCGCGCCGCTGGTCGGGCAGGAGCGCCTGACCGACAGCAAGACCATCGCCCGCGCCGTGGCGCTGATGGAGGAGCATACCGGCTATCGCTTCCGCGGCATCATGGCGCTGGAGATCGGCGGCGGCAACGGCATCCAGCCGCTGATGGCCGCCGCCCATCTCGACCGGCCGGTGATCGACGCCGACATGATGGGGCGCGCCTATCCCGAGGCGCAGATGACCAGCGTCGCGGTTGGCGATCTGCAGCCCTGGCCGCTGACCACGGTCGACGTGCGCGGCCTGGAGTCGATTGTCGAGAAGGTGCCGACCTGGAAGTGGATGGAGCGCGTCAGCCGCAAGATCTGCGTCGAGTACGGCTCGATCGCGTCGACCTGCAAGGCACCGCGCACCGGCGCCGAGGTCAAGAAATGGGGCATCCACGGCACGACCACCAAGGCGATCGCCATCGGCCATGCCGTGCGCGAGGCGCAGCGCAAGCACGAGGATCCGATCGCGGCCATCCTCTCGGTCGAGCCGGGCAAGGTGCTCTATTCGGGCAAGGTGGTCGACGTCGAGCGGCGCGCCACCGAAGGCTTCCTGCGCGGCCGCACGCGCTTCGAAGGCATGGATGACTGGCGTGGCAGCGTCATGGAACTCGCCTTCCAGAACGAGTGGATCGTCGCCTGGCGCGACGGCGAGCCGATCGCCACGTCGCCGGAGCTGATCTGCGTGGTCGACAGCGTGTCGGGCGAGGCGGTCGGCACCGAGACCATCCGCTACGGCCAGCGGGTCACGGTGATCGCGCTGCCGCCGCCGGAAGTGTTTCTCAGCGACAAGGGCCTGCAGCATGTCGGCCCGCGCGCCTTCGGCTACGACATCGACTTCAAGAGCGTGTTCGCATGATGCCTCGCGGGCACCCGTCGTCCACAGCCTCTCCCCATCGGGGAGAGGTCGACGCGCGCAGCGCGGCGGGTGAGGGGGCCTTGTCGCAGTGACGATGTTGGCCATCAAGCGTCGTGCTCGCTACAGCGCCCCCTCGCCCGGCACGCGGTCGCGTGCCGACCTCTCCCCGAAGGGGAGAGGTGAAACGACAGGCTGAAGCCGCATGGCGCTGCGCGACATCACCGCCGACGACATCGAATCGCTGGCTGTCGGGGCCTGGGTCCTGGGCACCGGCGGCGGCGGCAACCCGTATCTGTCGCTGCTCAACATGCGCCAGCTCTACCGGGACGGCCGTCGCGTGCAGCTCATGCCGGCGAGCGACCTGGCCGATGACGACACGGTGGGGGTGGTGGCCAGCATGGGCGCACCGCTGGTCGGGCTGGAGCGGCTGACCGACAGCCTGACGATCACGCGGGCGGTCACGCTGATCCAGTCGCATGTCGGCCGCCGGTTTGCCGGCCTGATGGGCATGGAGATCGGCGGCGGCAACGGCGTGCGGCCGCTGATGGCGGCGGCGCATCTCGGGCTGCCGGTGATCGATTCCGACACCATGGGCCGTGCCTACCCCGAGGCGCAGATGACCAGCGAGGCGGTCGGCGGCCTGCGGCCGTCGGCGGCCAGCGTGGTCGACGTGCGCGGACTTGAATCGATCGTCGAGAAGGTGCCGACCTGGAAGTGGATGGAGCGGATCGCGCGCAAGATCTGCGTCGAGTACGGATCGGTCGCCTCCACTTGCCATCCGCGCAACGGCGCGGAGGTCAAGAAATGGGGCATCCACGGCACGACCACCAAGGCAATCGCCATCGGTCATGCGGTGCGCGCGGCGCAGCGCCGGCATGAGGACCCGAGTGCGGCCATCCTGTCGGTCGCGGCCGGCAAACTGCTCTATCGCGGCAAGGTGATCGACGTCGAGCGGCGCGCCACCGAAGGCTTTCTGCGCGGCCGGGCGCGGTTTGAAGGCGTCGATGACTGGCGCGGCGCGGCGATGGAAATCGACTTCCAGAACGAGTGGATCGTCGCCTGGCGCGACGGCGAGGCCATCGCCATGTCGCCCGACCTGATCTGCGTGCTGGACAGCGTCTCGGGCGAGGCGGTCGGCACCGAGACGATCCGCTACGGCCAGCGCATCACGGTGATCGCCTTGCCGCCGCCCGATGTCTTCCTGAGCGACAAGGGCCTGAGCTTCGTCGGCCCGCGCGCCTTCGGCTACGACCTCGATTTCAGGAGTGTGTTCGCATCCAGCCAACCCTCCCCGACGGGGAGAGGCAAAGACACAGCAGGACAGGAAAATCGCGCATGAGACGCATCGGCATTGATGTCGGCGGCACCAACACGGACGCGGTGCTGATCGAGGAGGGCAAGGTGGTGCGCGCCGTCAAGGCGCCGACCAGCGAGGATGTCACCGGCGGCATCCTCGACGCGCTTGCCCGGCTGGGCCAGAGCGGCGTGCTGCGCACCCGGCGCATCGACGGCGTGATGATCGGCACGACGCATTTCGTCAACGCCGTGGTGCAGCGCCGCAGCCTGACGCCGGTCGCAGCCCTGCGGCTGGCGATGCCGGCCAGCGCCTCGCTGCCGCCGTTCTGCGACTGGCCCGACGATCTGGCCGGCATCGTGCGCGGCGGCGTGTGGATGGTCGAGGGCGGCCACGAGTACGACGGCCGACCGTTCATGCCGCTGGATACAGTCGCCGTGCAGCGCGCCGCGCGAGAGATGAAGGCCAGGGGTCTGCGCGCGGTGGCGATCTCGGCCAGCTTCTCGCCGCTGGATTCGTCGCACGAGAAGCAGGCGGCCGAGATCGTGGCCCGCGAACTGCCCGGCGCCGCGATCACCTGCTCGTCCGACCTCGGCCGCATCGGCCTGCTGGAGCGCGAGAACGCCGGCCTGCTGAACGCGGCGCTGGCCGACCTGGCGCGCGACACCATCGCCGCCTTCGAGAAGGCGATCGCCGACAGCGGCATCGAGGCGCCGCTGTTTATCACCCAGAACGACGGCACCGTGGTCGAGGCGGCCCAGGCCGGCCGCCTGCCGGTCTACAGCTTCGCCTCGGGCGCCACCAACTCGATGCGCGGCGGCGCTTACCTCTCGGGCCTGCAGGACGCGATGGTGGTCGACGTCGGCGGCACGACGACCGATGTCGGCCAGCTCAAGAACGGCTTTCCGCGCGAGGCCAATTCCGTCGTCAAGGTCGGCGGCGTGCGCACGCTGTTCCGCATGCCCGACCTGATGTCGATCGGCCTGGGCGGCGGCAGCCACGTGTCGCTCGAGCCGCTGCAGGTCGGACCGCTGTCGGTCGGCTATCGCCTGCTGAAGGAAGGCATCGCCTTCGGCGGCAAGCAGCTCACCACCACCGACATCGCCGTCGCGGCCGGCAAGCTGGCACTGGGCGATCGCGCCAAGGTGGCGCATCTCGATGCGGCGACCTGCGCCCGCGTCTTCGCCGAGGCCAGGCGCATGGTCGAGGAGACGGTGGACCGCATGAAGACCGAGGCCGGCGATGTGCCGCTGGTCGCGGTCGGCGGCGGCGCCTTCCTGGTGCCCGACAAGCTGGACGGCGTCGCGCGCGTCGTGCGTGTACAGCACGGTGACTGCGCCAACGCGGTCGGTGCCGCCATCGCCCAGGTGTCCGGCGAATGCGACCAGATCTTCCGCGACCTGGCGCGCGTCGAGGCCATCGCTAGGGCCAAGGAGATCGCCGCCGACCGCGCCGCCGCCGCCGGCGCCGACCGCTCGACGCTTTCGACGATCGAGACCGAGGACATGCCGCTGGCCTACCTGCCCGGCAACTCGCTCAGGGTGCGGGTGCGGGTCGTGGGCGACGTCGCGGCGGCGTAGGACATCGCCTTGCCGACTTGAGGCGAGACGGACCGGCTCACGACATCGCCTGCCGCTGCCCCTTCCAGGGGCAGGGCTGTCGCATATGACCTGTCACGACCTCATCCTGAGGGAGCCCTGCTCCTCTCCGTCGAGACGGCCGCTTCGCGGCCTCCTCAGGATGAGGATCAGGGAGAACCGAAGGACGCAGCCTCCTCAGAATGAGGTCTGTGCCTCATGCGATCGCCCTTCTTTCAAGGAGTCATCTCGGGCGTATCGGCTGACAGACGATCGCCAAGCCGGTGCCATTCCCCCGACCACCGAAAGCGCCCGGATTGCCTGTGGCATTTTAAGTGCCAGAGGCATCAATATGGCGCTAACGACAGGGGAGGGACGACCAGATGCCGCATGATCCGAGGCTCGTGCCTGAAGAGAGCAAGATCGAGCAGTTGCGCAGCACCGTCCCGGATTGGATCCAGCGACTTGAACGACCGAAAACGCCGTGCATCACGCCGGCATTCGGTCCGCTGGAGGGGATCAGAGCGGTCGGCACCGGCCAGTTGATCGCCCAGCCCTATATCGGCACCAAGCTCGCGGAATTCGGTGCGGAAGTCATCCACGCCGAGAAGCCAGGCGGCGACGTGTTCCGGTTCACCGCGCCGCAACTGGTGCGCGGCCCGCGGCCGCACGGCTGCGACGAGGCGGAAGTCACGAAGAACAAGCTGTCGATGGGCCTGGACTTCAAGAATGCGCGCGGCGTCGAACTCCTGATGGCGTTGTGGAAGATCTCCGACGTGTGGATGGAGTCCTCGGCGCCCGGCACGCTCGAACGCAACGGCATCACCAACGAGCTGGCGCTGGCCGTGAACCCCAGCCTCGTGATCGTCCGGGTCAGCACCTATGGCCAGTATGGCAAGAAGGAGTATCTCGGGCGCCCGGGATACGATGCGATCGCCCAGGCCTATGGCGGGATGATGAACCTGACCGGCGATCCTTCAGGCCCGCCGCAGCGCGCAAAGTCGTACACGGGCGACTACGTTACCGCGCTTACCGGCTGGGCGGCGACGATGATGGCGCTGTGGGAGGTCAAGAAGACCGGACGGGGCCAGGTTGTTGACGTTGCCCAGTATGAGGCCGTTGCGCAGACCAACGGCAATACGCTGCCGCTGTTCACCGGCGAAGGTGCCGTCTATGGCCATTCCGGCAACAAGCCGCCCGGATTCCAGCCCTACGACACCTTCAAGTGCAGCGACGGCTGGGTCTACGTCGGCGCGCTTGGCGGTGCGATCTACGATCGGGTACCAAAGTTCCTCGGTCTGGATCCGGTGGAATACAGCTACGACGAATGCTCCAAGGACGCCGCCGCGGTGAACTCCGAGAAAGGACGTGAGCTCGACCGGCGGCTTCGCGAATACTGCGCGGCGCACACGGGGCTTGAGGTGGAGACGGCGCTCAACGCGGCGCAGATCGGTTGCGCCCGCGTCTTCAACGTGCGCGACCAGTACAACGACGAGCACTACGCCGCGCGCGAAATGACGGTGCCGGTGCTCGACCGCCAGTCAGGCGTGCCGATCCGCGTGTTTGGTGTCGTGCCGAAGATGTCGCTGACGCCCGGACGCATCTGGCGCGGCGCGCCTTCGATTGGTGATGACACCACCGACATCCTGGCGACGATGCTGGGGCTTTCGGAGACCGCGATCGACGGATTGTATGCCGAGGGGGCCGTACACCGAACCGAACCCTTTACGACACCGCAGGCCGCCCCGGCCAATCCGTAACGGCAGAGCGGGAGAACCGCGCGGGGTGCGCATCGTCAGATGGTCCCTTCCGGCCGATCCGCGTCGGCGTTCCTGTGGTAGCCGGCCATACCGAGCGTCGATCGGCGATCGATGTCGCGCTCGTGGGGCCGGTGCGCAGACCATGTGTTGCATCTGCCGGAACGACGACATGCCCTACAGTCTGGACACTTGCTGCCCGCGTTTGGACAGCCGCCGTGCGGCTCGATGTCAGACGCAGAACGGCGAAAGCGCATTTAACAAAACAAACATGTCGGTCGGCTACGCTCGCGCATCGCCGATCATGCACCTGATCGTGCGGCGCTGAGAGGCGCTGAGCTGATGAATACGATGCGGAGAGATTCCCGGAGGGCGTCGTCCTTGCCCTTGTCGAGACTGCTGGGCGCGTCGGCATAGACGGTCTCTGGCGTGAGTGGCACGCCGGCGCTGGCCGCCGATCCGATCAAGCGCGAACTGCGCGGTTGTTTTCGGTCGTTCATGACGGCCGGCAAGATCGACCGCGACATCGTCGGCGCCACCGGCATCAACTACGACGCGGTGACGCTGCGCTACGAAGCCGAGATCTGGTTTTCGGGAACGACCAGGCTCGACGACGGCACCACGGTCGGTGTCCGCATCGAACTGGAGGCATGGTCGCAGAACACCGTCGCCGGCGCGCAGAACGCGCCGGGCAGGGACAAGATGGACGTCTTCGCGCTCGGCGTGAACTGCCAGCTGTCGCCCGGCATCAAGCTCAACGGCGGCGTCAACTACGTGACGGGTTCCGGCCAGTCTAAGAGCGAAAGAGCCGATGCCCGGGCGGTCGTCGTCGGCAGCGTGTTCATCTTCTGAGGGGCGCGCGGTCGCAAGGCCTTCGACTTCGCAACGCCAGCGTCGCTACAGGCCATACGCTACACGCACGTTGCCGCCCAGCAACTTGGCGCGCGCGGCCTCCGGCATCGCCGCCGCCATGTGTTCCAGCGCCGCGAGATAGTCGCCGGTGTGGTCGGGGTGCGGGTAGTCGCTGGCCCAGAAGAAGCGGTCGGCGCCATAGAGCGCCGCCATCGCCGGCACGGTGCGCTCGTCAGGGTCGCCCGAGATCCAGCACTGGCGGCGGAAATAGTCGCTGGGCTTGCCCTTCAGCGGCGCCCGGCCGCCGAGATAGGTCGCCTCTACCACGCCGTCCAGACGGTCGAGCCAGTAGCCGATCCAGCCGGCCCCCGATTCGAGGATCACCAGCTTCAGCGTCGGGAAGCGGTCGAAGGTCGCGAAATCGAAGAACGTCGTGAAGGCGTGCCGCACGCCGTCGCCGGCTCGTGCCGCCGCCAGCAGCGGCAGGCGGTGGCCGTTCTCGAAGCGCGTCGAGCGCAAGGTGAAGGGCTCGAAGCTGGGGTGCAGCGCGATCGGCACGTTGAGCTCGACCGCCTTGGCATAGACGGGGTCGTGCACCGGATCGCCATGCGCCTTGCGGCCGATGGTGAAGGGCACCACGAAGGCGCCGCGGCAGCCGTCCTTCACCGCGCGCTCCAGCTCGGCGGCGGCGGCCGGCGGATCGCCCAGCGACAGGTGCGCGATCGGCACCAGGCGGCCGCCGCTGTTGCGGCAGAAATCGGCGATCCAGCGGTTGTAGGCGCGGCAATAGGCCTGCGACAGCTCGACGTCGTCGAGCTCGGCTTCCCACAGGATGCCCAGGGTGGGGTAGAGCACGGCCGCGTCGAGGCCCTCGGCGTCCAGCAGCTTCAGCCGCTGGCCCGGATCGCAGGCGCCGAACGGCATGTTGGCGGCATAGGTCTTGTCGGGATGCGGGCGGAAGGCCTCCAGCTCCTTCTGGCCCATGCGGCCCAGCGTCGCCGGATAGCCCTTGCGCGTCATCTTCGAGGGCCGGCCGCCGATCTCCAGGTACTCCAGCCCGTCGCTGTCGCGGCGGATGCGCAGGGCCCGGTCGCGATGGCGCGCCTCGATATAGGTCTCCCACAGGTCGGCCGCCTCCAGCACGTGGCCGTCGGCGTCGACACCACCGGAAAATGCCAGGCGATGCACGGACGAGAGGTCGAACACGGGCTGCATGGCGGGACTCTCCCAACGGACGTCGAGGGCGCGTGAGGGTAGGGCGCGATCCGGCGCGCGGCAATTCGTACGCGACATGGCTGGCGTTCGCGGGGGGCGTGTCACTCCAGTGAGGCGTTTTCGCCGTTCGTGGCCATGACGTGCCTCTGGAGTGGCGCACCGCCGGCGGGATGACGCCTTTGCGTTCCGCGCGGCTGGAGCGCGGCAGCGGTTGCGGCTAGACTGGCGGCAACCGAGGGAGGCCGCCAGTGCATCTCTTCAAGCAGCATGCCGTGCGTGACGTCGCCGAGGTCGCCGCCAGGATCCCGGTGATCGATTTCGGCCGCTATTTCGCTGGCGACGCCGCCGCCCTGGCGCCGCTGGCGCAGCAGGTCAAGGACGCCTGCGAGCACGTCGGGTTCTTCTATATCGCCGGCCACGGCGTGCCGCCCGACATCGTGGCGCGCGCCTTCGCCGCGTCGCGGCGCTTCCATGCGCTGCCGCTGGAGGAGAAGCTCGCGCTGCGGCTCAACGAGAACAACATCGGCTACCTGCCGGTCAACGCCTCGGTGCAGGGCGCCTCGACGGTGCACAAGGCGACCAAGCCGAACCTCAACGAAAGCTTCTTCATCAGCCATGACCGCGGCGCCGAGCATCGCGACGTGAAGGCCGGGCTGCCGCTGCGCGGCCGCAACCAGTGGCCGGCCAGCCTGCCCGACATCCGTCCCGACATGACGACGTACTTCGCGACGCTGACGGGGCTGGGCGAGCGCATGCTGCCGGTGTTCGCCACAGCGCTCGGCCTGCCGGCCGACTGGTTTGCGCCGCACTTCGCCGACGAGGCGCATATCAACCTGCGCTTCCTGCACTATCCGCCGCAACAGGTCGACGAGGACAACCAGTTCGGCCAGGCGCCGCACACCGACAACAGCTTCCTCACCATCCTGGCGCGCGAGGACGTGCCGGGGCTGGCGGTGCGCCTGCCGTCGGGCGAGTGGTTCCCGCCGCCGGTGATCGAGGGCACGTTCCTGGTCAATCTCGGCAACATGATGCGGCGCTGGTCGAACGACCGTTTCCTGTCGACGCCGCATGGCGTGCTCAACGATTCGGGCAGGGATCGCTATTCCATCGCCTTCTTCTACAGCCCCAACGTCGCCACCATGATCGAGGTGTTGCCGACCTGCTGCGGGCCGGACGATCCGCCGAAGTATCCGCCGGCCGTCTATCGCGATCTGGTGCTGGAGTTCTACCGCCGGAACTACTTCCACCAGAAGGGCCACGAGTCCGACGCCTCGAAGCTGCCCACGGCGCACGCTGCCGAGTAGCCAATCCACGTCTTTCCCACGCGATGGGGGAGGCATTCCGAAGCGCCAATGAGGAGCGACGGTGTCGCGTAACCCCAAGCTGCAGGACCGGCGCATCTATCCGCACTGGTCGCGCGATACGGTGCGGTTCTCCGACCAGGACGCGGCCGGACACGTCAACAACGTGGCGGTGTGCGCCTATTTCGAGACCGGCCGGCTGACCTTCATCCGTGACGCCGGCTTGATGACTCACACGCCGCCGATGCGCTCGATCTCGGCCGGGCTGGACGTCAGCTTCCTGCGCGAGTCGCACTGGCCGGGCGACGTCGAGATCGGTTGCGGCGTGCTGTCGGTCGGCACCTCCTCGATCCGCATCGGCAGTGGCGTCTTCAAGGACGGTGTCTGCATCGCCACCGCCGAGATGACCGTCGTGCGCCTCAAGGGCACGACACCGCACCCGCTCGACGAGGCGACCCGCGCCAAGCTGCAAACCCTGAAGCTGCGCGACGTGTAGGGCTTGCTGTCAGCGCCCTTGCCGCGCAGGTGGAACCATCCCTGGCGTCATCCTGAGCGAAGCGAAGGATCCTGCGGTGCTATGGTCAGAGAACTACGCTGCCGTTGCGACCTCAGCGCCATCACGCGTCGAACGCGGCACCGCAAGGTCCTTCGCTGCGCTCAGGACGACAAGAAGAGTACGGGATGGACACTAGCGCCGCAGCCGCGCCAGGCGTGTGGCATGCTCGGCATTGACGGCGCCTTCGGGCACCTCGCCGCGCAGGATCACGGCGCATTGCCGCACCGACTCCAGTGCCTGATGCTCGATGGCCTGCGGCGTGAGGCCGCCGATATGCGGCGTCGCGATCACGTCGGCGCGCCGTGCCAGGTCGGGCGACGGCATCTGGTCGGGCGCACGGCCGACATCCATGGCCGCGCCGGCGATGCGCCGTTCGTCGAGCGCCCGGGTCAGCGCCGCCTCGTCGACGAGGTTGCCGCGCGAGGCGTTGATCAGCCAGGCCGTCGGCTTCATGCGCGCCAGCGCCGCCGCGTCGATCAGGTTCTCGGTTTGCGGCGTGGCTACCGCCAGCGGCACGACGTAGTCGGCCTCGGAGAGCAGCTCTGCCAGATCGACCTGCCGCAGCGGCGGCGCGACGGTCTTGTAGGGGTCATGCACCAGCACGCGCAGGCCCAGCACCTGCGCCACGGTGCAGAGATAGCCGCCGATGGCGCCGTAGCCGATCACGCCCAGCGTCGCGCCGTGCAGCTGGCGGCCCATGCGCGCGGCGGGCACGGCGCCGCCATGGTAGGCGGCGGCGTAGGGCGTGATGTGGCGCGCCGCGTCGATCATGGTGCCGAGGATCCATTCGGCCACGGCCGGCACGAAGCCCGGACTGGCGCGCGTCACCAGAACGCCGCGGGCACTGGCGGCGGCGACGTCGATGTTGCGGATGTCGACGGCCACGCGCTGGAAGGCGACGAGGTCGGGCAGGCTGTCGAAGATCACCGCTTCGCCCGGCGTCTGGCGGTAGGAGATGATGATATCGTGGCCGCGCGCCGCCGCGATCAGTTCGGCCATCGTCCATTCGCGATCATGCGGGTTGAGGGTCACGTCGGCGAGCGTGCGCAGCTCGGCCAGCGCCGTGTCGCCGAAATAGCCGGCCAATGCCGCGGGCGGGTGCGTCAGCAGCACCCGCGCGCGGTTGCGCGGCGCCGTCATGCGGCGCGCGGCAGCGGTGCGGGTGGACGTACCTCGCCCAGGCCATCGGCATCGGTGGCGGAGATGGTCGTGCGTACCATGGAGCGGGTCTCGGCATCCGGCCAGGGCCGGCCGCGATGCATCGTGGCGCGGTTGTCCCACATCACGACGTCGCCCGGCAGCCATCGGTGGATGTAGGTGTGTTGCGGCTGTGTCGCCTCCTCGGTGAGGCGTGCCAGTAGCGCCTTGGCCTCGTTGTCGCCCATGCCGTCGATGGCGTAGGCATGCGAGGCGATATAGAGGGCGCGCCGGCCGTTCACCGGATTGCGCCAGCTCATGCGCCAGCGTACCGGCGGCAGGGTCGCATGCTCCTCCGGGGTCACCATGCGGGGATCGATCTGGCTGCGCGAGTTGGCGTAGCTGTGGGTCGCCACGGCATCGCGCAGCCGCTCCTGCAGCGCCGGCGGCAGCCGGTCCCACGCCTGGCGCGTCGAGGTGAACTGCGTCTCGCCGCCATGGCCGGGCACGATGCGGGCCGACAATACCGACGCCAGCGCCGGCGTCTGCTTGAACGAGCTGTCGGTGTGCCACAGCTGGTTGGCGCGCGCCGTCAGGGCCTGGCGATGCGTCGGCGGCACCAGCGCGCCGTCCGGTCCGATGTTGGTGAGGCGGGCGTAGAACGTGCCGCTGCCGACCGACGATACCTTGGTCAGCTCCAGCGGCCCGAAGGCGCGCGAGAAGGCGGTCTGGATGTCGTCCGTCACCGACTGGTTGCGGAACAGCAGCACCGAGTGTTCCTCGAAGGCGGCGCGCACGGCCGCATAGGCGTCAGCGCTGCTGGCCACGTCGATCAGGCCGACGCCGCGCACCTCGACTCCGAATCCGGGTCCCAGCGGCACCAAGTCCATGGCGGGTCCTCCGATTGATTGGCGTCATATTAGCACGCGTCGCCGCGTCTCGGACGCAGATCTGGATTGATACCTCTCTCGGCCGGGGAGAGGTCGGCGCGCAGCGCCGGGCGAGGGGGCGCTGGGGCCAGTCTCGACACGTCCAAAGGCGGCCGCGACGGCGGCGCGACCCCCTCACCCGGTCGCGCCGGGCGCGCCCGACCTCTCCCCGGTGGCGCGAGGTTAGCTGGCCAATGCCAGTTCCGCCCGGGCTGCCATCTCCAGCAGCGGCCGGTCGTGCAGGCGTGGCGCCACGATCTGCAGACCGACCGGCAGGCCGTCGCGACCGGTGCCGCAGGGCACCGAGATCGCCGGCACCAGCGCCTGGTTGAACAGCGGCGTGAAGACGGCGTGACCGCGCGGACCGGCCGGCTTGCCTTCGATGACGGGCGGAGAAGCCTGATCCACCGGCCAGGCGACGCAGGCCGTGGTCGGCGTCAGCAGGTAGTCGTAGCCCGTGAAGAATTCGGCGACGGCGCGCGCCACGTTGTCGGCCAGCCGGGTCGCGGCCGCGACCTCCGTGCCGGTGAGCTTCAGGCCGGCAGCGATCTGGGCCCGGATATTGTCGCTGAACAACTCCGGTTCGCGCTGCCAGCGCTCGCCGTAGCGGTGCGCCGTGGCGGCCAAGGTAATGGGGCCGAACGCCTGCTCGTTGGTCCCTTCCGGCCACGCGATATCCGCCGCCTCGATCGCCCAGCCGGCGGCACGCAAGCGCTCGACGGCGCGATCGACAGCGGTGGTGACGTCGGGATCGACCGCCACCCCCAGCCCCAGGCGCGGGCTGTAGGCGATGCGCGGCCGTGCCGGCGGATGGGCGTCGAGCATGGCCACAGAAACGGGATCGCGCGGGTCGCGGCCGGCGACGACGTCGAACATCAGTCGCACGTCGGCGACGCAGCGCCCCATTGGCGCTGTCACGCCGTAGAGCGGTCCGAAGGCGCCACCGAAGCCGAACGGCGACGGAATGGCGCCGGCCGAGGGCTTGAATCCGACGACGCCGACATGCGCCGCCGGCCGTCGACCCGAGCCGCCACCGTCGGTGCCCACGGCGATAGGCGAGAAGCCGGCGCCCAGCGCCGACGCCGCGCCGCCCGACGACCCGCCCGGTGTCAGGGCCGGATTCTGGGGATGCCGCGTGGCGCCATAGACCTTGTTCTCGGTGTGACCCTTGGCGGCGAACTCCGGCGTGTTGGTCATGCCGAGGAACACCGCACCTGCGGCGCGCAGGCGCTCGACGCTGAGCGCGTCGCGCGGCGGCCTGAAGTCCTTGAAGACCAGCGAGCCGTTGGTGACCCGCCGGCCCGCCACCCAGGTCGTGTCCTTGACCGTGAAGGGCACGCCCAGCAGCGGACCGCGGAAGCCGTCGCGGCGGCGCGCGTCGATGGCATCGGCCTCGCGGCGCGCCTCGGCCGGGTCGAAGTCGACGATGGCGTTGAGCGTCGGATTGCGGGCCTGCACGCGGGCGATCGCCATTTCCGCGACGTCCCGCGCCTTGCTCGCGCCGCCGCGGACGGCGGCGGCAATGTCGTGCGCTGGCCGGTCGAGCAGCTCGGACCCGCCATTTCCCCTGGGCATGATGTCACCTCGTGTCGGTTCGCGGCCACGTTAGCGCTGCCCGTGCCGGCGCGCCAATGCGATGATCCCGGTGCGACGGTCGGTTTGCGAGGCGGCGCAATCGGGGTACCATCCCGCCCTGCCATTCGCCTGCCTGGGGGAGATCGTCCATGGACCTGCCACTGACCGGAGTCGACGTCTATGCGCTGCCGCCGGAGCAGGGCGAGTGGGTGCTGCGCCGGCAGCTCGCGGCCGCCTACCGGATGGTCGACCAGTTCGGCTGGACCGAGCTGATCTACGGTCACCTGACGGCCCGCGTGCCCGGCGACAAGCTGCATTTCCTCATCAACCCCTACGGGCTGAACTACGATGAGGTGACGGCCTCGAACCTGGTGAAGATCGACGTCGACGGCAACATCGTCGAGCCGACCAACTACCCGGTGAACCACGCCGGCTTCGTCATCCACTCGGCGATCCACATGGCCAATTCGGCGCGCCACAAGGTGGTGATGCATACGCACACCCGCGCCGGCATGGCGGTCTGCGCGCTCGAGGACGGGTTGCTGCCGATCTCGATGGTATCGACCGGCTTCACCGGCCGGCTGTCCTATCACGAGTACGAAGGCCCCAGCCTCGATCTCGGCGAGCGCGAGCGCCTGCAGGAGCATCTCGGCGACAACCAGGCGATGCTGCTGCGCAACCACGGCCTGCTGGTCACCGGCCGCAGCGTCCCGGAAGCGTTCCTGCGCCTCTACCGCCTGGAGCGGGCCTGCCAGATCCAGGTCGACGCCGCCGCGGCCGGCAAGCTGCATGTGCTGGACGAGAAGTCGGCGCGCAAGTCGGGCGCCGATATGGATGCCTTCTCCGAGCGCGAGTCGAAGGTCGGCATCGGCGATCTGGAGTTTGCCGCCCTGCTGCGCAAGCTCGACAAGGCCGACCCGCAGTGGCGCCACTGACGAAATCACGGCCTTCCCCCGCCGGGGAGAGGTATCGCATACGACGCCCGGTGGCGTTGCCGTCGTCCTGAGCGCAGCGAAGGACCTCGCGGTGATGATGACAGTAAACGCCAGTGCCGGTGAATCACCGGTCCCGCAGTGCCTGAGCCAACCACCGCAAGGTCCTTCGCTGCGCTCAGGACGACGGTCAGTTCACCATCAGCGACCACCCTGCTCGGGAGGCGGAAGGTCGCGGAGGAGGGGCCGTACCTGACCATGTCTGACACGGAGCAGCCGCGGGTCAGTCGGCGCGATCTGCTGACACTGATCGGCACGGTCGCGGGCAGCGCCGTGATGTACCAGGCGATGGCCAGCCTGGGGTATGCCGCCGACTCGCCCTACAAGGGCCCGATCAAGCTGGACGGCGATCCCAAGGGCGCGTCCGTCCTGATCCTCGGCGCCGGACTGGCCGGCCTGGTGGCGGCGCTGGAGCTGCGCAAGGCCGGCTACAAGGTGCAGGTGCTGGAATATGCCGACCGGGTCGGGGGTCGCTGCTGGACCCTGCGCGGCGGCGACCGCTACACCGAGCTTGGCGGCTTCGAGCAGCACTGCGAATTCGACAAGGGGCTGTATCTCAACCCCGGCCCGTGGCGCATTCCCTATCACCACCACGGCGTGCTCGACTACTGCAAGCGGCTGGGCGTGGCGCTCGAGCCGTTCGTTCAGGTCAATCACAACGCCTGGGTGCACGCCCGCGATGCCTTCGGCGGCAAGCCGCAGCGCTTCCGCCACGTGCTGTCGGATTTCCACGGCCATGTCGCTGAGCTGCTGGGCAAGGCCGTCAGCCAGAACAAGCTCGACGAGGCGGTGTCGCGCGACGACAAGGAAATCCTGCTGGAGGCGTTGCGCCGCTGGGGGGCGCTCAATCGCAACTTCACCTATCGTGGCAGCGAACGCACCAGCGACCGGCGCGGCTATGCCCGAGATCCCGGCGGCGGTCTGGAGGGCGAACCCGAGATCTCGCAGCCGATCGGCCTGAACGACCTCTTGAAGTCGGGCCTGTGGCAGGCGCTGGCGGTCGGCAATGCCTACGAATACCAGACACCGCTGTTCCAGCCGGTCGGCGGCATGGACATGATCGCCAAGGCCTTCGCGCGCGACGTGGGCGACGTCATCACCTTGAACGCCAAGGTGACGTCGATCCGCCAGGATGCTCAGCGCGTCACCGTCAGCTACGCCGACAGCCGCACCGGCGGGACGCCGCGCACTGCCAGCGCCGACTGGTGCATCTGCACCATCCCGCTGTCGGTGCTGAGCCAGATGGAGATCAACGTCGGCGCGCCCATGGCCAACGCCATCGGTGCGGTGCCCTACGACGCCGCGATCAAGATCGGCCTGCAGTTCAAGCGCCGCTTCTGGGAGCAGGACGACGCGATCTATGGCGGCATCAGCTACACCGACCTGCCGATCTCGCTGATCGGCTATCCCAACACCGGCTACGGCGATGCCGGTCGCGGCGTGCTGCTCGGCACTTACGCCTTCGGGCCCTACGCCTACGAGTTCACCGCGCTGCCGCCGGCCGAGCGCGTGAAGAAGGCGGTCGAGTGGGGGGCGCAGATCCATCCGCAATATCGCGACGAATTCGAGAACGGCATCGCGGTCGGCTGGCACCGCGTGCCCGGCGTGCACGGCTGCTACGGCCTGTGGACCGAGGCGACGCGCAAGGCGCACTACAAGGATCTGTGTCAGATAGACGGTCGCATCGCGCTGGCCGGCGAACATGCCTCGTACCTGCCGGCCTGGCAGGAGGGCGCGGTGCTCTCGGCGCTCGACACCATCACGCGCCTGCACCAGCGCGTGCTGGTCAGCCGCTAGCGGCAGGGAGGCGTTCATGCCACGCCGGATCCGATCGTGGGTGGCGGCACTTTACCTGCCGCTGGCGATGGCCGGACCAACGGCCGCTGTTGCGCAAACGCCCGACGGTACCTTCGGCAGCAACCAGCGATTTCTGTCGCGCGACGGGGCGACGCTCTTCCGCAGCATCTGCCAGGGCTGCCACATGCCCGACGCCAAGGGTGCCGTCGGCGCCGGCCGCTATCCGGCGCTGGCCGGCAACGACAAGCTGGAGATCGCCGGCTATCCGGTGTTCATCGTCGTCAACGGCCAGCGGGGCATGCCGGGATTCGGCGACTGGCTCGACGACGCGCAGGTCGCCGCCGTCGTCAACTACGTGCGCACCCATTTCGGCAACGCCTACACCGACGCCGTCGTGCCCGACGATGTCCGGGCAGTCAGGCCGTAGAGCACACCGGGATCATGCGGGCGGTCTCGCCAATGCCGTCGTCCTGAGCGCCGCGAAGGACCTTGCGGTGGTGATGACAGCGAATGGCTCGGCGGAGGAAGTATCGATCCCAAGGGCGTTGGGCCGAT
>JAHCJT010000310.1 GCA_026126245.1 Alphaproteobacteria bacterium
GCGGGTTGCGCGAGGTCGTCTTCTGCTCGATGGAGATCGCAGGCGACAGGCCCTCGATCGAGTCGACGTCGGGCTTCTGCATCAGCTCGAGGAACTGGCGCGCGTAGGCCGACAGGCTCTCGACGTAGCGCCGCTGGCCCTCGGCGTAGATCGTGTCGAAGGCAAGCGACGATTTGCCCGAACCGCTCAGACCGGTGATCACGATCAGCCTGTCGCGCGGCAGGTCGACGTCGACGTTCTTCAGATTGTGCTCGCGCGCGCCGCGCACCGAGATGAAACGGCTGGGTTCGGCGGCGGTACGGAACGCGGTGACGGGCTTGCTCATGTTGTCGGGCGGTCGCTCCGGCGCTGGGGGCCGGCGATTATGGGCAAGCAGGCGCCGTGCCGCCACCGCCTCGTGCCCGGCCGGTATCCACAGAACCGATGCGATTCGCCGGAAACTGTCATGATTTGTGCAGGCTTCGGCGGAACCATACCGCGAGGTCATCCTCCGTCAACCGGCCGGCCGCCAGCGCCGTATCGTGGGCTCTTGTAACAGGATGTGAGGCCAATCGCCTCAATTCGCGCCGGCGTAGGTGCGGAACCATTGAGCAAGCTCCTCAAGGGTAACGCCACCTTCCGCGACCGCCAGGAACATCCTGATTACCTCGTCCTCGGGCGCAAAGAAGACTTAGCCGTTCACCTCAAGGAAACCCGTCGACTCGACAAACGCCGCCCGCTTGTTGCCGTCAACGAAAGGGTGGTTGTTGGCAATGCCATGGCCATAGGCGGCTGCGAGCAGGAACACACCGGCGTCCGGTTGGTGAGCGGCAATGTTCATCGGCCGGCCGAGGGCTGCCTCAAGTGCGCCCATGTCGCGCAGGCCGGGAAGTCCGCCGTAGGTCGCTAGTTGCGCGGCGTGTGCGTCAATCGCGGCTTCGAGTTCGATCCATTCCCATTGCGGGAGCGGACCTGTCACTTCGCCAGCTCGCGCAGCGCATGGGGATAGCGAGCCATAATCTTTCGAATGGCAGACTTCTGGCGCGCGATTCTTGCCGATTTGTCGGCCGTGTCGGCTGACGATTTCTTTCGTGTCGCCGCAGCGCCCGAGGGACGCCGGGTCGCGGGTCCGTGGCTCGTGGCGGCCATGTCCGTCTCCTTGTCACCAATAAATACCTTACCATGCGGCCCATGTCCCATAAGAGCGGCGTTGTTACGTTCCTTGCGCCGCCACTCGCGCGGTGGGCCGGTCGTTCATCAGCAGCTGTGCGGTGCCGGCGATCAGGCCGATCAGGACCGCGACCTTCCAGGCCAGATCGTAGGACCCCAGCGCGTCGAAGATGTAGCCGCCGCCCCAGGCCGCCTGCTGGATCGACACCGCCAGCGCGAAGTCGGCCACGGCGATGCCCAAGCCCTGCGACGCCGGCGTCTGGAACAGGCCGAGGCTTTGCCGCATGCCCATGGCGAGCGTCATCATCAGGGCCGCGCCGCCCAGGATCAGGTCGGCCTCGCGGCGGCTGACCAGGGGGCTGTGGTAGGCGCCAGAGGTGGCGGCAATGGACATCGCAGACGCTCGCGGACCGGTGGTACAGGCCGCGATCATAGGACCGGCCCGGGGCCGGGCATGGTGCAAAAATCTCATGTTGTGATGATCTGGCCGAGACATCGGGCGGCCGCCAACCGGCATGACGGATCGCGCCTCGCGCGGCGCCGATGGCGCCTTCACCGGCTGCCGCCCGGCTCAACCGTAAATCGGTGGTTGCCCACAGGGCGGGTGCGCTAGGTTGCCGGCGTGAGGTAGGAGCGGCAGCGGTCGCTCCGGGAAAGCTGAAAGGAGCCCCCCATGGCCGGTAGCGTCAACAAGGTGATTCTGGTCGGAAATCTCGGCCGCGACCCGGAGATCCGCAACATGCCCAGCGGCGGCATGGTTGTGAACATGTCGGTCGCCACCTCCGACAGCTGGCGCGACAAGGCAACCGGCGAGCGCAAGGAGCGCACCGAGTGGCACCGCGTCGTGATCTTCAACGACAAGCTCGGCGAGATCGCGCAGAAATTTCTGCACAAGGGCTCGAAGGTCTATCTCGAAGGCCAGCTCGCGACCCGCAAGTGGACCGACAAGGACAACCAGGAACGCTACACCACCGAGGTCGTCATCCCGCGCTTCGGCGGCTCGCTGACGCTGCTCGACAGCCGCGGCGGTGGTGACGGCGGCGGGGGCGGCGACGACTACGGCAACGGCAATGGCGGCGGCATGGGCGGCGGTGGCCGCACGCCGTCGCGCGGCGGTGGCGGCGGCCGCGGCGATCTCGACGACGACGTGCCGTTCTGAAAATCGCCTTCCCCCCTGCAGGGAAAGGTCAAGGCGTCGCCCGGCGCCGGAAACGTCATAGGCGACCGCCCTGCCCGGACAGAAAACGGCCCCGGCGGCATCACGCCGGCAGGCCGAGCGCACGCAGGGCAGCGATGGTGGTGTCCGGTTCGCGATGATGGATGGCGTGCATGCCCAGCGCTTGCGCCGCCTCGGCGTTGGCCGCGTTGTCGTCGATGAACACCGCCTCGGTGGGCGCGAAGCCGCCGCGCCGGAACAGCACCTCGAACAGGCGCGGATCGGGCTTGATCAGGCGTTCCTCGCCCGAGACCACGATGTCGCGAAACAGCGACAGGCTGGGCAGGCGGCCGCGGGTCTGCGCGAAGGTGTCGGCCGCCCAGTTGGTCAGCGCGTAGAGCCGCGTGCCGCCGGCGTGCAGGCGCTCGAGCAGCGCTGCCATGACGGCAAATTCGCCGCGGATGGTCTCGTCGAAACGCTCGACATAGGTCGCGATCTCGGCGGCATGCTCGGGATGGCGTGCCTGCAGCTCGGCCGCCGCGGCGCGCGAGTCGCTTTCGATGTCCAGCCGCCGGAAGAAGGCGCCGTTGCAGACATTGGCCAGGAACCACTCCAGGCGCGCCGTGTCGTCGAACAGCTGGCTGAACAGGTAGCGCGGATTCCAGTCGACCAGCACGCCGCCAAGATCGAACACCGCCACCGTCGGGGTGGCGGGCGGGGAAGCGGACGGCACGGGGCGGTCTCCGGCGCGGCGGGCAGGGCCGGCACTAGACCACGGGCCGGCCGGCTTGTCAGGCGCCGGGCGCTCTGTTGGGATAAGCGCCCATGAACCCGACCATCACGCAAATCCTCGCCGATCTCTGGCAGTCCGTCGGTGGCCACCCGGTGGCGCTCGACCACGTCACGCTGGGCGGCGCGGAGCCGGCGCTGGCGTCGTCGTTCCGCGTCGGCGCGGCGGCGCAGGTCAGCATCGCGGCGGCGACCATGGCGGCGGCCGAACTGTGGCGCCTGCGCACCGGCCGGCGGCAGGACGTGTCGGTCGACATGCGCCACGCCGCCGTCGAGTTCCGCAGCGAGCGTTACCTGCGGGTCGCCGGCCGGCCGGCCGCCGAGGCGTGGGACAAGATCGCCGGCACCTATCGCTGTGGCGACGGGCGCTGGGTGCGCCTGCACACCAATTTTGCCCACCATCGCGACGGCGTTCTGAAGCTGCTGGGCTGCGACTACGACCGCGCCGCCGTCGGCGCGGCGCTGGCCGGCTGGAAAGCCGAGGACTTCGAACAGGCCGCCGCCGACGCCGGGCTGGTGGTAGCGATGATGCGCAGCGCCGCGGAATGGCAGGCCCATCCGCAGGGCCAGGCACTGGCCGACATGCCGGTGATGCGCATCAAGAAGATTGGCGAGGCGCCGGCGCACGATTTTGCCGCCGATCCCGAGCAGCCGCTGAGCGGCGTGCGCGTGCTCGACCTGACACGGGTCATCGCCGGTCCGGTGTGCGGCCGCACGCTGGCGGCGCACGGCGCCGACGTGCTCAACGTCAGCGGCCCGCACCTGCCGTCGGTCGAGCCGCTGGTGATCGACACCGGCCGCGGCAAGCTGGCGACGCAGATCGACCTGCGCGGCGACGACGGCCGGGAAACCCTGCGCGGCCTGGCACGCCGGGCCGACGTCTTCGTGCAGGGTTACCGGCCCTATGCCATCGCCGGCCTCGGCTTCGATCGCGACGCGCTGGCGGCGCTGCGGCCGGGCATCGTCTATGTCAGCCTGTCGGCCTATGGCAATGTCGGGCCATGGTCGCGCCGGCGCGGCTTCGACTCGCTGGTCCAGACCGCCACCGGCATCAACCATGCCGAAGCGCAGGCGGCCGGCAGCGACGAGCCCAGGCCGCTGCCCTGCCAGGCGCTCGACCATGCCTCGGGCTACCTCATGGCGCTGGGCACCATGATCGCGCTGCTGCGCCGGGCGCGCGAAGGCGGCAGCTGGCATGTGCGCGTGTCGCTGGCGCAGACCGGCCGTTGGCTGGCCGGCATGGGCCGGCTCGATGATGGCCTGGACGGTCCCGATCCTAAGCTCGACGACGTGCGCGATCTGCTGGAGGAGAGCGACAGCGGCTTCGGCCGTCTGCTGGCGGTACGCCATGCCGGCGGTCTGGCACTGACGCAGCCGCGCTGGCGTCGGCCGTCGACGCCGCTGGGCACGCATCCGCCGGTCTGGCCGGACGAGTGATCTGCCGTTTTGGCCGCGGCGCGCCGCAACCAGACGCCCTCAGTCGCGCGCCGCAAGGGCCGGTCCGCAGCCGGCGCCGGTGGCACCGCGAAGCGGCGCGCCGGGGCGCTTTTCGGGCCACCAGTCGGGCCAGCAACAGGCGCCATCGCGGGGCCCGATCGGGGCCGGAATCGGGGCCAAAAAGGCCCTTTAAATCAATAGATTATCGCCGATCGGCCGGGTGCGATTTCGTTTGCGGAATCGGGCCGGTTTGCTAGTGTGCGGCGGGCTGTTGCGGCCCCGTGCCGACAGCCCGGTTTGGCGCTTTATTCAGCTTTGATTTTGACCCGCGCCGGCGCCGCGGGACGGCGACGTGATTTGATTACTCAGCCTGCGCCCCGAGCATCCGCGTGACCGACGCCACCGAACCGCCAGAGCCTCCGCCGTCGCTGCCACCGCCGCCGCCGGGCGACATCGCGCCC
>JAHCJT010000311.1 GCA_026126245.1 Alphaproteobacteria bacterium
AACTGGTGCGGGAAGGCGTCCATCTGGGTCTTGCGCAGGCCGACGCGCTCGAACAGCGCCGCCACCTGCTCGCGCCGCTCCTTGCCGCGTGAAACGCCATGAACGCCCAGCGGCTCGGCGACGATGTCGCCGGCCGACATGCGCGGGTTGAGCGAGGAGAACGGGTCCTGGAAGATGATCTGCATCTTGCGCCGGTGCGGCCGAAGCTCGGCCTTGCCCAGATGCGTGATGTCGGTTCCCTCGAGACGGATGCTGCCGTCAGTCGGCTCGACGAGGCGCAGCACGGCGCGTCCCACCGTCGTCTTGCCGCAGCCGCTCTCGCCGACCAGGCCCAGCGTTTCGCCTTCGCCGATCGAGAAGCTGACGCCGTCGACGGCGAACACGTGACCCACCGTGCGCCGCAACAGGCCCTTGCGCACCGGGAAGTGCTTCTTCAGACCGCGCACCTCCACGACGGCCGGTGCACTGGTGGCCTCGATCGCGGTCGTCGGCGCGGCGGCGTCAGGCACGGTCGCCTCCATAGAGTTCGCCCGAACGCCAGCAGGCGACCCAGCGGCCCGGCTGCTTCTCTTCGTAGGGCGGATACTCGGCGCGGCAGCGATCGTTGGCATGGGCGCAGCGCGGCGCAAAGGCGCAGCCCGCGGGCAGGTGGGTCAGGGCCGGGACCATGCCCGGGATCTCCTGCAGCCGCGGCTCGCTGGCCTTGACCTCGCCGCGCATCAGTCCCAGGCGCGGGATCGAGGCCATCAGGCCGCGTGTATAGGGATGCAGCGGCCCGGCGAACAGCGCCCCGACCGGCGCCTCCTCGACCTTGCGGCCGGCGTACATGACGATGACGCGCTGCGCCGTCTCGGCCACGACGCCCAGGTCGTGCGTGATGAGGATCACGGCGGTGCCCAGCTTGCGCTGCAGTTCGACGATCAGGTCGAGGATCTGGGCCTGGATCGTCACGTCCAGCGCCGTCGTCGGCTCGTCGGCAATCAGGATCTTGGGATTGCAGGCCAGCGCCATGGCGATCATGGCGCGCTGGCGCATGCCGCCGGACAGCTGGTGCGGATATTCGCGCGCCCGCTGTTGCGGCTCGGGGATGCGCACCAGCTGCAGCATCTCGATGGCCCGGGCCAGGGCGGCCGCCCGCGACATGTCCTGGTGCAGGATCAGGGCCTCGGCGATCTGCCGGCCGATGGTCATGACCGGATTGAGCGACGTCATCGGCTCCTGGAAGATCATCGAGACGTCGTTGCCGCGGATCTGCCGCATGGCGCTTTCGTCGAGCTGCAGCAGGTCGACGCCGCCGAGGCTGACGGATCCGCCGACGATGCGGCCAGGCGGACTGGGCACCAACCGGATCAGCGACAGCGCCGTGATGCTCTTGCCGCAGCCCGATTCGCCGACGATGGCCAGCGTCTCGCCCTCGTGCACGGTGAACGACACGTCGTCGACCGCCTTGAGCAGACCGTGGCGCGTGTAGAAATAAGTCTTCAGTCCGCGGACATCGAGAACGACGCGGCCCTGTGCGCCCGGTGCCGTCCCGGGCGTCTCGAGTTGCGCCTCAGCCTGCTGCATTCCCGCCATTCCCCACCATTGTCGCCGGATTGCCCATGCCGCGCCGCGCGTCAGCCGCGCTGCCGCGGGTCGAGGATGTCGCGCACCGCGTCGCCCAGCAGGTTGGTGCCGAACACGACCAGGCTGATGGTCAGGCCGGGGAAGATCACCAGCCAGGGCGCCGTGCGCACGTATTCGGCCGCCGACTCCGACAGCATGCGGCCCCACGACGGGTGCGGCTCCGGCACGCCCAGGCCGAGGAACGACAGCGACGCCTCGGTCAGGATCGTCGAGCCGAGCTGCGCCGTGGCCAGCACGATGATCGGCGCCAGCGTGTTGGGCAGCACGTGGCGTACCGCGATGCGCAGCTCGCCCATGCCGACCGCGCGGGCGGCCTCGACAAACGGCATCTCGCGCAGCGACAGCGTATTGGAGCGAATGACGCGCGCCACGTTGGGCACCAGGGGGATGGCGATGGCGATGATGGTGTTGCGCAGCGACGGCCCGAGCGAGGCGGCCATCACCAGCGCCATGACCAGCAGCGGCAGCGACTGCATGATGTCGATGACGCGCTGCACCATCAGGTCGATCCAGCCGCCGAGATAGCCCGACATCAGCCCGACCGCGATGCCCAGCACGCCGCCCAGCGCCGTGGCCCCCAGTCCGACCGCCAGCGAAATGCGCGCGCCGTGCACCAGGCGACTGAGCACGTCGCGGCCCATGAAATCGGCGCCCAGCAGGTGCACCGCGCCGGGCGGCGCCAGCGAGGTCTTGGAGTTGGTGGTGAACGGATCCATCGGCGCGACGATGCCGGCGAACAGCGCCGCGAACACGAAGATCACGAAGATCACCGCGCCGACCGCGCCCAGCGGATAGCGACGGATGAACAGCGTCGCGGCGCCATACCAGCCGGTGACGTCCGCGCCGGCCCGGGCCAGCTCGGCACTGTGGTCGACGTCGAAGTCGATGCGGGTGTCGCTCATGGTCAATCCGAGTAGCGGATGCGCGGGTCGAGCACGCTGTACAGCATGTCGACGGTGAAGTTGACGACCACCACCACGACGGCGATGAACATCACCAGGTTCTGCACGATCGGGTAGTCGCGCCAGCGGATCGCCTCGACGAGGAAGCGCGCGACGCCCGGGATGTTGAACACCGTCTCGGTGACGATCAGGCCGCCGATCAGGAAGGCCGCCTCGATGCCGATGACGGTGACGACCGGCAGCATGGCGTTGCGCAGCGCGTGGTTGAAGTTCACCGCCGTCGCCGACGCCCCCTTCGACCGGGCGGTGCGGATGTAGTCCTGGCGCAGCACCTCGAGCATCGAGGAGCGCGTCAGCCGCATGACCAGTGCCGAGCTCCGGAACCCGACGGCGGCGGCCGGCAGGCTGTAGAGCAGCAGCTCGTTCCACAGGTTGCTGGGCGGCGTGGTGTAGATCGGGATGTCGCCGAAGTAGCGCACCGCGGCCATCAGGATCAGCAGCCCCAGCCAGAACGACGGCAGCGACAGGCCGCTGAGGCTGATGACACGGATCACGTAGTCGAGGCCGCTGTTCTGGCGCACGGCGCTGATGACGCCGAACGGCACGCCGATCAGGGTCGAAAAGACCAGCGCCAGCACCGCCAGCTTGGCGGTGATCGGGATGCGCGGCGCGATCTCCTCCAGGGTCGGCTTCTCCGACAGGAAGGAGTAGCCGAGGTCGCCCTGGAACAGGCCGACGATCCACTTGATGTACTGCGCGAAGATCGGCTGGTCGAGGCCCAGCTCGGCGACGATCTTGGCCTTCTCGGCCGGATCGATCATGCCCGCCGAGTCGAACAGGATGTCGGCGATGTTGCCGGGCACGATGCGCAGCAGCACGAAGATCACCACCGACATCCCGAACAGCGTCAGGACCATCAGCGCCAGTCGTCTGATGAGATAGGCTGCCATGGGTCTCCGTTCGGCGACTTCAGGGATGGGGTCGGTCCGCTCCGGCCGGATACTACTTGTCCAGCCAGACGTCCTCGAAGCGCCAGTGGTTGTAGATGGTGTTGACCGCGAGATTGACGCCCTTCACTGCCGGCTGCCAGCAGGTCGCGGCGCGGCTGTGGTAGATCACCGGCCGCGCCCCGTCTTCCTGCAGGCGCTTGTCGATCTCCCACACCAGCGCGCGACGCTTGGCGATGTCCGTCATCACCGATTGCTGGTGGAACAGCTTCTCGATCTCGGGGTTGCAGTAGTTGGTGTAGTTGCGCTCCGAGCCGCAGCTGAATGTCTCGTAGAACACCACGTCGGGATCGTCGATGCCGACGCCCTGGACGTTGAGGCCGACGGCGTAGTCCTTGCGCGCCATGCGGGCATACCACACAGGCGTATCGAGCGGCTCCAGCTCGCCCTCGATGTAGACCTGCTTGAGGTGGTCGATCAGGATCACCGCCGGGTCGCGATAGGCCGCGATGTTGCGGGTCGAGACCTTGATCTTGAGCGGCTTGTCCGGGCCGTAGCCCAGACCGGCCATGATCTTGCGGCCCTCGGCGCGGCTCTTCTCGACGTCGGGTGCGTAGCCGGCCACGGTGGCCAGGAAGTCCGGCGACATGCCCCAGATGCCGGCCGGTGGCGGCAGCATGGCGCCGCCGATATCGGCCGATCCCTCGGCGATGATGTCGACGAACGCCTTGCGGTCGATCGACAGCACCATGGCGCGGCGCACCTGCGCGTCGTCGAATGGCGGCTTGTCGCGGTTGACCAGCAGGTTGGCCTGGGTGTTGGTCGGCAGCATCTCGCAGACGGCTTGCGGCGCCTGCGACTTGACGTCCTTGAGCAGCGGCGCCGTGACCTCGGCGGTGAACGTCATGTCGAACTTGCCGGCGATGAACGCCAGCATCGCCGTCGAGCGGTTGGCGACAATGGTGAATTCGATGCCATCAAGATAGGGGCGGCCGGGCTTCCAGTAGTCGGGATTGCGCACGACCTTCATCGACTCGTTCTGCTTGAATTCGACGAACTTGAAGGGACCGGTGCCGATCGGCTTGGTCCGCATCTGCGCCGCCGGGACATGGCAGGGATAGACCGGCGAAAAGCCGCCGGCCAGCATCGCCAGCAGCGACGGCTGCGGTCGCTCGAGGTGGAAGGTGGCCTCGCGGGCGCCGTTGACGGTCACCTCCTTCAGGTTGAAGTACCACGGCTTGCGCGGGTTCTTGCGCAGCTTGGCATCGGTCCGGCCGATGATCATGTCCCAGGTGCACTTGACGTCGGCGCTGGTGAACGGCTTGCCGTCGTGCCATTTCACGCCGTCGCGCAGCTGGAAGGTGAGCTGGCGGCCGTCTTCGCTCCACTTCCATGCGGTCGCCAGCTCGGGAACGACAACATCGAGGCTGTTCTGCTTGGCCTTGGGGTCGAACACCACCAGGTTGTTGTACAGCGACATGAAGGGCATG
>JAHCJT010000312.1 GCA_026126245.1 Alphaproteobacteria bacterium
GGCGGTACATGCCGCGGCGGCGCTGGCGTTTCTCGCCTGGTATGTCGTGCTCGATGCCTCGCTGCGCGAGGCGCTGCTGATCGCGGTGGCGGTGCTGATCGTCACCTGTCCCTGCGCGCTGGCGCTCGCCCAACCGGCCGTGGCGACGGCGGTTGTCGGCCGCCTGGCACGCCACGGCATCCTCGTCGTTTCGCCGACGGCGCTGGAGCGGCTCGGCGCCGTCGATACCGTCGTTTTCGACAAGACCGGCACCCTGACCATGGGGAGGCCGACCCTGCGGCCCGATCCGCAACGGCCGGCCGAGGCGCTCGCCCTGGCGGCGGCGATCGCGGCCAATTCGCGCCATCCCCTCGCGCGGGCGCTGGCCGCCGCCGCACCTTCCGAAACGCCGGCCGACGAGGTGACGGAACATCCCGGGCTTGGCCTGTCGTGGCGCGACGTCCGGCTGGGATCGCGGCGCTTCTGCGGCCTGCCGGATGACGGCGACGACGACGCTGCCGAACTGTGGCTGGCGCGGCCGGGCCTGCCGCCCGTCCGCTTCGCGTTCAGCGACAGCCTGCGCCCCGGGGCACGCCAGACCGTGGCCAAACTGCGCCACCGTGGCCTGAAGGTGGTACTGCTGTCCGGCGACCGGGCGTCCGCCGTGGCAGGTGTGGCGGCCGAAACTGGCATCGATGACTGGTCCGCCGGCCTGACGCCGGAAGCCAAGCTGCAGCGCATCGGCGCGCTGTCGGCCGCCGGCCGCCGCGTGCTCATGGTTGGCGACGGCATCAACGACGCGCCGTCGCTGGCGGCGGCCCATGCCTCGATGTCGCCGGGTGATGCGACCGATGTCGCCAGCGCCGCCGCCGACGCGCTGTTCCGCGGACCGTCGCTGGATGGCGTCGCGGTCGCGCTTGATGCAGCGCAAGGCGCGATCGGCCGGATGCGCGCGAACCTCGCGATCGCGCTGGTCTACAACCTGATCGCCGTGCCGGTTGCCATGCTGGGCCTGCTGACGCCGCCGGTCGCGGCCGCGGCCATGTCGGCCTCCTCGCTGCTGGTCGTGCTCAATGCGGTGCGGCTGGGGCGCGACCGCGCCTCGCCCGCGTCGGCCGGGAGGCGGGCATGAACATCGTCCTCATCCTGCTGCCGGCCGCCCTGTTCCTGGGCGCGTGTGGCTTGGCGGCGTTCCTGTGGGCCCTGCGGTCGGGGCAGTTTGACGATCCGGAAGGCGATGCCTCGCGGATCCTGTTTGACGATCCGGCGCCCGGCGGGCGCGACTCGACACGGCGATAGGAGGTTCAGATGGCGGAAGAAGAGATCGCGGCATGGGTGGTCGGTACGCTGAGCACGATCATGGCCATCCTCGGCCTGTTCCTGTGGGCCCGCTCGGTTGACCTCGGCATGGGCGTCTTCGGCTTCGGCCTGCTGGTGTTCGGCCTGGGCATGGACTTCTGGCTGCTCAAACGGCACTACGATCTCAGGGAGTCCGCGGCAGATCGGGAGGACTGACGATGAGCGCCTACGCCCTGGTGGCCAGGCATGTCGCGGCCACCCTCGACGAGGCGGCAACGCAGTCCATCGCCCCCGACGTGGTGGCGCGAAATCTCGTCATGGAAGCCGTCCGCATCTTCAAGGAGGCCGGGCGACCGCTGCCCGATATCGCGGCCGAACTGATTGCCACCGCCGAGAATCTCGACGACGACGAACCCATGGGCTTCATGCGGCCCTGACCACCGTCCGTCCCTCCGACGTCCATCCTGACCCGGCCGGCCAGGGCGCGGCCTGAACGCCACCCGGCCGCAGCCTCGCCGTAGCCGCACTTCTTCGCGCCGGCGCCGGATCGGTATTCTCGATGTGGTTCCGGCCCCGTATGGTGCCGGCGCCGGCCGTCCGCGGCCGTCTTCGCTTTCGGGAGGCACACATGGCGCTCGACGCCTATCGCACGGCCGTCGTGACCGGCGCCAGTCGCGGCATCGGCGCGGCGCTGGTGCGGGCGCTGCGCGGCCGCGGCCTGGAAGTGCACGCCGTGGCGCGATCGGGTGACGCGCTGGCGGCGCTGGCCCGCGACAGCGGCTGCGTGCCGCATGTGCTGGACATCGCCGACCGCGCCACGGTGAGGGCGGCCTTGGGCAGCGTCGAGGCCGATATCCTGGTCAACAACGCGGCCGCGACGGCGAGAGGCGCGCCGTCCTTCGAGACGGCCGCGGACCAGATGGACGACATGCTGCGCGTCAACCTGGCCGGCGTCGTCAACTGCCTGGCCGTGCTGGTGCCGGGCATGAAGGCACGTGGCCGGGGCCATGTCGTCAATCTCGGGTCGATTGCCGGCCACCATCCGACCAGCGGCATGCCGGCCTACGCCATGACCAAGGCGGCCATTCACAACCTCAGCCAGACCCTGCGCTTGGATCTGCATGGTAGCGGCATCCGGGTCACCGAGGTGTCGCCGGGCCGGGTCGAGACCGGCATTCACCTGCAGCTCATGGCCGACCGCGAGGCGGCGCGGCGCAGTTTCTACGAGGGCTACGCCTCGCTGCAGCCCGAGGACATCGTCGCCGCCATCCTGTTCGCGCTCGACGCACCATCCCGCATGGACGTGACGTTCATGGAGGTCATGCCCACCGACCAGGTCTATGGCGGCTCGGCGTTCGTGAAGCGGTCACCGGCCGAACCGGGCGCATAGGCGCACATGCCACCGGCAGGGCGCGCCGGTAGCGTCGGGCGACGGAACGAATTGGTCCGGCCCCAGGTCCGATATTGGACCTTGTCCCAGACCAATTTTCTCTGGCAGGAAACCGTGGAATGCTGACCCGGTTCTTCGTGGAGGGTTGAGGCGTGGCGACCATCAGGACCGTTTGTGCCCATGACTGTCCGGACATGTGCTCGCTGCTGGTGCAGGTCGACGACGGCCGCATCACGCGCATCGAGGGCGATCCGGACCAGCCGTTCACCGCCGGCTTCGCCTGCGCCAAAGTCAACCGCGACGGCGAGCTGGTGCATTCGCCCGAGCGCCTGAAGACGCCGCTGCGCCGCGCCGGCGCCAAGGGCGAGGGCAGGTTCGAACCCGTCTCATGGGACGCCGCGCTCGACGAGATCGTGGCGCGCTGGAAGGCGATCATCGCCGAGTCGGGGCCGCTGGCGATCCTGGGTTACGCTTACAGCGCGCACCAGGGCTTGATGAACCGCGGCCTGGTCAACGGCCTGTTCCACGCGCTCGGCACCAGCCGGCTGCAGGCCGGCACGGTGTGCGACACGTGCTGCGAGGAGGCGTGGAACGCCACGGTCGGGCCGATCGGCGGCGCCGATCCCGAAGCGGTGGTCGACTCCGACCTGGTGATCTCGTGGGGCGCCGATCTGATGGCGACCAACGTGCACTTCTGGACCAGGCTGGAGGCGGTGCGCAAACGCGGCGTCAAGCTGGTCGTCATCGATCCGCGCCGCAGCCGCACGGCGCGGCAGGCCGACTGGTATCTGCCGATCAACATTGGCACCGACGCCGCCCTGGCGCTGGGCATCATGCACATCCTGGCGCGCGACGGGCTGTGCGATCGCGCCTATCTCGCCGGCCACACGGTCGGGTTCGAGCGGCTCGAGCGCGAGGTGCTGCCGCGCTTCGCGCCGGCGCGCGTCGCCGAGATCACCGGCCTGGCGGTGGCCGACATCGAGCGGCTCGCCGCGATGTACGGCCAGGCCAGGGCACCGCTGATCCGCCTGGGCGAAGGCATGACGCGGCTGGCGCACGGCGGCCAGGCGTTGCGCGCCGTGGCGCTGCTGCCCGGCGTGGTCGGCGCCTTCGCCAAGAAGGGCGGCGGCGCCCTGCTGATGACGGCCGCATCGTGCGATCTCGACTACAACGTGGTGCGCAAGCCCTCGGGCCCGGCCAGCACGCGGCTGGTCAACCAGCTGCGCCTGGGCGAGGCGCTGCTGGAGATGAAGGACCCGCCACTGCGCGCCCTGTTCGTCGCCGCCAACAATCCGGCCGTCACCTGTCCCGACGCCGGCAAGGTGCGCCGCGGGCTGATGCGCGACGATCTGTTCACCGTCGTGCACGACCCGTTCCTGTCGACGACGGCGCGCTACGCCGACATCGTGCTGCCGGCCGCGACCTATCTCGAGACCGAGGACCTCTACCGCGCCTATGGCGCCTACTACATGCAATACGGTCCGCGCGCCGTGGCGCCTCTGGGCGAGGCGTGGTCCAACCTCAGGCTGGCGCAGGCGCTGGCGCAGCGCATGGGGCTGACCGACCCGGTGTTCCGCCAGTCGCCGTCGGAGATCCTTGCGGCGATGTTCGCCGGCGACCGCAGCGGCCATGTCGCCACGATCGATCCCAGGACCGTGCCGACGGCCGGACCGATCAACATTGCGCCGCAAGGTGGCCAGCAGTTCCGCACGCCATCGGGCAAGCTGGAGTTCTATTCCGAGACCTTGGCGAAGCAGGGCATCGCGCCGATGCCGGACTGGCAGCAAGATGCCCAGGAAGCGCGCGACGCGGCGCGCTGGCCGCTGCGGCTGCTGACCGCGCCGGGCTACTTCCAGCCGCATACCGCCTATTCCGGCGTCGCGTTCCTGCGCCAGCGCGAAGGCGCGCCGCATTGCGTGCTGCACCCCGACGACGCCGGCAAGCGCCAGCTCACCGACGGCCAGAAGGTGCGGCTGTTCAACGAGCGCGGCGAGGTCGGCCTCGTCCTGCGCGTCAGCGACGAGGTGCGGCAAGGCGTCGTGCTGGTGCCCGGCCAGCGGCCCGACAGCGAGGCGGTGTCGGGCACCATCAACATGCTGTGCGACGGCCGCTTCACCGACATGGGCGAGGGCGCCACCTACCAGAGCACCTTCCTCGACGTCGCGGCGTGGCAGGGATGACGACGCACGATCGGGGAAGCTAACGGCCTCGCCCCGGGCATGGCCATCGCATACGACTTTCCGTGCAGTTGCCGTGGGGGGGGGGGCGGGGGGGGGGCCAGCGGGGGGGGG
>JAHCJT010000313.1 GCA_026126245.1 Alphaproteobacteria bacterium
CGGATGCTACTGTCATGGTGATCGAGCACGCCGAGCGCTTCGGCCTGGCGCAGCTGCACCAGTTGCGCGGCCGCGTCGGTCGTGGCACCGACGCCTCGACCTGCCTGCTGCTCTACGCCACGCCGCTGGGCGAGACGGCGCGGGCGCGGCTGGCGATCATGCGCGAGACCGAGGACGGGTTTCGCATCGCCGAGGAGGATTTGCGGCTGCGCGGCGCCGGCGAATTGCTGGGCACGCGCCAGAGCGGCCTGCCGGACATGCGGCTTGCCGACCTGGCGGCGCATGCCGGCCTGCTGCAGGCGGCGCGCGACGATGCGCGGCTGATCGTCGAGCGCGATCCCGATCTGGCCTCGCCGCGCGGCCAGGCCCTGCGCATCCTGCTGTATCTCTTCGCCCGGGATGCGGCGGTTCGGACCTTGCGTTCGGGCTGACAACAGGGCAAAGCCCGCGCCATGTCCCTGTCTGCGCCCGCCCCGACCATCGGCGTGCTGATCAACCGTCGCAGCGGTCGCAACCGCGCCAGCCTGACCGAGCTGCGCAACCTCATCGTGCAGTCGCCCGAGGTCGTCGCCCGCGAGACCAATGGGCCGGTCGAGGCCGAAGAGGCGCTGCGCGCGTTCAGCGCCCAGGGTGTCTCGGTCGTGGCCGTGGCCGGCGGCGACGGCACGCTGCAGAGCGTCTTCGATCTCCTCTACAACAAGCCCATCTTCGAGACGCCGCCGCCACTGGCCGTGCTGCCCGGCGGCACGACCAATATGATCGGCTACGACATCGGCGCCGCGCGCAAGCCCGCCCGGGAGCTGGCCGGCCTGCTGTCGCGCGCCCGTGCGCATCGGCTCGACGAGGCCCGCGTCACGCGCCGGCTGATCTGCGTGCATCGTCCCGACCGGACGCAGCCGTCCTACGGCCTGTTCGGCGGCGGCGCTGGCATTCACCAAGGCACCGTTCTCAGCCGCCGCTCGGTCGACCGCCTGGGCATGCGCGACGCCGCCGGCCCGCTGGCCGGGCTGCTCAGCCTGGTGGGACCGCTGATGATCGGCCGCAACCCGATCAAGCCGGTGGCCGCCACCATCACGCACGACAGCATCGCCGAGCCGCGCCGCGACTACATCGCCATCATCGTCACCACGATGCAGCGCCTGATCCTCGGCCTGTCGCCCTTCTGGGGCACCGGTCCGGGGGCCATCCGCCTGACCACCGTCGCGGCCAAGCCTCGGCGCTTCTCCCGCGTCGTCCTGCCGCTGCTCAACGGCCGCGCGCCGCCCGAGGCGACACCGGAAAACGGCTACCGCAGCGTCAACGCCTGCCATGTCGAAATCGACATGACAGGCGGCTTCGTGCTGGACGGCGAGTTGTTCGACCTGGAATACGGCCGGCCGCTGCGCCTCGACGCCGGGCCGGAAATCACCTTCGTGCGCGGTGGCGACTGAGGTCCTGTCGCGCCGCGGCTTTCGCGCCTACCGCATCACCAGATCGAGCGGCATCGCGGACAGCACCTCGTTGCCGCGCGCGCCGACGATCACTGTCTGGCCCGGGCACATCGCGGTCTCGCTGTCGCTGTCCATCAGGATCATGTGCAGGAAGAACACCATGCCCGGCTCGGCCGGCACCGGATTGCCATGGAAGAACATCGGCCAGTCCATCCAGTTGGGCGCAAACGTCGTGCCCAGGCTGTAGCCGCAGGCGTTCAGGCGATGCGGCCGATAGCCATGCGCGTCGCACACCCGGGCATAGGCGTCGAACACTGCGCCGATCGGCTCACCCGGCCGCAGCGCCTGCAGGCTGGCCGCCATCGCCTCGCAGCACACCTTGTGCATGTCGGCGTGCTGCGCTCGCAGCTTGCCGACCGGGATCGTGCGCATCAGGCAGGCGTGGTAGTGCCGCCACACGCCGGCGAACTCCAGCGTGATCTGATCGACGGCATCGAGCTGGCGGCGGCCGCTGAAGTAGCGACACAGCAGTCCGTCGCGTCCCGAGCCGATGATGAACGGGTTGCCGGGATAGTCGCCGCCGCCCTTGAAGACGGCGCCCTGCATCGCCGCCAGCACGTCGCCTTCGAAAGCGCCCGGCCTTACCGTCTCGTGCGCCGCGCGCAAAGCATCGTCGGCCAGGCGCGCGGACCGGCGCACGCAGTCGAGTTCGGCGTCGCTCTTGATCACGCGCAGGCGCGAGACGAGATCCGATGCATCCGTCAGCGTGCAGAACCCGTCCAGCGCCGCCTCGAGCTTGCGGCCGTTCGCGGCCGTCAGGCCGTAGGCGTCATATTCCACGCCCAGCCGCCCGCTGCTGCGGCCGATCTCGTGCAGGAAGGCGCGCAATTCCCGCGCCGGGTTGGCGCCCGGACCGTCGACCCAGATGCGGACATCCGCGATCACCGAGGTGTGCCTGGCCTGGCGCAAGTCGGGCGCCCGCGTCAGCAGCATTAGGCGGCCGTCGGCGCCGAGATAGAGGCACTGGAAGAAGACGTAGCCGAAGCTGTCGTAGCCCGTCAGGTAGTACATGCTTTCCTGGCGGAACATCAGCAGCCCGTCGAGGCCGCGCCGCTCCAGCTCGGCGATCGTCCGCGCCCGCCGGTCCGCCAGTTCCTCGACGCTGAAATGCAGTGCCACGGGATCCTCCTTTCCTCCCCGACGAAGTTGGGGAGGTGCCCCGAAGGGGCGGAGGGGAGCCGGCGAGATCTCAGTCACACGGACCAGATCGCCTCCCCCTCCGGCCTTCGGCCACCTCCCCCAACTTCGTTGGGAGAGGGATTACAGCATGCTCGCATCGGTCGGCAGGCCGGCCAGCACGCGGCCCGCGAGCTCGTAGCTCGGCGGCGCCACCATCATGTGCTGCGTCACGACGTGCACATCGCGGAAGCGGCGCTGCAGCGGGCTGCTGCGGTAGACCGACGTCCCGCCGGCCAGCGTGTAGCAGAGGTCGACGGCGCGGACCGCCGCCTCCGTGGCGTGCGTCGCCGCCAGGCGCAGCGCCATGCGCGGCTCGATCCCGATGTCGGCACCGCGCGCCGCGGGCGCCCACGCCGCCTCGATCGCCTCGACCAGAAAGGCACGCGCCGCCCGGACCTGCGCCTCGGCACGGGCGAGGTCGCTCTGCGTGCCGGCGCGCTCGGCCAGCGGGCGGCGACTCAAGGTCGGCACCTTGGCGCCGGCCAGGGTCCGCAGATCCTCGATCGCACCGCGCGCGATGCCCAGTGCCACCGCGCCGCACCCCATCGCCAGCAGGCCGAATACCGGGAAGCGATAGAGCGGGCCGTCGACCTGCGGCCGGTCGCGGATCAGCGACACGGCGTGGCTCAGCGGCACCACCACGTCTTCGATGCGCATGTCGCCCGAGCCGGTGCCGCACAGGCCGGTACTGTACCAGTTGTCGTCGAACACGATGCGATCGCGCGGCACATAGACCGTCAGCACCTCGGGCACGCCGTCGCGCACCATGCGTGGCTTGCCGTCCTGCCAGGCCACGCAGCCGGCCTTCATCCAGCGACAGTGGCTGTTGCCGCTGGCCCATGGCCAGTGACCGCTGACGCGCCATGTATCGCCGTCGCGCAGCGCCTTGCCGCGCGGTGCGAAGATGCCGCCGGTCACCGTGTCGGCCGGGCCGTGAATCAGTCGCGCCACATCGGGCGCCAGATAGCCCGCCGTCGTACCTGACGTGGCGCCGATCATGACGCACCAGCCGGTAGCGCCGTCGGCGATCGAGGCCATTTCGATGGCCCGCATGAGCACCAGAGGATGCGCCTCCTGCCCGCCCACCGACTGCGGCACGCAGAGCTTGAAGACGCCGGTGCCGATCAGGCTGGCCGCCACGTCGGCCGGCAGCTGCCGTGCCTGCTCGATCTCCTCGGCGCGCGCCGCAATCGCCGGCAGCACGTCCTTCAGTCGCGCCAGCACCGGATGTGCCGCCACGTCGGCCATGGCGCCCCCCGTCATGACGCCAGCCGGGCCAGCGGCCGGCCGAAGATCTCGCCGCGCAGCTGGGCGCAGAACAGGCCCGGCAGCGCTTCCAGCCCGTCTTCGATGTGCTCCCTGTAGTGCAGGCGACCGTCGCCGATCCACGCCGTCATGGCCGCCGTCGCCTCGTCGAAGCGGTCGGCGAAGTCGAACACCACCAGCCCCTCCATGCGCAGCCGCTTGCCGATGAAGTCGTACACTCGCCGGGTGCCGTAGCGCGCTTCGGGTGGCGCGTTGTAGTCGGCGATCTGACCCGACACGACGATGCGTCCCCTGGGCCGCAGATTGGCGATGGCGGCGTCGAGCATCGGGCCGCCGACGTTGTCGACATAGATGTCGATGCCATTCGGCGCCACCGCAGCGATGCGCGCCGCCAGCGCGTCGGCGCCTTCGGCGCCGGCACGGTCGATCACGGCATCGAAACCGGCCACCTCGCGCAGCCAGCGCAGCTTGTCGGCACCGCTGGCGATGCCCAGGGCGCGACAGCCCATGATGCGGGCAATCTGCCCGGCCGTGGCACCGACCGGGCCGGCGGCCGACGACACCAGCACCGTCTCGCCGGCCTTCGCCTGGCCGATGTCGCGCAGCCCGAAATAGGCGGTCAGGCCGGGAATGCTGAGGATGCCGGCCCAGGCGCTGAGCGACGGTGTATCCGGCGGGATCCTGCGCAGGCCGCGGCCGCTGACCTGTACGTGCTCGGCCCAGCCGAACGGACCGGACACCAGCTCGCCGGCGGCAAACGCCGGGTTGCGCGACTCGATCACGCGTCCGACGGCCGGCCCCTCCATGGTCTCGCCCAGCTCCATGGCGCGGGCGTACGACGCCGCGCCCGACAGCCGGTTGCGGCTGCCGGGATTGGCGGTGGCGTACAGCACCTGCACCAGCAGGCGACCTTCCTGCAGTGGCGGCAGGTTGCGACGACGGACCTCGAAATCGCCCGGCACGGGCTGACCTTGCGGCCGGCGCGCCAGTACGACATGGCGGCTGTC
>JAHCJT010000314.1 GCA_026126245.1 Alphaproteobacteria bacterium
CCCCATGGGCCATGGCGGCGGCGCTGCGCCAGGCGCTGGAGTAGACAGCCGACGCCGAACAGGGAATAGAAGCCGCAGCCGCCATGCCCTCGATCCACGTCCTCGCCAACCCCGCCCGCTTCCAGCGCTTCAGCGCGCGCATTCTGCCGTGGCTGGGTGTGCTGACGGCGCTGCTGTGGGCGGCCGGCCTGTACATGGCGCTGGTCGTCGCGCCGCCCGACTACCAGCAGGGCGAGACCGTACGCATCATGTTCGTCCACGTGCCGGCGGCGTGGTGGTCGATGGCCGGCTACGCCGTGCTCGCCGCCCTGGGCGCGGCCCTGCTGGTCTGGCGTCATCCGCTGGCGGCGTTGATGGCGCGCGCGCTGGCGCCGGTGGGCGCCGCCTACGCGCTGGTCTGCCTGGTCAGCGGCTCGTTCTGGGGCCGGCCGATGTGGGGCACCTGGTGGGTGTGGGACGCGCGGCTGACGTCGATGCTGCTGCTGTTCTTCCTGTATCTCGGCCACATCGCGCTCAGCCGCGCTTTCGACGATCCCGAGCGCGGCGACCGCGCCGCCGCGGTGCTGGCGCTGGTCGGCGTCATCAACCTGCCGGTCATCAAGTTCTCGGTCGACTGGTGGAACACCCTGCACCAGCCCGCCTCGGTGATGAAACTGGGCGGCCCGTCGATCCATCCCGCCATCCTGACACCGCTGCTGGTGATGGGCGTCGCCTACCTCGCGCTGTTCGTCCTGCTGGTGATGCTGCGCACCGAAACCGAGATCGGCCGGCGACGGCTGGAGACAGCAGCGCTCGGCGGCCGGTGATCGCCAACCTGACGCTTCCGGCGCGGTGCGGCAAAGTGATCGCCTGACCGCGATTCGCTGGCGCGACAGACGGCCGGCTGGCGCCTATATAGGCAGCCGGAGGACAGACATGAGCGGGTTCCTGTCGATGGGCGGCCATGGTGCCTTTATCTGGCCGGCCTACGGCGTGGCGGTGCTGGCGCTGGGCGGCCTGCTGCTGTGGTCGCTGCGCGCCCGCGCCAAGGTGCGTCGTGAACTGGCGGCCCGCGGCCTGGACCGTCGCGCCCGCGACCGCGCATAGCGGACGGATTTCGCCCGTGCCATGACGCCCAAGCGCAAACGCCTCTGGCTGCTGCTGGGATCGCTGGGTGCGCTGGCGGTTGCCGTCGGCCTCGTGCTGACAGCGCTGGATGACAACCTGGTCTTCTTCTACTCGCCGACCCAGATCGTCGAAAAGGCGCCGCCGGCCGACAAGCGTCTGCGTATCGGCGGCCTCGTCACGCCGGGCAGTGTGGTCAAGGGAAGTGACGGACTGACCACGACATTCGAGGTTACCGACACGAAACACACGCTCAAGGTGACGTACCGCGGCGTGCTGCCGGATCTGTTCCGCGAAGGCCAGGGCGTTGTTGCCGAGGGCACGCTGGGCAAGGATGGTGTCTTCGTCGCGCGCGAGGTGCTGGCCAAGCACGACGAGAAATACATGCCGCCCGAGGTGGCCGACGCGCTGAAGAAATCGGGCCATTGGAAGGAAGGCGAACCGCCGCCGGCGGCCAAGAAATGACGGGTGGCATCACGTGACACCGGAACTGGGCCACTACGCGCTGATCCTCGCGCTGTGCGTCGCGGCGGCACAGGGCAGCCTGCCGCTGTGGGGCGCGCGGCGCGGCGATCCCGGCCTGATGGAGGTCGGCCGCAGTGCCGCGCTCGCCCAGTTCGTGCTGGTCGGCGTGGCCTTCGTGGCGCTGGTGCACGCCTACGTGACCTCGGATTTCTCCGTCGCCAACGTCGTGCGCAACAGCCACACCACCAAGCCGCTGCTCTACAAGATCACCGGCACGTGGGGAAACCACGAAGGTTCGATGCTGCTGTGGGCGCTGATCCTGTCGCTGTTCGGCGCCGGCGTGGCGGCGTTCGGCGGCAACCTGCCGGCGACGCTGCGGGCCCGCGTGCTCGGCATCCAGGGCCTGATCGGGCTCGGCTTCCTCGCCTTCATCCTGTTCACGTCCAATCCCTTCGAGCGGCTCGATCCGGCGCCGGCCGACGGCAACGACCTCAATCCGCTGCTGCAGGATCCCGGGCTCGCCTTTCATCCGCCGCTGCTCTACCTCGGCTATGTCGGCTTCTCGGTCACCTTCAGCTTCGCCATCGCGGCTCTGATCGAGGGCCGGGTCGACGCCGCCTGGGCGCGCTGGGTGCGGCCATGGACGCTGGCGTCGTGGTGCTTCCTGACCCTGGGCATCGCGCTGGGCTCGTGGTGGGCCTACTACGAGCTGGGTTGGGGCGGCTTCTGGTTCTGGGATCCGGTCGAGAATGCCTCGTTCATGCCGTGGCTGCTTGGTACGGCGCTGTTGCATTCGGCGATCGTCACCGAGAAGCGCGACGCGCTGAAGAGCTGGACCTTGCTGCTGGCGGTCCTGGCCTTCTCGCTCTCGCTGCTGGGCACCTTCCTGGTGCGCTCCGGCGTGCTCACGTCGGTGCACGCCTTTGCCCAGGATCCGGCGCGCGGCCTGTTCATCCTGGCGTTCCTGATCATCGTCACCGGCGGTGGGTTGACGCTCTATGCCTGGCGCGCGCCGAGGCTGGCGGCCGGTGGCCTGTTCGCGCCGGTCAGCCGCGAGGGCGGGCTGGTGTTCAACAACCTGCTGCTGGCGACGCTGACGCTGACGGTGTTTCTCGGCACGCTCTATCCGCTGGCGCTGGACGCGGTGGGTGGCGGCAAGGTGTCGGTCGGGCCGCCGTTCTATGCCGCGACGTTCATTCCGCTGGCGCTGCCGCTGCTGGCGGCGGTGCCGATCGGCCCGTTTCTCGCCTGGAAGCGCGGCGATCTGCCCGCGGCCCTGAAGCAGCTGCGCGCCGTCGGTGCCGTCGCCGTGCTGGCCGGCATCATCACGCTGTTCATCGCGCATCGCTCGACCGTACTGGCGGCCTGCGGCGTCGCCGTCGCGACGTGGCTGATACTGGGCGCGCTGCGCGAGCTGGCGCGCCGCATTCAGCTCTTCGGCGTGCCGCTCGCCGACTCGTTGCGCCGTCTGAAGGGATTGCCGCGCGCCGCCATCGGCATGACCATCGCGCACGCCGCGCTGGGATTGAGCGTGCTGGGCATCACCGGGGTATCGGTGTGGCAGACCGAGACCATCGTCGTGATGAAGCCCGGTGTGCCGGTGATGCATGCCGGCTACGAGGTGACGCTGGAGGGCACCACCGACGTGAGCGGACCCAACTACGTCGCCGAGCGCGGCCGGCTGGTCTATCGCCGCGGCGGTGACATCGTCACCGTCCTGGAGCCCGAGCGCCGGCTCTACAAGGTGCAGCGCCGCGCCACGACGGAGGCCGCGATCCGCACCACGGTGCTCGCCGATCTCTACGCCACCCTGGGCGAAGCGGACGGCAAGGGCGGCTGGACGGTGCGGCTCTACCACAATCCACTGGCGCCCTGGATCTGGCTGGGCGCGGCGCTGGCGGCGCTGGGCGGTGTCGTGTCGCTGAGCGACCGGCGCCTGCGGATCGGCGCGCCGCGCCGGGCGCGTCCGACGGCGACGCAGCCGGCGGAGTAGGGCGTGTCCAACCGCTGGCTCTACGTCCTGCCGCTGCTGATGCTCGTCGTCATGGCCGGCTTCTTCGGCTACGCCCTGACGCAAAATCGCAATCCGGCCGATATCGGCGAGCCGCTGCTGGGCCGTCCGGCGCCGGCGATCGACCTGGCGCCGCTGCAGGAGGATGGCGCGCGTCTGACGTCGGCCGAGTGGCAGGGCAAGGTCACGGTGCTGAACTTTTTTGCCTCGTGGTGCGCGCCGTGTCTGGCCGAACACCCGCTATTTCTGCGCCTGAAAGAACAGGGCACGCGCCTGCAGGGCGTCAACTACCGCAACAAGGCCGACGAGGCGAAGGCTTGGCTGGCACGGCTGGGCAATCCCTATGAGCGCATCGGCGTCGATCCCGAGGGCAAGGCCGGCGTCGAGTTCGGCATCAGCGGCGTGCCCGAGACCTTCGTCATCGACAAGACGGGCATCGTGCGCCTGCATCTGCGCCGGCCGCTCACCGCCGACGACGTCAACAAGACCATTCTGCCGCTGGTCCGGGAATTGTCGAAATGACGGACGCACAGCCTTCGCCGCGTCCCGAAGCCGCGATCACCTGCCCTCCGCCGCGAGGGCAGGACGATCGCAAATGGCGAACTGGCCGTCGTCCTGAGCGCAGCGAAGGACCCTGCGGTTTGGCGGTCAGTGTGCATTGGCGGCGGAAGTTTGCTGGCGTTGGCGTTCTTTGGACCGGCCGCGGCAAGGTCCTTCGCTGCGCTCAGGACGACGGCAATGCCACCGGGCGTCCGTTGCGATCGCCCCATCCGCAATGGGAAGGTGTGCTGAAGAGCGGCAAGGGGGTTGTTGCGTCGCGACCGGCCTCATGTCCCGGCATCGTATCGGTCGCGGCATCTGCCGCCCGGCGCGGCGCGCTACTTTGCCTCGCCAGGGTAAGGAGGCAATTGGCGATACTGGTGACGCTGCTGCCGCTCGTCACGGCGTCGGCCCTGGCCGTGGATCCCGACGAGATGCTGGCGGACAAGGCACTGGAAGCGCGGGCGCGGGCTATCTCGGCCGACGTGCGCTGCGTCGTCTGCCAGAACCAGTCGATCGACGAGTCCAACGCCGAGATCGCCCGCGACATGCGTCGCGCCATCCGCGAGCGCCTCACCAAGGGCGACACTGACACCCAGGTTGTCGAGTTCCTGCGCGCCCGCTACGGCGATTATGTGCTCCTGAAGCCACCCTTCGACGCCCGCACCTGGCTCTTGTGGCTGGGCGCGCCCCTGGCGTTGTTGCTGGCCGGCGTCGTGCTGTGGCGCGGTGCGCGCCTTGCCGCGGCCCGCCGCGCCGCAGGCGCTGCGACCGGCGAATTGACGGCCGAGGAGCGGGCACGACTGAACGTG
>JAHCJT010000315.1 GCA_026126245.1 Alphaproteobacteria bacterium
CGCGCGGCCGCGAACTGCGCGGCGTGCTGGAGCAGCTGGCCAGTCTGGGGCGCTAGTGGATGGCCGAGGGCGTCGCGACGCCGCCGCCGCGTATCGTCCAGGCCGCTGAATAGGCAGGCCCGAACGCGCCTCGGTTCAGCCGTCGTAGGGCGTGCCGAGATGGAACAGGCAGTCGCCGCGCTCGGTGCGGCCGGGCACGCGTTTGCAGATCACCAGCCCGTCACGGGCAAAACTCGCCGTCGTCGGCGCGCGCCACGGCGTGTCGTGGAAATGGATCCGGCCGGCGGGCTGGCCTCGCTTGACCTCGTCGCCCAGTTCAACCAGCGGCTCGAACACGCCGCCGTCCGGCGCATAGACGTAGTAGTCGTTGCCGCCGAGAGTCAGCAGCCGCGTATCGGCGCGCGCCGGCACCGGTCCGGTATAGGCCTCGACATATGCCAGCACGCGGCGGATTCCCGCTTCCGCAAGGGCAAGCACCGACGGCGTGACCTGTCCGCCGCCGCCCAGTTCGGTGCCCATACATACGACTCCCTGCCGTCGTGCGGCAGCCGTCAGCGTCCGGTCCTGGCCCTGCAGGGCTGAACCGATCCAACCGATCGGCGCGCCGAAGGCGCGCATCAGGCCGAGCAGCCGCGCCATGCCCGCCGGATCCGGATCGCGCCGGCACAACGTGCCGGGGACATACATCAGCGAGCTGCCGCCGGAATGAAAGTCGAAGGCGTAGTCACACAGCGGCAGCAGCACGTGCTCCAGGAAATATGCGATCTGCTGCGTGACGCTGCCATCGGGGTCGCCGGGAAAGCTGCGGTTGAGATTGCCGTCGTCGATCGGCGAGGTCCGCGTGCCGGCCTGGGCGGCGGGAAAATTGGCCGACGGCAGAATGATCAGCCGGCCGCGCACCTGCTCAGGATCGAGATCGCGGATCAGTCGGCCCAGTGCTACCTGCCCTTCCCACTCATCGCCGTGATTGCCGGCCATGAGCAGCACGCGCGGACCCTCGCCGTTGTTGATGCAGGCCACCGGGATCGGCAGCCAGCCGTAGGCGGAGCGATGCACCGAGTGCGGCACGCGGATGAAGCCGGTGGATTTGCCGGCGCGAAAAAGATCGATTTCAAGATGCAGACGACTGCGAGCAGCCGGTTTCATGCCTGTCCTCTCATCCCGACGCGAAGGGCGGCGCGCACTGTGGGGCGCGCGCCCTCGCCACTGCAAGCTTTCGCCGATCAACAGTGGGCGGCGACTCATCCACAGAAGATTGACCGCGATGCGCCGAGGCGTCTGTCGGTCGACGCCGTTGCAGGTCTAAAGTTGCAGCACCTCAGCCCGAACTTGATGGCGCCTCGCCAGCAAGTCTTTCAACTGAATAGGTTAGGCGCTGAAATTAATGTTATTGATAAAGAGAAATAGCCCCTCTAATATCCACAGATATTTTGGATTCTCGAATTCTCTCCACAATTCTTGTTCGGCTGCAAAAAGCGATTTCAGGACGAATATGTTGGCCTCTGCAGGGCGCCGTTGCGCGGCGCTGGCAGCTCTTTTCCTGGTGTGTGCTGGCGCCCTTCCGACGAGCGGCTACGCCGACGACCGTGCGCCACGCCCCATGCTGGCGCAAACTGCGCGCGCCTTCGACGAGGCGGCGTTGCGCGTCAATGATTCTCAGCCAGCTGACCTCGTCCGCTGGTCGCAGCCGATCTTCCTGGCGGTTGTCGGCGGGGGCGCCATGACTGCCATCTCGGGTGACGTCGAGACAGCCGTTCGAACGCTTGCTGACATCGTCGGAATCGCCGTGACCCGTGTGGCAGCCGACGACCCGCGCCGCAACTTCCTGGTGCGTCAGGCCGATCCCGCCGGTCGCGCCGCCTGTCGCACCGCTGTTTCGTCGCGCGCCGGCCATATCGTCGATGTTGAAATCGAGATCTATTTCGGCCGCAGCGGCACGCTGATGCGCTGCATCAACCATGAGGCGATGCATGCCTTCGGCTTCCGGTCGCACCCGCAAGCCGCGCCGAGCATCCTGAGCTACCGCGAGCGTGGCATGGCGCAGCCCTCGGCCACCGACCGCCTTCTGCTGCAAACCCTCTACGATGCCCGCCTGCAACCGGGCATGAAGGTTGGCGCCGCATCACAGGCGGCCTGCGGCGTCATCGCCGACAGGCTGGGCGTATCGCCGCAAGAGTCCCTGGACGTCTGCGGCGCGCCGGCCCCTGCCGACCGCCGGCTGACCGCCTTCGGACCACGGATCCCGGCCCGCAACCTACAAAATTCGCACTAGCCGGAAAAAACCGGCAATTCGCGGCCCGGCATGGCCGTGGCGGCAGGCTTGGCCGACGCGGCCGGCGACCGGGCCGCCGCGTCCGATCAGACCATAGTGAACCGATCTCCTTGCAGACCATAGTCAATGTGATTGCTGAGCGGAGGAATCTGATCTAACTTACTCTGATATTGGATATTTGCCTGATTTCTTCCGTCGTCTGATTTCGTTCCTAAAAGTCATTTCAGGACTAAAATGATTAGCCTTGGGGCATGGCGCCGCAACGCCGCGATCACGCTTCTTCTCTTCCTGTCGACAGTCGCGGGTCCGGCCGGTGTGGGACACGCCAGCGACTGGCCCGGCGGCCAGATGACGCTTGAGGATGCTGCCAAGGCCTTCGACGACGCCGCGTTGCGCATCGACACTGCACCCGCGACCGAGCTGGCGCGCTGGACGACGCCGATCTTTCTCGCGGTCTCAGATCATGCCGGCATGAATGCCTACGCCGGCGAGGTCGAGGCGGCAGTGCGCGCCATGGCAGCCATCGCCGGCGTCACGGTCAATCGTGTCGCATGGCAGGATCCGCGGGCCAATTTCGTGGTGCGTCCCAACACCAGCGAATACGCCGGCAAATCACCCTGCCGCTCCTCAGTCGACTGGACCGACGCCGGTCTGATGATGCGGGCCGAGATTCACGTCAACCTTGCCAATCCCGGTCGCATCACGCGCTGTATCAATCACGAGGTCATGCACGGCTTCGGCTTCCGCGGCCACCCGCATTCGTCGTTCAGCGTGCTGAGCTACAAGTACGCCGCCCAGGCGCAGCTGACCGACACCGACCGAGTGATCCTCCAGACGCTGTACGATCCGCGGCTGCAACCCGGCATGAGGACTCCGGCCGCGTCGCAAGTCGCTTGCAGCATCATCGCCGAGAAGCTGCACAGCCAGCCGGCCGACGCCGCGGCGGCATGCGGCCACCGCGGCGCCGTGGCGGCACGTCGCGGCACGCTCGCATTCTCCGGCTCGCGCCTGGCCGACGAACCGGCGCATCCCCCCTCGCTGCAGCCCGGCTACCGCGACGGCGGCATGTAGGCCGCCACGCCGCGCGCCGTACTTGGGCGCCGAGGTCCCCGAACCGAACACCGCATCACCGCCCTGGGGCGCCTCCACCGTGCCTTGAGCGCCGGCCGCGCAACGATCTTGCCGGCGGGTGCAAACTGCGAGAGCATCGCCACCCAAAAGGGGAGATGGATGGTCGGGGAGATCCGCCCGACTGAACCGCCGGAACTGTCGCGCGCCGCCGACGGCGATCCCTTTGGCGCGCTCCCCGCGCACACGCAGATTGGCAAGTACGAAGTCATCGCCACCCTGGGCCAAGGTGGCTTCGGCATCACCTACCGCGCGCGCGACACCCAGCTCGACCGCGAAGTCGCCATCAAGGAATACCTGCCGACCGCGTTCGCGCGCCGGCTGGGCGGCAGCACCGTCGTGCCACGCTCGACACAGACGGCCGAGGACTTTCTCTGGGGCCGCGCCCGCTTCCTCGACGAAGCCAGGACCTTGGCGAAGCTCGAGGACGCCCCGGGCATCGTCAACGTCTACGACTTCATGGAGGCCAATGGGACGGCCTACATGGTGATGGCCCTGGTGCGCGGCGAGACGCTGGACGCGCGCCTGAAGCGCGACCGCCGCCTGCCGCAGCCGGCCATCGAACTGTTGCTCTATCCCCTGCTGGACGGCCTGGAGATCGTGCACGCGGCCGGCTTCCTGCACCGCGACATCAAGCCCGCGAACATCCTGACCGATACCAACGGTCGGCCGACGCTGATCGATTTCGGCGCCTCGCGCCTGGCGCTGCAGGGCCGCACCCAGGCCATGACGGCGATCTATACGCCCGGCTACGCGGCGCCCGAGCAGATGACGCCGTCGGCCAAACAGGGGCCGTGGACCGATGTCTACGCGCTGGCCGGCACGCTCTACCACTGCGTCGCCGGCACGCCGCCGATCAGTGCCATCGAACGACTGACCGGTGATGCCATGGTGCCGGCCGTCGAAGTGGGCAAGGGCCGCTATGGACCCAGTCTGCTGGCGGCGATCGATGCCGGTCTGACATTGAAGGCGGCCGACCGGCCTCAGTCCGTCGCCGAGTGGCGCCAGGTGCTGTCCGGCATCGCGGCCGACCGGCCGCAGGGGACGCCGACCCGCGAGCTGGACGATCCGACTCGGCCGATGACCGACGAGCTGACGCGGCAGGTCGCGCGGACGCCACGGCGCGCGCCCTGGACATGGGCCGCGGCGATCGTCGTCGCACTGGCAGCTGGCGGCGGCGCCTGGATGACGCTGCGTCCCGCCCCCGAGACCCCGGCCGAAGCGCTGCGCCGCGTCGAGGAAGATGCGCGCCGGCAGACGGCGCTGGCCGCCAAGCTGCGCCAGGAAGAAGAAGCACGCCAGCGGCTGGCCGCGGACGCGGCGCGCAAGGCCGAGGCCGAGGCGGCACGCAGGGCGGCCGAGGAAAAAGCTGCCGCCGAGGCAGCGGCCCGCCGCCAGAACGAGGAGGCTGAACGCCAGCGCGCGGCGGCCGAAGCGGCGCGGCGTAAGGCCGACGAAGAAGCCGCCCGCAGGG
>JAHCJT010000316.1 GCA_026126245.1 Alphaproteobacteria bacterium
ATCGCCGCCCCCGCGCCCTTGGCGGCCGTCGAGCGCGCGGTGGCTGAACTGCGCCGCGGCGGCATCGTGCTGATCCGCGACAGCGACGGCTCGGCCGGGCTGGCGGCGGCGGCCGAGTCCTGCGGCGACGCCACCCTGGCGCGGATGCGCGGCCTGGCCAGCGATGCGCCGGTGCTGGTGACCACAAGACGGCGCGCCGAGGCGGTCGGCATCGAGATCCCGCCGCATATCGCCGGCGGCATGGGCGGCGCCAACAAGCCGGTGACGCTCGACCTGCCGGCGGGCGTGCCGGTCGATGTCATCCTGCGGCCGACGGCGCCCGATCAGCCCCGGCACATCGCCACCCGCCACCTGTCGCGGCCGGTCGGCAGCCACGCCCCGGTCATCGCCGAGGCCGCCATTGAGCTGGCCAAGCTGGCCCGCCTGATGCCGGCCGTCGTGGTCGGCCCGCTGACGCGCGACCGGACCCGTCCGTGGCACGACTGGGCCGGTGCCCGCGACGTCCTGTACGTCGAGGCCGCCGAGGTGCGCGACTACGAGCGCCGGGCCGCCGCCGAGCTGCGGCCGGTGGCCGACGCGCGCGTGCCGCTGGAGAATGCCGAGAACACCCGCATTGTCGCCTGGCGGCCGGCCGACGGCGGCAAGGAGCATCTCGCCATCATCATCGGCGATATCGACCCGACGGCGCCGGTGCTGGTGCGGCTGCATTCCGAATGTTTCACCGGCGATCTGCTGGCCAGTCTTCGCTGCGATTGCGGCGAGCAGCTGCGCGGCGCCATTGCCGAGATTGCGCGCCACGGTTCGGGCCTGCTGCTCTACCTGGCGCAGGAGGGCCGCGGTATCGGTCTGGTCAACAAGCTGCGCGCCTACCAGCTGCAGGACAACGGCTTCGATACCGTCGACGCCAACGAGCAGCTCGGCTTCGACCCTGACGAGCGCCTGTACTGGCCGGCGGCCACGATCCTGCACCAGATGGGCATCGGCAAGATCCGGCTGATGACCAACAATCCCGAGAAGATCGGCCAGCTGTCGTCCTACGGCATCGAGGTGGTCGAGCGCGTGCGCCACGTGTTTCCGGCCAACGGCCACAACGAGAAATACCTGCGCACCAAGGCGGAAAAGAGCGGCCACCTGTTCTGAGGCCGCCGCCGGCCCGCACCTGGGTGGCGCCGGTCTGTCGGCGAAATTTTCCGCTGGCGTCCGGCCGCGGGTCCCTCTATATGAGTGAATACTCATAATATTGGCGCCGGTCGCGGCCAACTTCGACGAAGGAGAGCGCCCATGGCTCCACGGGCGTTGAATATCCAGGACCGCTCGATGCTCAACCACATGCGGCTGGAGGACGCCGGCGCCTTCGCCGAGGCGGCGGTGCTGTACAAGGTCTACATCGCCGTGCGCCGGACCAACGCCGAGGCCCTGCAGTACATCGGCAAGGCCGGCTACATCCCCAAGATGCTCGACTGCAAGGCCAAGACGGCCGACTACGACTCGCTGCTCAACGGCAGCCTCTACAAGACGGCCGGCCTGGTCGTGGATCCCAACATCGTCGGTGCCGGCGCCTACCGCAGCGGCAAGCACGCCAAGGCGATGTCGGAGTGGGAGAAGTTCAAGCCGCATCTCGGCCCGACCGCCGGCGCCGACGGCCGGCCGTGGTACCTGCCGGCCGACCGCTCCTATCTCGTGCAGACCGATCCCGCCTCGCCGCATTTCGGCTGCGTGATGTACTGCAAGAACGGCCTGCGGACCGCCGGCCAGTTCATCCACGGCGACTACGACCTGTACGCGGTGGTGCAGGCGGCCGACAAGACCAGCAACATTTTCGTCGAGGAGAAGCGCCAGGGACAGCCGCACGCCCGCGGCAAGGACCTGATGGACGTGCAGACCTATGTGAACGCGCGCATCGGCGCGCCGATGGTGCGGCACGGCGAGCAGGAACACTTCAGCGACAGCATCGACGACGAGATTGACGTGTTCTTCCCCGACGGCGTGACGGTGAAGAGCTACATCGGTCCGGCTGCGATCCAGCAGCTCTACCAGACGGAGTTCGCCGGCCGGCCGTTGCACAAGGCCGGCACGCCGACGACGCCGGCCGGCGGGCTGTGGAAGCGCGGCTAACCAGACATCGGCCACCGCGCCGGTACGATCAGCGCCCCGGTTGAAGCGGGATGATCGACGGCGGGCGAACAGCGTCCCTACCACCCCATCGCCCGGCCGGTACGACGCGGGTCGGCGGCACCGTAGAGCCTGCCGCCCTTGAGGTCGGCGGAGACGGCACAGACGCTGGCGGTCCTCAGCGAAAGATCGGGGAGCCGGTTCACCTTGTGGCCGATCGCCTCCAGGGCATCGATCGTCGGCTGCCCGATCGCCTGCTCCACATCGAGCCGGCCGGGATAGTACGTGTGCGGTTCGAAGCTGTCGGGGAAGTTGCGGGTCACGAAGCGCGGCGCCTCGACCGCCTGCTGGATATCCATGCCGAAGACGAGATGATTGAGCAGTGCCTGCAGCATGCCCTGCGGCTGCAGGTCGCCGCCCGGCGAGCCGAACGGCATCAGCAGTTCGCCCCTGCGCATCGCCATCGCCGGATTGGGCGTGAGCCGCGGCCGCTTGCCCGGGGCGAGTACGGACGTATGCGCCGGATCGGCCCAGGATTGCGAGCCGCGCGACGACGGACAGATCCCGAGCCCGGGGATGACCGGCCCTTCCCATGAGACGTCGCTGGGCGTCGCCGAAAAGGCGTTGCCCTGCGCATCGACGACGCAGACATAGGAGGTGTCGCCCGGCAGCCCCGGCTCGGCCGCGGCAACCGACGCCTTGCCAGTGCTGCCCGCGCGATGGCCGGCGACAGCGCCGGGTGGCGGCATCTCGCCGAAGGCGCGATCACCGCGGATCGTCTTCAGCCGCGCCTGCGCGTAGGCCCGCGACAGCAACGTCTGCATGGGCACGTCGACGAAGCGCGGATCGCCGTAGTAGCGCTCGCGGTCGGCAAAGCAGAGGTTCATGACCTCGGCCAGGAGATGGACGTACTCCTTCGAATTGTGGCCGAGCGCCTGGAGGTCGACCTCGTTCAGCATCGCCAGCATTTGCAGCAGCACCGGTCCCTGGCACCAGGGGCCGCAGCTCAGCACGTCGGTGCCCTTGAAGGTGGTGCGCAGCGGCGCCTCGACCTCCGAGCGGTAGTCAGCGAGATCCGCCTCGGTCAGCAGGCCGCCGTTCTCGCGGTGGTACTTCGTAATCGTGCGGGCGATGTCGCCGCGATAGAAGGCATCGCGCGCCGCCGCCAGGCCGGCCTCGCGGCCGCTTCCCGCCGCGGCTTTCTCCTGGTCGGCCATGAACTGGATGGTGCGGCCGAGATCGGCCTGCACCAGCCGGTCGCCTTCGCGCAGCGGCGCGCCGTCGCGATGCCAGATCGCGGTGTTCTGTGGCCAGCGCCGGTAGTCCTCGACCTTGTCCTGCAGGAACGTCGCCATGACGGCATGCACCGCGAAGCCGTCGCGCGCATAGCGGATGGCCGCCGAGGCGACCTCGCCAAAACTCATGGTGCCGTAGCGCTGCAGCGCCAGGATCCAGGCGTCGGGCGCCGCCGGCACCACGGTGCGCAGGATACCCATGGGGATCGTGCCGTTGTGGTCGCGGATGAACGTCTCGACGTTCAGCGCCCGGGGCCACCAGCCAAGGCCGGCGATCGCCACGGTCTCGTCGCGGTCGGCCAGGTGGATCAGCATCGGGGCGACGCCGGAGAACTGGACCTGATCGCTGTGCACGACGCCGAGCGCGATGCCCCCAGCGACGCCGGCGTCGATCGCATTGCCACCGGCGCGCAGGATGTCGTGCGCCGCTTCAGTGGCGAGATACTGGCCGGCCGATGCCATGTAGTGATGGCCGATGACCATGGGCTGCATCCGCATCAGGCTCTCCTTCGCGCCGTTGTGTCCGTCGGTGCGCTTGTCGGCGGCATGGCCCAATCGGGTCGGCTCGATCCTGCCATCGTCGTGGGCGAAGCGAAGCACTCCGCGATAGGGTGTTCAAGCAGCGACGCCGCGCGGCCGTTCGCGTCGCCCGGGACGCCGGGCGGCGATCGGGCTTCCACCCGGACGAAACGCGCTCTAGGGTCCGCACCATATCGCCACCGCAACCCGAGAGCCGCCCGTGACGCATCCCACCATCGCTACGCTCGCCACCGATCTGGCGGCCGGCCGCACCACCAGCCGTGCGCTTGTCGAACAGGCGCTGGCACGCATCGAGGACCCGGCGGGCGAGGGCAAGCGCGCCTTCATCAAGGTCTATCGCAGCCAGGCGCTGGCCGCCGCCGATGCCAGCGACGCACTGCGCAAGGCTGGCCTCGTCGCCTCGCCGCTGGCCGGCCTGCCGGTGTCAATCAAGAACTTGTGCGACGTCGCCGGCGAGACGACCCTGGCCGGCTCCAAGGCACTGGACGACGCGCCGCCCGCCAAGGCCGACGCACCGGTCGTCGCCCGTCTGCGCGCTGCCGGGGCGGTGATCGTCGGCAGCACCAACATGAGCGAGTTCGCCTTCTCCGGCGTCGGCGCCAACCCGCACTACGGCACGCCGGGCAATCCGGCCGACCGCAGCCGCGTGCCGGGCGGCTCGTCGGCGGGCGCGGCGGTGTCGGTGGGCAACGGCATGGCGGTGGCGGCGCTGGGCACCGACACCGGCGGCTCGGTGCGCATCCCTTCGGCGGTTTGCGGCCTGACCGGCTTCAAGCCGACGGCGCGGCGGGTACCGATCGACGGCGTCGTGCCGCTGAGCACGTCGCTGGACTCGATCGGCCCGCTGGCCAACTCGGTTGCCTGCTGTGCCGTCGTCGATGCCGTGTTCGCCGGCCAGCCGATCGACGTGCCG
>JAHCJT010000317.1 GCA_026126245.1 Alphaproteobacteria bacterium
CGCATCTACCACGCGCAGCGCGGCGGTGATGCCGGCTCGGCCCTGGCGTTGTGGCGCGAGCTGGTCGATCTGCCGCGCCTGCTGTTCAGCGAGCCCAGCCCGGCGCCGATCAAGCACTGGCTATGGCGCGCCGGCCTGCTGGACAGCCCGGAAGTGCGTCTGCCGATGACCGAAGTCAGCGCCGCGCTCGCGGCCCGCCTCGACGCCGCCATCGCGCGGCGCGCGCGGCTCGCTGCCTGACGAGGTGGCCGCCCGGCGGTCAACCCCGGCGGCCGGCTGGCTACGGCGTCAGCCTGGCCCCGGTTGCGCGCGCTGGTCGCCCCGCGCCATGAAGACCTGCGTGCTGGACCTGACATGCGGCGCGAACTGATGCCAGCCGCGCATCGCCAGGAATTGCGGCGTCTGCAATGCCTCCGGTCCCGTGATTTCGTAGACCGTTGTGTACATCTTGCGCGGCACCGCTCGCCGTTCGCCGTTCTCGGATAGCGAAGCCTCGCCGCTGGACACGTAGCGGCGGCCGCCATGCACGCCCGGGCACGCCAGAACGTCCGGCACATGGACCCTGTCATACCAGCGGTTCCATTCCGCCTCGACCTGTGGGTCGACCTCGGCCGTGACGATGAGAACGCAGGCTGGAAACTCGCTCATGGTGTCGTCCTCTCGGCTGTGCCTCGCTCAGTCCTCGCCGATGCGATAGCGCCACTGCTGCACCGACGCCGAGGCGCGGGTGATGAACTTGGTGAACAGGTTCGCCTTCATCGAGTCCTCGACCGCGTTCGTCGGCCCGGGAAAAGGATTGACGAACTTGATGCGCTCGCTGTCGTCATCGTAACCCGTCGCCACGATGATGTGGTAGCTGGCGTCACCGAACTTGGAGACCCAGCAGGGGCCGACTTGCAGAACTTCCAGGAACGCCTCCGTGCCGTCGGTCAGGCCGATGTCGTACCACGACGGCTTGGCATTGAACTTCGAACCTGGCCAGTTCTGCAGCGCCAGCGCGGCCGCCGCCTTGGCGTAGACGGTATCCGGCATGCCGTTCTTGTAACAGTCGTCATAGTCGATGCCTGCCGCACGCAGCTTTCCTTCGATGGGAAAACTCGACTTGTTGGCCGCTGCCATGATGATCTTGTAAGAGGCCAGCCAGCACGTCTGGTGCGTCGGCTGACCAGCACCGGCCAACGCGACCTTGTGATTGAAACTCTTTGGCACGCGAGGCCTCCTCCAGAACGGCGTCGATCCGATTCAGACACCGGGGCGCCGTGCAATGGTCGCCGCTATGCAGCCTCCACCGGCTTCGCCAGGAACTGCGGCGCCGTCATGCCCATCGACACATAGATGCTTGTCAGCGCCTCGGCACTGACCGCCGCGGGCGTCACCCATTCGTCGGGCACGAACAGCAGGCCGCCGCCAAACGGCACCGGCGCCGTCGGTACCAGCACCGCCAGGTAGCGCTTGCCGCCGATCTCGACGGCCTCGGACACCGACAGCAGCGCCAGCACCGCCACACCGCCGACGCCGCCGAAGAAGCACCACACCGGCGCCATGGCGCTGGTGTCGGCCTGGCCCTGCTTGCCAAAGGCACCCACGAAGCGGCTGAGCAGGCCGTAGACCGCGCCGATCAGCGGCGTGCGCTCCATGACGCGACCGACGAAAGACACGATGGCGGTCCGCAGTCGCGAGGCGACCTGCAAGCCGACGAGGTAAAAACTCAGGATGACGATCAGAAAGCCGACAAGGTAGGCAACGGAGCGGCCGGGCACGAAGGCCAACCCGATGGTCGCGAGGAAATTGCCGAAAGCGCTCTGCGGCCCGGCCCAGTCGATCAGCAGCGTGCCGACCCAGATCGTGCCGCCAATGGTCAGCATCAGCGGCAGGACGGCCAGCAGCCCGGCCAGCAGTATCCGCAGCTGATTGGTCAGAAACCTCGCCATTCTCGCCCCCCGCAATGCGTGCGCGCCGGCGCAACACTATGCTGGAGGCGTGCCAGACGCACGCGGATGCGGCACGGGCGGCGCGTGCCAGCAGACCAGCGGTGCGCGCGGTCGCCTGGCGCACCGGGGCGATCCGGAAATTGCCGCGAGAGCTGCCCTGGCTGCCGGCCGCTCAGGCGCGTGCGGGCACCAGCCGTTCGCTGAGCGCCCGGCCGCGGTCCTCGCCGGCCTCGTGGTACTCGGCGTCCTGGTTGACCTGCCAGACGTCCCACTTGGCGTGCCCGGCCAGGATGTTCTCGGCCGTCAGCAGCGCCGTCATCATGGCGTGGTCCTGGTTGTTGTACTTGTGCATGCCGTTGCGGCCGACCAGGTGCAGACCCGGCGCGTCGCGCTCGATCCAGGCGCGGATCACGTCGACGTTCTGCTGGTAGGCGTCGTCGTAGACCGGGTAGGCCTTGGGCTGGCGGATAACGTGACCGTCGACCACCTCATCAGCGGCGGCCAGACCCAGTTGCACCAGCTCGCGCTTGGCGAGGTCGATCAGGTCGGCGTCGGCCGACGTCCAGAGGTTGTCGCCCTCGAAGCAGAAATACTCCAGGCCGTAGCAGTTCAGTGCCGCATCGGGCACCAGCTCGGGCGACCACGACTTGAAATTCTGGATACGACCAACCTTCACGCCGGGCTCGTGGATGTAGATCCAGTTGTCATCGAACCGGCCGCGATCCTTGACGACCAGCGCCACGGTCAGGAAGTCGCGGTACTTCAGGTCGTCCGCCGCTGCCTTCACCGGCACTGGCGGCACCGGCTGCAGCGCCGCGGCCAGGTCGCGGATCGCCGCCGAGGAGATCACATGGTCGGCCTCGAACCGGCAGTCGCGGCCCTCGCCATCGGTCGCCGTCACCGTCCATTTGCCGTCCGCCGCCCGCGCCAGGCCGGTGACGCTGTGGCCGCGCAGCACGCGGCCACCGCCCTGCTCGACCTTGTGCGCCGCCGTCTCCCACATCTGGCCGGGACCCAGCCGCGGATAGCGGAAACTGTCGATCAGCGTCTTCACCGTCTCGCCGCGGTTCGCCAGCTTTTTGGGCACCAGCGCATGCCATACCGCCTTGCCCAGCGACAGGCCCTTGATGCGCTGCGCCGCCCAGTCAGCGGAAATCTCGCTGCACTTCATGCCCCACACCTTCTCGGTGTAGGTCCGGAAGAAAATGCCGAACAGCCGCGCACCGAACTGGTTGGTGACCCACTGCTCGAAGTTGCGCGGCGAGGGCGTCGGCAGCAGCCGCGCACGGGCGTAGGACGCCATGCAGAGGAACGACTCGAAGATGCCGAGCTTGAGCAGCGCATCAACTGCGCGCAGCGGATAGTCGAACAGCTTGCCGCGATAGAAAATGCGCGACTTGCGCGGCCGGTCGATGAACTGGTCGCCGAGAATCTCCTGCCACAGCGCCTCGATCTCGGCCGACTTGGAGAAGAAGCGATGGCCGCCGATGTCGAAGCGGAAACCCTTGTAGGTCTCGGTGCGCGAGATGCCGCCGACATTGACCGGATCGCGTTCCAGCACCGTGACGGGGATGCCCGACTTGGTCAGGTGGTAGGCCGCCGTCAAGCCGGCCGGGCCGGCCCCGATGCACAGGACCGAGGGCTTGAGCGGGCTCATGAAAATCTCCGCTGGAGAGGCGCCAGGGCCGGCAGGCGCAGCACAAAGGCGCGCAGGCCGGCGTTGAACGACAGCAGGCTGTGACCGATGAAGGAGTAGAACGTGACCACGCCGACGGCGAACACGTGCGCCAGGAAATCGACCGACAGCGACAGATGGGCGATGGCAAGGCTCGGCGGCAGGGACAGCCAGCCGGCCAGCCCTCGGACGCCCGACGCGATCAGGGCCGTCAGGGCGACACCGCCCAGCGCCACAATGACAAACGTGCGCAGCTGCGCGCCGGCCGAGCGGCCGCGGTAGCCGAAGTTGAACGCGTAGTTCAGGCCGAAGTTGACCAGCAGGCCGGCCGCCGAGGCAACGCCGATCGCGAACCAGTAGGGCATCAGGTCGGCGAAGACGGGCATCGTGTACAGCGCCCTGCCGACCATCAGGTTGACCACGGCGGCCGCCCCGCCGAAGACGAGGAAGGTCGCAAAGCGACGCGTCATGAAGAAGCGGACAAAGCGCGGCAGCCTGGCCGGCAGGGCCACCAACAGGCTTGCCGGTCGCTGTCCATGCGGGCTGATCGCCGGGACGTCGTCAATCACCATGCCCGCAGACCTCCGGCAGCCGGTCCGTCTCCCCTGTCCGAGGCCATCCCCGAGATGGCTCGATTAGGAATCATGTGGAGACGAATTAATTAATAATCACAATATATTTCTCACATTTCTTAATCTGAAATGCAAGATTAGATAAAATTCGTAACCCGCTCAGACGCTTGGCGCCAGCCGATAATGGTCCAGTCCGGGGTGGCTGGTCCCTTCCCCGGTCAGACGGCGGCTTGTGCGCGGGGCGGCCGACTCAGTCGCGGCGCTCGATGACGGTGTCGCCGAGCACGAGGACATCCATCTTCGTGCGCAGGAAGCAGTCGAGGGCTTCCTCGGGCTTGCAGACCACGGGTTCGTTCTCGTTGAAGCTGGTGTTGAGAACGATGGGCACGCCGGAGATGTCGCCGAATGCCGCGATCAACCGGTGGTAGCGGGCGTTTCCCTTCTGCGTCACGGTCTGCAGGCGGCCGGAGCCATCGACATGGGTGACAGCGGGGATCGAGGCGCGCCGCGCCGGTCTGATGCGGAAGACCTGCATCATGAACGGCACGTCGTCGTCGGTCTCGAACCAGTCCGGCACCGCCTCGCGCAGGATCGACGGCGCGAACGGGCGGAATGACTCGCGGCGCTTGATCTTCAGCT
>JAHCJT010000318.1 GCA_026126245.1 Alphaproteobacteria bacterium
CGCGCCCCGGTGGCGCCGGTATCGCCGGTCTACGCGCTGATGAGCGAGGATCACGCCAAGCTGAAATACGTCTACGACCTGATCCGGCCGGGCATGGTGATGGTGCAGAACGGCGCCACGTTCGCGAGAGCGCTGCGCGCGCTCGATCTGGCCGGCGTTGCGCTGGTGCATGTCGAGGCGCCGCCGCCGGACATGCCCTCGACGCCGTTCAGCGAGCTGGTGGCCACGCCGCCGACCGGGGCGGTGGCGCGGTCGGTGGCGCTGATCGACGGCAAGACGGTGGGCAAGTACCTGTTCACGTCGGGCTCGACCGGCATGCCCAAGGCGGTGATCAACACCCAGGAGATGATGTGCGCCAACGTTGCCATGGGCCAGATGGCGCGCATTCGCCAGGACGACGAGCCGCCGGCGGTGATGCTCGACTGGCTGCCGTGGAACCACACCATGGGCGGCAACGCCACGCTGCACGGCAATCTCGCCGACGGCGGCACGACCTACATCGATGACGGCCGGCCGCTGCCCGGCCTGTTCGACGAGACCCTGCGCAATCTGCGCGAGATCTCGCCGACCTACTTCGCCAACGTACCGGCCGGCTTTGCCATGCTGGCAACGGCGCTGGAAAAGGACGAGGCGCTGGCCAGGAACTTCTTCCGCCAGCTCGGCCTGCTGGCCTATGGCGGCGCGACGTTGCCCGACGATCTCTACCGGCGCATGCAGGCGCTGGCGGTGCGCTACACCGGCTACCGCATTCCCTTCATCACCGGCTGGGGCAGCACCGAAACGGCGCCGACCGCGACCTCGGTACACTGGGCCAGCGAGCGGGTCGGCCTGATCGGGCTGCCGTTCCCCGGCGTCGAGCTGAAGCTGGTGCCGACCGGCGAAGCCGGCCGCTACGAGCTGCGGCTGCGCGGCATCATCGTGACGCCCGGCTACCACAAGCAGCCCGAGCTGACGGCGCAGATGTTCGACGAGGAGGGCTTCTACAAGATCGGCGACGCCGGCCGCTTCGTCGATCCCGCCGATCCCGCGCAAGGCCTGGTGTTCGATGGCCGCGTGGTCGAGGACTTCAAGCTGACGACCGGCACGTTCGTGCTGGTCGGCACCTTGCGCAGCACCGCCGTGGCGGCCGCCTCGCCGGTGCTGCAGGACGCGCTGGTCGCCGGGCAGGACCGGCCGTATGTCGGGCTGCTGGGTTTTCCCAACGTCGCCGCCTGCCGCCACCTGGCGAACGATGTGGCCGGCAGCCTGCCGCTGGCCGAGCTGCTACGCCATCCCGCGGTCGTGGCCCGCCTGCGCGACGGCCTGGCCGCGATGAACGCGCACAACCGCGGCTCCTCGATGCGGGTGGCGCGGGTGATGCTGATGAGCGAGCCGCCGTCGGTCGATGGCAACGAGCTGACCGACAAGGGCTACATCAACCAGCGCGCCGCGCTCATGCGCCGCAAGGCACTGGTCGAGCGGCTGTACGCCGAACCGCCCGACACGGACGTGATCGTGATCGCCTGACCGCAGGGAAATTTGCGCTCAACTGCAAGCGGGGTTGACATCGGCGAACGCCGGCCGGATCGCGCTCGGCAGCGGGCGGCGGTGCGATTTCTTGTGGATTTCACGCCGAGCGGCCGCCTTTCGCGCCGGTTATCTTCATTTTGGACCCATTCACGGGTGACCCTGCACGGCCAGCGCATAGGCTGTCGCTGCGCGCTGTCGAGGGCGAACAAAACGGGGAGATGCAGACGCGTGGCGTAGCCGCGAGGCGGGCCGAAAGGCACCCGGGCGCGGCGCGTCGGAGATTGGTCGGTGCCGTCGTCCGGGGTCTGCAGAGTGAGTATGCCCGCTTTCCATCGCCCTCCTGCTGCTGCACCGGCGGTGCCGCAAGGCGATCCCGCCCTGCGCCTGGCGGCGCATCTGGGCGCCGCGCTCGACAGCGCCGGCATCGGCGCGCTGCTGCTCGATCGCGACGGGCGCATCCTCGACGCCAGCCCCGCCTTCCAGCTGCTGCTGGGCTACGACATCGCCGAATTGCGCGGCCGCGACGAAGCGTCGGTCGTGCATGCCGCCGACCGTGCCCACAGCGTGGCGCTGCTGGAGCGCCTGTCGGGCCGCGACGACCCGTCGCTGGAGTCGGAGAAGCGCTACCTGCCCAAGGACGGCGGCGAGGTGTGGGTGCGCGCCACGATCACCGCGGCGCGCGATGCGGCGGGCCGCACCCAGGCGTTCACCATCGTCGTGCAGGACATCGCCCAGCGGCGCCAGATTGAGCAGGCGCGGCGCGACAGCGAAGCCAGGCTGCGCGACGTCATCGAGGCGGCCGGCTGCCTGTGGGTCGAAACCGACGCCCGGTTCCGCATCACCCAGGCGCAGATGGCGTCGACCGCCCATTCGGTGCAGTCGCTCGACGCGCTGATCGGCCGCTCGCTGTCGCAGGCGACCGGCGTCAGCGATCCCGGTCTCGATCCAACGTGGCGCGACGTGCAGACCCTGATGCGCGCCCACCAGCCGTTCCGCGACGTGCGCTACACGCTGGTCGACGGCCAGGGCCGCACGCACTACCGGCGGGCCAGCGGCGTGCCGGCGTTCGACGCCGAGGGCCGCTTCGCCGGCTATCGCTGCCTGGCCATCGACGAGACGGCCGAGATCGAGGCGCGGGCGCGGGCCAATGCCACCGAGGGCCTGCTGCACATGGCCATCGAGGGCATGTCCGACGGCTTCGCCGTGTTCGATGCCGAGGACCGCTTCGTGCTGATGAACCGGCGCTACCGCGAGTCGCTGCCGCCCGACACCGAATGGATCCGCCCCGGCCTGACCTTCGAGGAGATCCTGCGCATCGGCGTCGCCAGCGGCCACTACCTGGAGGCGATCGGCAACGAGGAAGCGTTCATCGCCGAGCGCCTGCGCGAGCACCGCGAGGGCCGCGGCGCGCGGCTGGTGCGCGCCATCGGCAATCGCTGGTGCCGGGCGCGCGACCATCGCCTGCCAGACGGCAGCACCGTCATCATCCGCACCGACGTCACCGAGCTGGTCGAGCGCGAACGCGAACTGCAGGATCGCGAGGAGCAGCTGCGCGCCATTGCCGGCAACCTGCCGGGCTTCATCTTCCGCATGGTCGTGGCGGCCGACGGCACGTTCGGCAACGCCTATGTCAGCGAGCGGCTGAAGGAGATCATCGGCGTGCCGGCCGAGGAGATCACCTCCGGCCGCGGCACCCTGCTCGAGCACGTGCACGCCGACGACCGCGAGCGGCTGATGCGCGGCCTGACCGCCACGGTCGCCGACCCCAGGCCGTCGCTGATCGAGGTCCGGATGGTCAACCGGCCGACCGGCGATATCCACTGGCTGCGCCTGCACACCACCTCCAAGAAGCTGCCCGATGGCGCGCAACAGTGGGACGGCATCGGCATCGACGTGACCGACCGCAAGGCGGCCGAGGACCGGCTGCTGCAGTCGCAGAAGACCGAGGCGATCGGCCAGCTGACCGGCGGCGTGGCGCACGACTTCAACAACCTGCTGACCGTCATCACCGGCTGTGCCGAGCTGCTGAGCGAGGCTCTGCCCAAGTCGGACCACGCCAACGCCGAGCTGGTGCGCAACATCCTCACCGCCGGCCATCGCGGCGCCGAGCTGACGCACCAGCTGCTGGCCTTCGCCCGCAAGCAGCCGCTGACTCCGCGGACGGTCGACGTCAACCAGCTGATCGCCGAATTGCGGCCGCTGCTGGTCGGGCCGCTGGGCGAGGACATCGAGCTGCGCTTCGACCTGCGGGCCGATCCGACCGTCACCCGCATCGACGCGCACCAGCTGCAGAACGCCATCATCAACCTGGCGGTCAACGCGCGCGACGCCATGCCGTCGGGCGGCAAGCTGCTGGTCGAGACCGCGAACGTCGCGCTCGACCTGCGCCAGGCGGCCGAGATCGGCGACGTCAAGCCCGGCCGCTATATCATCGTGCGCGTCGTCGATACCGGCACCGGCATGCCGGCGGAGGTGGCGGCGCGGGCGATCGAGCCGTTCTTCACCACCAAGCCGACCGGCAAGGGCACCGGGCTGGGCCTGAGCATGGTCTACGGCTTCGTCAAGCAGTCCGGCGGCCACATGACGATCGCCAGCGTGCCGGGCGAGGGCACGACGGTGCGCCTGCTGCTGCCGCAGGCCGGCGCCACGGGCGCGGCTGGCGCCGACGGCACTGTCGCATCGGACCGGCCGCGCGGCTCGGAAACCATCCTGCTGGTCGACGACGAGGCGGAGATTCGCGTCACGACGGCGGAGCTGCTGCGCCGCCTCGGCTATACCGTGCATTGCCTGGGGAGCGGCGGGGAAGTGATCGCGGCGCTCGAACAGCAGACCGAGAAGTACGATATCCTCGTGCTGGACATCTCCATGCCGGGCATGGACGGCCGGGAGACGCTGCGGCGCCTCCGCGAGTCGGGCTATACCGTCCCCGTGCTCATGGCCACGGGGCATTCCGCCGAGGCGGAAGGCGGGCTTGCCCGGCAACTGGGCGCCACGGGCGTGATCCAGAAGCCGTTCGCGGTGCAGCGCCTCGCCGGTTGCATCCGCGCCGCGCTCGACACCCCGCAAACCAGGGAGGACCCCGGCGCATGAAGGACCCCGTACACCTCCTTCTTGTGGAGGACGATGACATCGACGCCATGGCCGTAAAACGCGCGTTGCGGGAATACCGCATCGCGAATCCCCTGACCCTGGCCCGCGACGGACTGGAGGCCTTGGAGTTCCTTCGCGGCAACGGCAAGCGCAAAGCCATTCCGCGGCCGAATCTGGTCCTGCTGGACATCAACATGCCCCGGATGAA
>JAHCJT010000319.1 GCA_026126245.1 Alphaproteobacteria bacterium
TCGTGCCGCGCGCGAGCCGCGGCGGCGGCCGCATGGACGTGCCGTTCGGACGGCTGGCGGCGATCGCCGGCGGCATCATGCTGGTGGCCGTCGCCGGCCTCGCGGCGCAGCCGTTGCACGTCGCGGCCCTGCTGGCGGTGGCGGTCGCCACCTTGGTGGGCACATTCGTGGTCGACCGCGCCCGCAGCCCGCGGCTGTTTCCCGGCGATGCCTTTGCGCCGCGCTCGGTCGTCGGCGCGGCGTTGTGGGTCGTGCTGCTGATGCCGCTGGCGCAGGTCTGCACGTCGGTCTACCTGCCGCTGTTCCTGCAGCGCTTGTGGGGCCACGGCCCGACGGTGGCCGGTTCCTTCGCCGCCATCACGGCGCTGTCGTGGAGCGGCGCGGCGGTGATCGTGGCCAACATCAAGAGTGCGGCGTGGCCGCAGATGGCGATCCGCATCGGACCGGTACTGGCAGCCGCCGGACTGGCCGGCGCCACCGTCGCCGTGCCGCACGGCCTGCCCGGCCTGCTGGCGCTCAGCCAGGTCTCGATCGGCGCCGGCTTCGGCGTCAGCTGGGCCTATCTCAGCCAGGCCGTGATGGCGCACGCGCGGCCCGGCGAGGCGGACACCGCCTCCGGCCTGCTGCCGACAGCGCAGGCGGCCGGCTACGCCATCGGCGCGGCGCTCTCCGGCCTGGTGGCGCAGGCCGCCGGCCTGTCGAATGCGCTCGATCCGGCGACCACGGCGCGAGCCAGCTTCTGGATCTTCGGCGCCGGCGCGGCGCTGGCCATGGTCGCGGTGCTGTTCGGCTTCGCCGTGCGCCTGCCGCGGCCACGCGCCAGCTGACATCGTCCCTGAGCCCGTCGTGGTTTCAATCCGGTAACGGCAGCGACGGGGCCATGCACAACGCCCGGCGGCGCTGCTAGTATTTGGCGCCGCGCCGGCGAGAGCGACTCGGCGACATGCGCAGTGCCGCCGCGCCGACACAGTCGCGGGCACGACGCCACCGGCGGCGCCCGCCAAGGTCACAGGAGAGGAACGTCACGATGAAGCTCTACATGCACCCGGCCTCGACGACGAGCCGGCCGGTCGTCCAGTTCATCACCGACAGCAACATCGCCTGCGACATGCAGGTGGTCGACCTGTTCAGCGGCGAGCACATGAAGCCGGCCTATGCCGCGCTCAATCCCAACAAGATGGTGCCGATGCTCGAGGACGGCGATTTCCGCCTCACCGAGAGCTCGGCGATCCTCAAGTACCTCGCCGACAAGAGCAACTCGCCGGCCTATCCCAAGGACCTCAAGCAGCGGGCGCGCGTCAACGAGGTGATGGACTGGCTGAACTCGCACATCTATCGCGACTACGGCTACGGCCTGATCTATCCGCAGGTTTTCCCCGGCCACAAGCGGCGCTCCGACGAGGCGCAGACCGCGACGGTGGCGTGGGCCAAGGACAAGTGCAAGGACTGGCTGCAGCTGCTCAATGACAACATCCTGGGCCACGGCAAGGCCTATCTGTGCGGCGACCAGATCACCATCGCCGACTATTTCGGCTACGCCATCCTGCAGGTCGGCGAGTTGATCCGCTGCGACTTCTCCCCATATCCCAACGTCAAGCGCTGGATGGACACGATGAGCAAGCTGCCCAGCACCGCCAAGGTCTACGAGGCCATCAGGGGCTTCGCCGAACAGGTCAAGGCGCAGCCGTTCGTCGCCGTGTAGCCGGCACGCCCTGCAACCCCGGACCGCGGCCGCATCGCGCAAAGAGACCGATCATGATCAAGGGCCTTCACCACAACGCCTATCGCTGCCGCGACTCCGAGGAGACACGGCGCTTCTACGAGGACTTCCTCGGCCTGAAGCTGGCGCATGCGCTGCGCATCCGCGAGTCGATGACCGGCCGGCGCACCGACGTGCTGCACACCTTCTACGAAATGGACGACGGCTCCTACCTCGCGTTCTTCGAGGCGCCCGACCGGCCGTTCGAGTTCAAGGACCAGCACGACTACGACCTGCACATCGCGCTGGAAGTCGACTCCGGCACGCTGGAGCGCATGTTCGAACAGGGCAAGCGCGAGGGCCGCGAGGTGCGCGGCATCTCCGATCACCGCTTCATCCGCTCGATCTACTTCCGCGACCCCAACGGCTACGTCATCGAGCTGACGGCCAAGCTGCCCAACCACGACAGCGCGATGAAGGGCCACGGCGCCGAGGCGGCCGCCATGCTCAAGACGTGGCAGAAGGACAAGCTGCCCGAGACGGTGTGACATTTCCCGTCCCGGGCGAAATCGGGGGCGGTGGCCGAAGGCCGCAGGGGGCACCTCCGCACGAGGTGGGGAAGTGCCTCACTGGGCGGGTGCGTGGCGGGCGAGAAACGACTCGACGTCGGCGAAGAAGCGGGCGCGGATCTGGTCAGTCTCCATCATGATCTCGTGGCGCGCGTCGGCATAAACCAGGTGGGTGCAGTCGGGCAGGCTCGCGGCCACCGTATCGTGCGTGCGACCGTCGATCAGCAGGTCCTGTCCGGCGGTCACCATCAGCAGCGGCGTGCGCACCGGCTCGAGATAGCCCGGTGCCGACAGTGCCTTGATCGAGCGCAACGTCTGGCGCAGCCAGCCCACCGTCGGACCGCCCAGCGCCAGACGCGAGTCGGCATCGAACCAGGCCTCGGTGAAGCGGTAGCGCCGCTCGTCGTGCGTCACCTTGTTGCCGACGAACTCGCGGCCGATCAGCCGGAACGGCGCCGAGCCGTAGAAGTAGCGTTCGTCGACGGCCGCCACCGGTGGCAGCAAGGTCAGGATGGTGGTGATGATCGCCTCGCGGCGCAGGCCGGTCATCGGTGCGCCGAGGATGCCGGCGGCGACCGGCGTGCTCTGCTGATGCTCGGCCAGATGCCGCAGCAGCAGGTGGCCGCCCATCGAATGCGTCAGCGCCACGATCGGCCGCGGCGCGTCCGGTGTCACGACGCCGCCCAGGAAGGCCTGCAGGTCGGCGAGGTAGGTGTCGTAGGTGTCGATGTGCCCTTTCTGGCGATCCTCGAGCTGGCGCGCCGACAGCCCCTGACCGCGCCAGTCCAGGGCATAGACCGCGAAGCCGCGCGCCAGCAGGTCGGGGATCACCTCGCTGGCGTATTTGTCGATGAACTCGCCGCGACCGGTCAGCACCAGCATCGAGCCGCGCGCCGGCTGGGTCGTGGCGCGCCACACCCCGAAACGCAGGATCGCGCCGTCGGCAGCGGTCACGAAGCCATAGCGGTCGGCCGCGACATGGGTGGCCCGGACAGCCTCGGGCACGCCGAGCGGCCGCGCCCCGCTGGCCGAAAACGCCAGCGGCTGGTCCTCCATCTCGATCAGGCCTGCCACGCCAACCACCTTGGATCCCGCCTGTTCTTTGCCGCGCGACATCCATCGCCGGCGCCTGCGGCCGGACGATGGCGGCGATACGAGGCGCATCGCCGCACCGGCCATATCCTGTTCAAGATAAGCGAGCCATCGCTCGATTTGAAGATCAGGTTTCGGAGAAATGACACCGCGCCGCGAAATTTGACCGAGGTCAAGGCCGGTTGCGGCCTTCCGGCGATGATGGCCGGCCTGCGGCTGAACGACCATTCACGGGAAGTGGCGGCAAGAATGCGGCGCGCAGGTCAGTTTGCGCCCGCAGACTGCGAATAGGAATGGTTTGCAATTAACGGCCTTTGCCGGTACCAACGTTGCGCAGCGCGACGAACGACGCGCGCGACACAATGAGGGACGTTCGCAACGCATGACGATGCAGCGATTTTCGCGGCGCACGCTGGCGCTGATGGTGGGCGCGTTGGCCGTTGCGCCGGGCATGGCGCCTGCGGTCGCGCAGGATAAGGTCGTGAACCTCTATTCGGCGCGCCACTACCAGACCGACGAGAAGCTCTACGAGGGCTTCACGAAGCTGACCGGCATCAAGGTCAACAGGATCGAGGGCAAGGAAGACGAAATCATCGAGCGCATCCGCAATGAGGGCGCCAACAGCCCGGCCGACGTGCTGATCACCGTCGACATGGGCCGCATCTGGAAGGCCGAACAGGCCGGCCTGCTGGGCCCGGTCACGTCGGCGGTGCTGGAAGGCCGCGTGCCGGCCCATTTGCGCGATCCCGACGGCAAGTGGTTCGGCTTCTCGACGCGGGCGCGCGTGCTGGTCTACGCCAGGGACCGCCTGAAGCCCGAGCAGGTGGCGCGCTACGAGGACATCGCCAGCCCCGACTTCAAGGGCAAGGTCTGCGCCCGATCCGGCGGCCACGTCTATAACCTGTCGCTGCTCGCCGCGATCATCGCGACCCAGGGCGAGGCCAAGGCCGAGAGCTGGGCCAAGGGCGTCGTCGCCAACATGGCGCGGCCGCCGCAGGGCGGCGACACCGACCAGATCAAGGCGGTCGCTGCCGGCCAGTGCGACGTGGCGATCGCCAACACCTACTATTTCGCGCGCATCGTCAATTCGACCAAGGATGCCGACAAGGCCATCGCAGCCAAGCTGGCGGTCTCGTTCCCCAACCAGGCCGACCGCGGCACGCACGTCAACGTGTCGGGCGGCGGTCTGGTCAAGACGGCACCGCACCGCGACAACGCCATCAAGTTCCTCGAGTACCTCGTCTCGGACGACGCCCAGCGCTACTTCGCCGACGGCAACAACGAATACCCCGTGACCGAGGTGAAGACCGACAACAAGGCGCTGGAAGGCTGGGGCGCCTTCAAGACCGACCAGGTCAATGTCGGCGAACTGGGGCGCAACCAGGCCAAGGCGCAGGCGATCTTCGACAAGGTCGGCTGGAAATAGCGCCGGGCCGCGGCGCGC
>JAHCJT010000032.1 GCA_026126245.1 Alphaproteobacteria bacterium
GCCGAACACATGATCCGCCACTTCGATGCCGTCGTAGCCCATGTCCTCGGCCGCCTGGGCCCAGTCGCGGATTCTGGCAGGATCGCTGCCGATATCGCGGGTCGGGAAGAGGGCGTTGAGCTTCATGCTGGCCATCCGGGTGATCGATGAAGTGGGCTGATCGCAAGCGATTGTCGCTGCCGGCGTTGGGCCGGCGCAATCCCCCTTGATGCTCGGCCGTCGCGTTTTACAGTGGCCGCCGCATCATCTCGCCAGTTGCCGCAGGGGACCGCACCATGCGCATCGTCGTCGGTTCGGACCACGCCGGGTTCGCTCTCAAGGGCGAATTGCTTGCCTGGCTGCGCGAGCAGGGCCACCAGGTCGAGGACGTGGGTTCCTACGATCCGGCGCCGGTCGATTTTCCCGATATTGCCCGCAAGGTCGCGGCCGCCATCGTCTCCGGCAAGGCCGAGCGCGGCCTGATGGTATGCGGAACCGGTGTCGGCGCGGCGATCAGCGCCAACAAGATGAAGGGGATACGGGCGGCGGTCTGCCACGACGTGCACTCCGCGCACCAGAGCGTCGAGCATGACGACGTCAATGTCATGTGCATCGGCGCCCAGATCGTCGGCCCGTGGCTCGCGCGCGACCTGGTCGCGGCCTGGCTGGCAGCCCGCTTCTCGACGTCGGAAGACTACCGGCGCCGTGTCGCCAAGCTCGCGGCCATGGATGCCGAACGCTGACGGCCGGGGCATTTTGGGCGAGTGATAGATGGTGTAGCTGTCGACGACGGCGGCCATGCGGCGCCTCAGTTGAGCCGTTCCAGCTTGGTGATCTCCTGCGGCGGCAGCTCGGCGAGAAAGAGATTGCCATCGGCATCGCCGCCGAGCCCGTGCGCACCGTTGATGGCACCGCGGCAGCGGCCGAGCAGGGCGCCCTCGGGCGACAGCAAGCTGATGCGCGGGATCTGGTCGGACACGAACACGCAGTCGCGATCGTCCACCCAGATCTTCATGGGGTGGTAGAAATCGCCCCACGCGGTGATGAATCCCCCGTCGCGGTCGAAGAGTTGCACGCGGTTGTTCTCGCGGTCGCCGACCAGGACCCTGTCGAAACGATCGACCCAGATGGCGTGCGGCGTGGTGAACTGGCCGGGGCCGCTGCCGGGCCCGCCCCACGTCCGGCGCAATGCGCCGTCGGCGCCGAAGCGGTGGACGTGCGAATTGCCGTAGCCGTCGGCAACGTAGATCTCGCCGTCTCGGGCCATGGCGGCACTCGTCGGATGGTTGAAGGGCGCGGCCAGCGCGGGGTTGTGCCGCCGGCCGAGCGACTGGCGCAGCTTGCCGTCCGCGCCGAAGCGCAGGATCTGGTGGCTGTCGCGGTCGGCGACCAGTACGGTGTCGTCCGGCGCGCGCGTCAGGTAGTGCGCCTCGCCGATCGCGCCCATGCCCCAGGATCCGGCATAGCTGCCGTCGCGCTCGAACACCACAACCGGCTGGTCGGTGCCACGCTGCGCCACGTGCACGCGGCCGGCCGGATCGACCAGCAGATCGGAGATGAAGCCGAAGGCAAGGTTGGGTGGCAGCCGCGCCCATTTGCGGCGCACGGCATAGCGGCGGTCGCCCAGGATCACGGTGAACGTCTGGTCCGGCATGTCGCCTCTCCGTCGAGCCGTTGCCGGCCATTGTGGCGCCGCGGCGGCCGGGCGGCAAACCGCCCGACGGCAGCGGCCGGCTCTTGTCGGTCGCGCGCATCGCCTGCTATGCGGGTCGGGGCGTCCGATACCAAAGGGGGAATTCCATGACCGCCGGCCTGCCGTCGCGCGACAAGCTGACGATCTGCTTTGCGCATGTCGCCTACCGCATGGCCGACCGCTTCGCCGCGCGCGATACGGGCATCCGCCACGTCGAGGTGCGCAACCGCGAGGATTTCGAAGCGCGATCCCGAAGGCCGACGTCGTGCTGGTGTCGGGCCTGTGGCGCAACGAGCTGCTCAAGCGCGCGCCGAAGCTGAAATTCATCCAGTCGATCTCGGCCGGCGTCGATCAATACGACAAAGACGCGCTCAAGGCGGCTGGCGTGCGCCTGGCCAGCGCCCAGGGCGTCAACGCGCGTGCCGTTTCCGAGCACGCCATTGCCCTGATCCTGGCCATGGCGCGGCAGCTGCACCTGGGCCGCGACAACCAGCACAAGCGTTTCTGGCGCGGCATGATCGGCGATCTGGCGCAGCGCGAGGACGAGCTGGGCGGCAAGACCCTGGTGATCGTCGGCCTGGGCCGCATCGGCGGCCGCCTGGCGCAGCTTGCCAAGGCGTTCGACATGCACGTCATCGGCACGCGGCGGGACGTGTCGGCGGGCAAGGGGGCGGCCGACGAGGTGGTACCGGACTCCCGGCTGCTGGACGTGCTGCCGCGCGCCGATTTCGTGGCGCTGACCTGTCCGCTGACGCCGCAGACCGAGAAGCTGATGAACGCCCGCTCGCTGGGCGTCATGAAGCGCTCGGCGTTCCTGGTCAACGTGGCGCGGGGCCGCTGCGTCGACGAGCCGGAACTGATCGCGGCTCTGAACAACGGCGCCATCGCCGGCGCGGCACTCGACTGCACGGTCGAGGAACCGCTGCCGGAAGGTTCGCCGCTGTGGACCATGCCCAACGTCTTCGTCACGCCGCATACTGCCGGCGAGACCCGCCGTTACGAAGATAACGTGCTCGACCTGCTGGTCGAGAACCTCGATCGCCTGTGGCGGGGTGAGACGGCGCTGAAGAACCAGGTGGTGTGATCGTCCCGACCTCGCGCGCAGCGTGGCGGGAGGGCTGGTTCAGCCGAATCGCCGGTGCAGGAAACGCAAGGTTTCCTTGGCGCACGCCCGGGCATGCGAGAAGGGCAGCCCGTGGCGCGTGCCGGGGAACACCCTCAGAGCGGCATCCGGCACCAGTCCCTGCAGTTCGGCGGCCATGGCGGCGGAAATAAACGGACTGCCGTCGGGCGACAGGATCAGCAGCGGCACCGCCAGCTTGCGGACTGCGTCGGACATGTCGAGGCCGGCCAGCAGTTCGCCCAGGGCGAGGATAGGCGCCGGGTCGCTGGCCGCCTGGGTGCGCGCGAACCAGGCACGCTGCGCCGGACTGAGTGGCGCGTCGTCGCGGAAGCGTGCCGGCATCATGTGGTCCGCCCAGGCCGCGAAACCATCGCGCGCGATCTCCTCGCGCCATCCGCGCACGCGGCCGATGCCGGTGCCGCGATGCGTGGCGTTGGACACGGTGACGCTGGCGATACGGTCGGGATGCTTCAGCGCCGCCGCCAGCGCCACCGTGCCACCCAGCGATTCGCCGATCAGGTGTACCGTCGGCGCGCCGGCGAATTCGCTCACCAGCATCAGATCGCCGACCAGCTCGTCCAGCGTCGTGCCGTCGCGCCAGGCGGCGTGCGAGCGACCAAAGCCGCGCAGGTCGAAGCGCAGCACGCGGTGGTGCGGTGCCAGCACCGGCAGCCAATCGCACCAGATATCGGCCGTGGTGCCGATGCCGTGATGCATCACGATGGGCGCGCGCACCGTTTCCCACGGCGCGCGCAGGTCGGCGATGTCGTAGTGCAGAGCGGTGGGCGTGAGGGGCATCGGATCCTCGCTGTGGCCTTTCGGCGGCTCGCCGCGTCCCGCCTCGGCGTGGCGACGGCGATTGCCGGTTCAGGATAGGACCACGCGCCATCGGCCCGCCACTGTCAGGCGTGTCCTGACCGTGACGCGATAGTGTTGTTATCATCATCTTTCGCCTGCATGTGGCCGGGGCCGACAGTCTGACCAAGCGTTGCGGAATCGCCGGGACTGGCAGGAACGATTCACCGCAGTTTTCAACGTGACTTGCCGGCGGATCGGCAGAACACTCACCGCAGGTCGATATGTGAGCGTCAATCAACGGGGATGGAGGAAACATGCAATTCGGCTACTTCACCATGCCATCGCATCCGCCCGAGCGGCCGCTGAAGGCCGGGCACGAATGGGATCTCCAGGTCATCCGCTGGCTCGACGAGCTGGGCTTCAGCGAGTGCTGGATCGGCGAGCATCATACCGCGCCGTGGGAGCCGCATCCGGCGCCCGATCTGCTGGTGGCGCAGGCGCTGATGCAGACCAAGAACATCCGCCTCGGACCGGGCGGCTTCCTGCTGCCGTATCATCATCCGGCCGAGCTGGCGAACCGCGTCGCCATGCTGGATCACATTTCCGGCGGCCGGCTGAATTTCGGCGTCGCCGCCAGCGGCCTGCCCAGCGACTGGGCACTGTTCAACGTCGACGGCATGTCGGGCGTCAATCGTGACATGACGCGCGAGGCGCTCGACATCATCCTGAAGCTGTGGAGCGTCGAAGGAGCCGTTCGACTACAAGGGCAAGTTCTGGCACGTGACGGCACCCGATACCATGTTCGGCTTCCTCAAGCCGCACATCCGGCCGATGCAGACGCCGCATCCGCCGATCGGCGTTGCCGGACTCTCCAAGGGCTCCGATACGCTGAAGCTGGCCGGCGAACGCGGCTTCATCCCGATGAGCCTCAACCTCAACCCGGCCTATGTCGGCAGCCATTGGGAGGCGGTCGAAGTGGGCGCGGCGAAATCCGGCCGCACGCCCGACCGCAACGACTGGCGCATGGTGCGCGAGGTGTTCGTGGCTGACACTGACGCCGAGGCGATGAAGCTGTCGGTCGGCGCCATGATGGGTCGCATGATGCGGGAGTACTTCCTGCCGCTGCTCGGCCAGTTCGGTTTCTTCGAGTACCTCAAGCACAAGCCCGAGGTGCCTGATGCCGACGTCACGCCGGAATATTGCGCACGGCACAACTGGATTGTCGGTTCGCCGGCGACGGCGGCCCGCAAGATCGAGGAGATTTATAACGAGGTCGGCGGTTTCGGCTGCCTGCTGGTGTTCGGTTTCGACTACACCGAGAACCCGCAAGCCTGGCGCCGCTCGCTGGAGCTGCTGTCCAAGGAAGTCCTGCCCAAGGTCCAGCACCTCAAGCCCAAGCGGCCGATGGTGCGGGCCGCGGAATAGGGCGGCCAGACGACGCACGAAGGTCCGGACGGGCGCCATCTGGCTTGAGGATGGTGTCCCGTCGGTCGGCAAGGGGCGGCGCCGACGTCAGGTCGGCGCCGTCGTCTTTTTGCGGGCGTCCGTCGTTGTCTTTCCGCGAATCGATGGACTGCCACATCTGCGAGCGGCCGCATTCCAAAGGCCCGCTTTGCGTTGCGATAAGAATTCCCTATCGACCTCTGACGCTTTCAACGGCCGCTCCAACGCCGCCTCACACGGCGGCGCGATAGTGGACTGCCCAGCGGCGTAGCAACCGCAACCAGGACAACCGGGAGCGCAGGTCGGTGGTGCCGCCGAGGCACAACGCCGGTGCGTACCGAAGGCGGGATGGCTGATGTGTCATCGCCCTTCGGACGCGGCTCTGCGTCCTCGCGCCAGGAGCCCACGACCATGGCCTTGCTTCCGCGGCCGGCGAACGAGGTTGCCGAACAGCTGCCACAGCATTTGCCGGCGCTGCGTCGCTATGCGCGCGCGCTGACGGGCAATGTGGCGGCTGCCGACGATCTCGTGCAGGACTGCGCCGAGCGGGCCCTGTCGCGTGCCCACCTCTGGCGCCAGCCGGGCAACATGCGGGCCTGGCTGTTCACGATCCTGCACAACATCAACGCCAACAATCGGCGCCGCGCGGCTGCCGGTCCGCGGCTGGCGGCGATCGAGGACGTACCGGAGCCATCCTGGCCGGCCGACCAGCTTGAGAGGCTGATGGCGAACCGCACGCTCGCCGCGCTGCGGCAGCTGTCGGACGACCATCGCGAGGTGCTGATTCTGGTCGCCATCGAGGGCATGGCCTATGCCGAGGCGGCCGAGGTGCTGGGCGTAGCAATAGGCACGATCATGTCGCGGCTGTCGCGCGCCCGAGACCAGCTGCGCCGGTTGACCGGCGAGGGTACTGACGAGCCGGCCGCCGGGGCCGACGCCGCGTGATCTTGGTGTTGACGGCAGGCGGCGGGGGAACGCTTGGCAGTGCAAGCCGGTTGCGGTGCGCGGCGAGACGGATCGACCGGAGCGGTTGCACCGGCGCGCGGCCGAGATCGGTAGAGGCGAGCGCGCGCCTGACCCGGCCGCGGGCGCTTGCCGGCAGGCGATTCTTGTTGTGATCGTTGACTGTCAACCGATGGACGTGCCAGCGTCCCGCGCTGGAGCGGCATGCGCTATCCATCGGTGCCGGATGAGGATCGGCGGTGGCCAACCGCTCCGGGACAGTGGCAGTCAAACGCCACCAATCAAACAGGGTAAGGCACGGGCAGCGCGGCAAGCGACCGGCCGACAAAGGGAGGAAATGATGGCCAGTATCACGCGCCGGATGGCGGTTGCGCTGCTTGGCGGCGGCCTCGTCGCAGCCGGATCAGCGGCGGCGCAGGACATGAAATCGGTCAAGATCGGCTACGCGATCTCCAAGACCGGACCAAATGCCGGCGGCGCCAACGTTACCCAGATCCCGAACTACCAGCTCTGGGTGAAGGAAGTGAACGACAAGGGCGGCCTGATGTTGTCCAGCCTCAAGCGGCGGGTGCCGATCGAGATCGTCGAGTATGACGACCGCTCGAACTCGGAGGAGGCGGTTCGCGCCTTCGAACGGCTTGTCACGCAAGACAAGGTCGACCTGCTGTTCCCGCCCTGGGGCACCGGGCTGAACCTTGCCGTCGGGCCGGTGTTCAACAAGTACGGCTATCCGCAGCTGGCGTTCACCGCCGTGACCGACCGTGCCCCCGATCTCGGCAAGCGCTGGCCCAACAGCTTCTGGCTGCTGGGCACCAGCGCGCAATACGTCGATGCCCTGGTCGGCCTGCTCACCAAGATGCGGGCCGACGGCAAGATCAACGACAAGATTGCGATGGTCAGCATTGCCGACGGCTTCGGCATCGACCTGTCGAAAGCGGCGCGTGAGGGATTCACCAAGGCCGGCTTCAAGCTGGCCTACGACAAAAGCTATCCGATCGGGACGCAGGACATGTCGCCGCTGATCGGCGAGGCGGCGCGCTCAGGCGCCGATTCATTCGTCGCCTTCAGCTATCCGCCGGACACGATTGCGCTCACTGACCAGGCGAAGATCGCCTCGTTCGCGCCCAAGGTGATGTTCCTCGGCGTCGGCGTCGGATTCCCGCTGTATCCCGGCCGCTTCGGCGCCAATACCGAGGGCATCATGTCGCTGGGCGGCTGGTCGCGCGACAACAAGGCGACGGCCGAGTATCGCGAGAAGCACAAGGCGATGCACAAGCGCGATCCGGACTACTGGGGCAGCCAGGTCGGCTATTCGTCGTTGCAGATGCTAGAGCAGGCGATCGAGCGAGTCGGCAAGATCGATCGGCCGGCGATCATCAAGGAGCTGCAGACCGGCACGTTCGACACGGTGCTGGGCAAGATCAAGCTGCGGGACAATATGCTGCAGGAAGGTTACTGGTTGATCGGCCAGTGGCAGGACGGTTTCTACACCGGCGTCGCGCCGGCGCGCCCCGGCGCTGCTCCGGTGATCGTGCCGAAGCCGGCCTGGAAGTGACGCATCGGGCGGGCCGCCGCCTTCTTTGCCGGCGGCGGCGCGACCGACTTGTTAGCGGCAATGCTGACTGACGCACTCATCGCCGGCCTGACGCTGGGGGGGATGTACGCGTTGCTCGCCATGGGGCTGACGCTCCAGTACGGCGTGGCGCGAATCATGAACCTGTCGTACGGCGAACTGCTGGTGTCCGGCGCCTTCGCCGCGCATTGGCTGTTCACGGTGGCCGGCATCGCGCCGCTGGCGGCGCTGCTGCTGGTTGTGCCGGCGGCGTTCGCGCTCAGCTGGCTGATCTACCGCGTGCTGCTGACTCCGCTGGTCCGGCGCGCGCCGAACCGCGAGGCGCTGGAGGTCGACACGATCCTGGCGACGTTCGGCCTGCTGTTCGTGGTGCAGGGCGTGCTGCTGGTGATGTTCGGCGGCGCCTACTACAGCTACAGCTTCTTCGCCGTCCCGGTCCACCTGCCCGGCGCCACCGTGGCCGCCAACCGGCTGCTGGCGCTGGGCTTTGCGGTCGTGGTCGGCGCGCTCCTGTATCTTGGCCTGACGCGCACGCGGCTCGGCACGGCGATCCGCGCCGTGGCCGTCGACCCGGTGGCGGCACAGCTGGTCGCCATCGACGTGCGGGTCGCCGCCGCCTTCGCCTTCGCGCTGGGTGGCGGGCTGGTCGCCTGCGGCGGCGTGCTGGTGTCGATGTTCCTGACCTTCAACGCCAATCTCGGTGTCGTCTTCACCATGAAGGCATTGATCGTCGTCATCATGGGCGGTGTCGGCAACCTGCTGGGCGCCCTGATCGCCGGCCTCATTCTCGGCCTGACGGAAACCTTCGTCGCCACCTGGATCGACCCCGGGCTGACCCTGGCGGCCACGTACGCCATCTTCCTTGTCACCTTGCTGGTGCGTCCGCAGGGCCTGTTCGGGATTGGCCGGCGATGACGCCGCGTCGGCTCATCGTCAGCGCCGCGGCCGTCGTCGCTGTCGGGTTGCTGGCCTGTGTGCCCCTCGTCTTCGGCGGCTATGGGCTTTCGCTGGCCATCAACCTGATGAGCTATACCGTGCTGGCGACCGCCTGGGCGCTGTTTTCCGGACCGACGCGCTACGTGTCGCTCGCCACGGTGGCTTTCTTCGGCATCGGCGCCTACACCGTCGCCGTCTTCGGTGAGGTCTTCGCCTGGCCGGTGGTGCTGGTGATCGCGCTGGCGATCGGCGTCGTCCTGGCGCTGATCGTCGGTCTTTCGACCCTGCGCCTTTCGGGGGTCTACTTCGTCATCTTCACGTTCGGACTGGCCGAACTCGTGCGCCAGCTGGTCACGTGGTACGAGGTCAACGTCACCCGCACGCTCGGCCGCTACGTCTTCATCGACGTCACGACGGCGCAGATCTACTGGCAGCTGCTGGCGCTGGCGGTCCTGGTCTTCATCGCCGGTATCCTGATCCGCCGCTCGCGGCTCGGCCTGGCGCTGCGCGTCATCGGCGACGATGAGACTGTGGCGCGGCATGTCGGGATCGACACCACGCGTGCGAAGGTCACGCTGTTCGCGCTGAGCGCCGCATTTATCACCGTGACCGGCGCCGTCATGGCGCCGCGCTGGACCTATATCGATCCGGCGATCGCCTTCAACGCGACCGTGTCGTTTCAGGTGCTGATCATGGCGCTTCTGGGCGGCGCCCACCGGCTGTACGGCCCGGTTCTCGGCGTGGTGCCGCTGGCTCTGCTGTTCGAGGTCCTGACGGCGAACTTTCCCAACCACTTCAGCATCCTGGTCGGAGCGGCGTTCATGCTGGTGGTGTACGCCGTGCCACGCGGCGTCGCCGGACTGATCGAGGAGGGCCGCGGGTCGCTGCGCGGCCCGCGCCGCGGACTCTCGACGTGAGCAGCGCGCTGCTGGCGGTGTCCGGATTGTCGCGCCGCTTCGGCGGCCTTCTGGCCGTCGATGACGTCGGCCTGACGGTCGAGGCGGGGCAGATCGTCGGCCTGCTGGGCCCCAACGGGTCGGGCAAGACGACGGTGCTCAACCTGATCTCCGGCGCGCTGGCGCCCGACTCCGGATCGGTGATGCTGGATGGTACGCCCATCACGGGCCTGGCGCCGCACCGCATCGCGCGGCGCGGCGTGGCGCGCACGTTCCAGATCGTCCGCGTTCTGAGGTCGATGACGTGTCACGAGAACGTGCTGGCGGGCACCGCGTTCGGCGCGCTCGGTTCCTGGGGCCCTGCGGCGCGCCGCTCGGCGGACGACTTGTTGGCGCGGCTGGGTCTGGCAGGCCGTGCCGCAACCCCCGCGTCGGCGCTGACCTATATCGACCAGAAACGGCTGGAACTGGCGCGTGCCCTGGCGCTGGCGCCGCGCCTGCTGCTGCTCGATGAGTGGCTGGCCGGCCTCAATCCGACCGAGCTGACGACCGGGATCGAGCTGGTACGATCGCTGCGCGACGAAGGCCTCTCGATCCTGATGGTCGAGCACGTCATGGACGCTATCCGCTCGTTGTGCGACCGGTGCACGGTGATGAACGTCGGCCGTGTCATCGCCGATGGTCCGCCCGACGTCGTGCTGGCCGATCCCGAAGTCGTCCGCGCCTACCTGGGATCCGACGATGCTTGAGGTGTCGAACCTCTCCGTCGCCTATGGCGCGCACCGGGCCGTGGACGAAGTCTCCCTGATGGTCGGGCCGCGGGAGATCGTCGTGATTCTCGGCGCCAACGGCAGCGGCAAGACCTCGTTGCTCAAAGCCATCGCCGGCATCCAGCCGGCGACGCCCGGCGCGCACATTGCGCTGGGCGGTCGCGAGCTGACGAGGCTGAGAGCCGACCAGATCGTCGAGGCGGGGCTGGCGCTGGTACCGGAGGGCCGCGGTATCTTCGGCGAACTGAGCGTCGAGGAGAACCTCCTGCTGGGCGCCTTCGCGCGCCGTGCCCGCGCCGGCGAGGCGGCCAACCGCACGCGCGTGCTTGCACTCTTTCCGCGGCTGCGCGAACGGATGCGGCAAGAAGTGCGCACGATGAGCGGCGGCGAGCAGCAGATGGTGGCGATCGGCCGCGCCCTGATGAGTGCGCCCGACATCCTGTTGCTCGATGAACCCTCGCTCGGGCTGTCGCCCTTGCTGTGCGGCGAACTGTTCACGGCCATGACGAGGATTGCCGACGCCGGCATCGGTGTGCTGCTGGTCGAGCAGAATGCGCGTCGCAGCCTGGCGATTGCCGACCGCGGCTATGTCATGGCCAATGGCCGCGTCGTCGGCGAGGGCCAGGCGGTGGCGTTGCGTACCGATCCGGCGGTTCAGCGCGCCTATCTGGGCGTGGCCGGCGGGTCTGGCTAGCGCGCGGTGGGGGCGTCGCCGCGCGCGAATGCGTCCCGCCGGCACACGGCCGGCCGGGCGCCGCGCATCGAGTACGGGAGCAGATGATGGCATTGCTGGAAGCAAGGACATGCATCATCACCGGCGGCGCCGGCAGCCTTGGCCTGGCCAGTGCCGCCGCCTTTTTGGCGGAGGGTGCGCGGGTGCTGCTGGTCGATCGCGATGCGCCGGCGCTCGCGTCGGCCGTGCGGGCGCTGGGCGCCCCGGCCGACCGCATCGCGACGGTCGTCGCCGACGTGGCTGACGCTGCCGCGACGCGAGCCTATGTCGACGCGGCGGTGTCGCGTTGGGGTACCGTGGACGTGCTGTTCAGCAACGCCGGCGTCAGCGGCGTGATCCGGCCGGTGACGGAATACCCGGAAGAGGTCTTCGACCAGGTGATGGCGGTCAACGTGCGTGCCAGTTTCCTCGCCTGCAAGTACGCACTGCCGCGGATGAGCGACGGCGGCAGCATCGTGATCACCTCGAGCGTCGTCGGCGTCACCAGCGATCCAGGGATCTGTGCCTACGCGGCGTCGAAGCACGCCGTCATCGGCCTGATGCGGACGGTTGCCAAGGAAGCGGCGGCGCGCCGCATCCGGGTCAATGTCGTGGCGCCGGGACCGATCGACAACGATTTCCAAAGAGACGTCGAGGCCGGGCTCAGCCTCGCGCTGGGCCGCGACGCCACGTCGTTTCTCAACGGCATCATCCCGTTGGGGCGCCACGGCACGGCTGAGGAGGTCGCCCGCACGGTCCTGTTCCTCGCCTCCGACCAGAGCGCCTTTTCGACCGGTGGCGTCTTCATGGCCGATGGCGGCATGCATGTCTGACCGCGGTGCCCGCTGACAACGTATCGCACGGCCGGACCTACGACGAGCCGATCAACGGGGTTTAGAGACTCTTTGCCACGGCGAGCACGTCCTCGACGTGGCCAGCCACTTTGACCTTGCGCCAGATCTTGCGGACGACGCCGGCCTTGTCGATCAGGAAGGTGGCGCGGTCGATGCCCATGTACTTCCGACCGTACAGGCTCTTTTCGATCCAGGTGCCATACTTCTCGCAGATCTTGCCGTCGGCGTCCGACACCAGCGTGAACGGCAGGTCGTACTTGGCCTTGAACTTGTCGTGGCTGGCGACGCTGTCCTTGGAGACGCCGATGACGGCCGCCTTGGTCTTGGAGAAATCGGCCAGGCTGTCGCGGAAACCGCAAGCCTCCGTGGTGCAGCCCGACGTGTTGTCCTTGGGATAGAAATACAGGATCACCGTCTTGCCCTTCAGGTCCGACAGTTTGATCTTGCCGCCGCCATCGGTCGCGGCCGTGAAATCGGGCGCCTTCTTGCCTTCCTCGACGCTCATGATCTTTCCTCCGCTGGCATCGGTGGCGGCAGCACCGCTGCCGGCTTCTCAATGATCTCGACATAGGATTCATACGCCAGGCGGGCGGCCTGGATCACCTGCTGCTTCAGCGCGTCGATGCGGTCGACGCCGGCCGCCTTGATCAACAGCTGGCGCAGGCCCTCCGGTGCCGTCGTCTCGTCGAAATCGGCTTCCGACACATCGAGCGCCAGGCGCATCAGTCCCTGCAGGTCGGTGAACAGCCGGTAGGCGCGCGACAACCGAGCGGCGTGCTCGCCGTCGATCAGACCGGCGGCCGCCAGCGCCGCCAGTGCCGTCGGCGGATCCGGGTGCAGGATCTCGGGATGCGTCGCGGCATGGCGCAGGCAGAGGTACTGCACGACGAAGTCGACGTCGAACAGGCCGCCGCGCACCAGCTTGAAATCCCACGGCCCCTTGGGCGGCCGATGGGTGGCGACGCGCTGGCGCATGTCGGCGACATCGCGCAGCAGCTTGTCGGCATCGCGCGGCCGGCGCAGCGTGGCGGCGATGGCGGCATCGACCCGGGTGCGAATCGCCGGCGGCCCGGCAATCACCCGGGCGCGGCACAGCGCCATGTGCTCCCAGGTCCAGGCCTGGTCCGCCTGGTAGGCGCCGAAAGCGGCCAGCGAGCAGGCGATCGGACCGGCGTTGCCGGACGGCCGCAGGCGCATGTCGACCTCGTACAGGGCGCCGTCGTTGGTCTGCACGGTGAGCGCGTTGAGGATCCGCTGGCTGAGCCGGGTGTAGTACTGGGTCGGCGGCAGCGGCCGCTCGCCGTCGGACTGATCGAGGCCGGCCGGCACGTCGTAGACGAACGTCAGGTCGAGATCGGAGGTTGCCGTCATTTCGCGGCTGCCGAGCTTGCCCATCGCGACGACCGCCATCCGCGGGCCGTCGAAGCCGCCGTGCTGGCGCGCGAACAGCGCTTCGACGCGTGACGCCAGCTGCGCGACGACTGCCGCCGCCACGTCGCTGTAGGCGCGCGCCGCCTCCAGCGGGCCGATCGTGCCGGTCAGCAGGTGCACGCCGACCTGGAAACGCCGGTCGTTGGTCCAGCGCCGCGCGAAGTCGAGCAGGTCCTGCTCGTCGGCGGCGCTGTCGAGCACGCGGCCGAGATCGGCGGCCAGGGTGTCGGCGTCGGGCAGCGGCACCAGGAAATCGGCCGACAGGACGCCGTCGAGCAGGATCGGGCGGCGTGCCAGATGATTGGCGATTCGTGGCGCGCTGCCCATAATGCGCGCCACCAGGTCGAGCAGCGACAGGTTCGACTTGAACAGCGAGAACAACTGCACGCCGGCCGGCAGGTTGGCGAGCAGCGTATCGAAACGCAGCAGCGCCTGATCGGGATCGACCGTCGCGGCCAGCGCCTTCAGTAGCGCCGGCTTCAGCTCGGTCAGCAGCTCGCGCGCCCGTGCTGTCTGCGTCGCGCGGTAGCGGCCGTGATGCCAGCGGCTGACGATCTCCCAGGCGACCGCCGGCTGCCGGAAGCCGAGGCTGGTCAGTGTCGCCAGCGTCTCGGGGTCGGTCTCGGTGCCGGTGAACACGAGGCTGCCGGCGCCGGGAACGGCGAGCGTCGGCGCATCCTCGAACAACCGCGCGTAGTGGCCCTCGATCGTGCGGAAGGTGCGGAGCAGATCGTCAGCGAAACGCTCGGCCGACACATAGCCCATGAAGGTGGCGATGGCGGCGAGACCCGCATCGTCGCCCGGCAATACATGGGTCTGGCGATCGTCCACCATCTGCAGACGGTGCTCGACGCGGCGCAGAAAGCCGTAGCTCTCGGCCATGTCGCGCGCCACCGTGTCCCGGATCAGGCCGGCCTCGGCCAGCGCCGCGAGGCCCTCCACCGTGCCGCGCTGGCGCAGCCGGTCGTTGCGGCCGCCGTAGATCAGCTGCTGGGTCTGGACGAAGAACTCGACTTCGCGGATGCCGCCGCGTCCCAGCTTGACGTTGTGGCCGGCGACCTTGACCGTGCCGGTGCCGCGATGGGCGTCGATCTGCCGCTTGATCGAGTGAATGTCGTGGATCGCCGCGAAGTCGAGGTGCTTGCGCCAGATGTAGGGGCGCAGCGTCCGCATGAAGGCGTCGCCGACCGCGATGTTGCCGGCCACCGGTCGCGCCTTGATCATGGCGGCGCGTTCCCAGTTCTGGCCGACGCTCTCGTAGTAGGTCTCGGCGGCGATCGTCGAGATGGCGAGCGGCGTCGATCCCGGATCCGGCCGCAGCCGCAGGTCGGTGCGGAAGACGTAGCCGTCGGCCGTCAGCTCGCTCATGGTGCCGACCATCGCCCGTGTCGCGCGCACCATCTTGGCGCCGAGCCCGTCGTCGCCGGCGACTGCCGGCAGGTCGCGGTCGTAGAGCACGATCAGGTCGATGTCGCTGGAGTAGTTCAGCTCGCGGGCGCCGAGCTTGCCCATGCCGAGCACGGTCAGTCCGGCGGACGCGGCGTTGTCGTCCAGACGCAACTGGCCCGCGGCCTGCAGGTCCAGCAACGCCCGATCGGTGGCATGGCGCAGGGCTTGCTCGGCGAAGTCCGACAGGGCGCCGGTCACGCGCTCCAGCGGCCACACGCCGGCGATGTCGGCAACCGCGGTGAGCAGGGCGACGCGGCGCTTGGCGCGACGTAACGCCGCGCGCAGCGCCGCGGTGCTCTCCGCCGCCGCGTCGAGACCCTCCAGCGCCGCCGCGATGGCCCGATCGGGACCCTGGCGCCACAAAAGCGCCGCGAAATCCGGGTCGGATAGCGCCAGCTCCGACAGAAACGGGCTGTTGCCGAACAGCGCGTCGAGAAGGACACCGCCGGAGCCGTCGTCCGCCATCTCGTGCAGGGCCGCGGGATTGGCGCAGCGTTCGCTGCGTTCGTGCCAGCGCTCGCGGCAGGTTTGCTGGCGCTGGCGGTCGTGCGGACGGGGGAGGGCGGCGACCGGCCAGGGGAATGTCATCGGAACGGTGGACGGGCTATGCTGCGCGGATTGCAGCCACCGTGGGCGTTCCGGACGCGCTACGTCAAGGTTCGTTTGAGGGTATGAAGCGTTTTCATTTTGCGATTCGCCTGCTGGAGTGGATCGGCGCCATCGTCGGCGGATTGGCCGTGATCGCGATGCTGCTGCTGTGGCGCCTGTCGACGGGGCCGATCGAGCTCGACTTCGCGCGCGCCTACACAGCGCAGTCGTTCGACACCTCCGAAGGGCGCATGAAGATGCAGGCGCGCCGCGTGTCCCTGGTATGGGGCGGCTGGCAGCAACCGGTGCAGCTGGTGCTTGCCGACATCGCCGCCATTGATGCCCAGGGCGTGCAGGTCGCGACGGTGCCAGCGGTGGTCATCAACCTCAGCCTCAGGGCGCTGGCCGGCGGCGTGCTGCAGCCGACCGAGATCGACATCGACAATATCCGGCTGGACGTGGTCATCACCCGCGAGGGCCTGATCGAGACGCTGCTGCCGCAGGAGGCGGACGCGTCGTCGTCCCGCATCCTGCCGATCCTGATGGAGCAGTTGCTGCGGCCGCCCGACCTGAAGCATCCGCTGGGACGGTTGAACCAGGTGCGTATCGGCGCGGCGCGAGTGCGCGTCGACGACAAGACGACGGGCTTCGTCTGGGATGCGCCGGCGGCGCGCGCTGTGATGGCGCGCGACCGGGCCGGCGTGCGCATGCAGGGCACGCTGAGCATGCAGGCCGGCGGCGAGACCGCCGAATTCCAGATGTCGGCGCTGTACGGCCGCTCGCGCGAGCAGCTCGATATCAGTCTGCGCGGCCGCAACCTGCGGCTGGCGGCCTTCGCCACGGCGGCGCCGCAGCTGGCGCCGCTGGCCGAGCTCAACCTGCCGCTGGAGGGCGTCATCCGGCTGTCGGCGTCGGGTAAGGGCGAAATCCGCAACGTCAGTGTCGACCTTGCCGGCGGCAGCGGCCGCGTCGGTATTCCCGGTGTGCTGAGCCCGGCGCGGGACGTCGACAAGGTGGCGCTGCGGCTGTCGTTCACGCCGAGCGAGAATCGCGTGCAGGTCGAGGAGTTCAGTGTCGGCTTTCGGGGCCCGACGGCACGGTTGTCGGGTGTGCTGGAGTTGACGGCCCGCACGTTCCGTTTTGACGGCAATGCCGAGGTCAGGGACATTCCGATCGCGCGACTGGCCGAGTTCTGGCTCGAGCCGCTGGCCACCGGTGGTCGCACCTGGGCGCTGGCCAATATTGCCGACGGCGCGCTGACGGCAGCCTCCCTCGACTTCGTCGTGGCCGGCGATTTCGACCGGCCGGAGGACCTGAAGGTCGAGCGGTCGGTGGCCCGGCTGCGCTATGAGGGGCTGACGGTCACCTATCTCGATCCGCTGCCGCCGCTGCGCGGCGTGTCGGGCACCGCGACGTTCGATGGCACGGTGATGCGTTTCGACATCGTATCGGGGAACGCGGACAATCTGCGGCTGGCGGGCGCGCGGGTCGACATCCTGGGCCTGGAGAAGCCGAACAATCATCGCACAGAAATGGAATTGCGCATCGAGGCCAGCGTCGCTGACGCGCTGGCCTTCCTGGCGCATCCCAAGATCGGCCTGTCCAAGGACCTGCTGTTCGATCCCAAGCGTACGTCGGGCGATGTCGCGCTGGCCCTGCGCATGAAGTTTCCGCTGCTCAAGACCCTGCCGATGAGCGACGTCGAGTACGCCGCCACGGCAGACATCGAGCGCTTCTCCCTGCAGAACGCGGCGTTCGGTCTCGCTCTGTCGGACGCTACGGCGCGGGTCGAGGTCGACAGTCGCGAGCTCAGCGTCAGCGGCCGCGGCAAGGTCGATGGGCAGGTGCTCGACGTGCAGTGGCGCGAGATGTTCGGCCCCAAGGTGCCGTTCCGCCGGCGCTACGAGGTCAAGGGGCAGGTCTCGCAGGCGATCCTGGCCAAGGCCGGGCTGGCGAGTCTCGCGCCCTACCTCTCGGGCAACATCATGCTGGCGCCGCTGGTTTACCAGGTGCCAGCAGCGGGGCCGAGCGAGTTGAGTCTGAAGGCCGACCTCAAGCCTGCCCGGATCGTTGTCTCCGAACTCATGTGGGAGAAGCCGGCGGGGACCGACGGGCAGGCAAGTCTAACTGCCCGCTTTGCCGGCGGTCCGGCGCCTGCCGTGACGGACTTCGATCTGCGTCTGGGTGATCTGTCCGCTGCCGGCAAGCTGGAGCTGAAACCGGCCGACGGCGCGCTGCAGCGCGTCGCGTTCAGCCGTCTGGCGCTGGGCCGCACGACTGTGGCGGGCGACTTGCGGCGTACCGCGACGGGCTACGCGCTCGACATCAAGGGCGCGGCCTTGGACATCGCGCGCTTTCTCGAAGACGAAAAGAAGGCGCCGCGTCCCGATCCCGGTGCACCGGCGCCGCCGCTGGGCGGTCCCGTGGTCGTGGTCAGCCTGGATGTCGGCCAGCTGCTGCTGAAGCGTGGCGCCTTGCCGTCGGTCAGGGGCACGGTGACCCGCCAGGGCGATCGCACGTTGTCAGCGGATCTCCAGCTGACCGCCGGCACCGCCGGCCCGACGCGCCTGACGATCGCCGGTGACGGCACCGGCCGTCAGCTTACGCTGAAGTCGCCTGACGCCGGCAGTCTGCTGCAGGCGGCCGGCTGGCTCGACGGTCTGGTGGGCGGCGATCTCGACATCGGCGTCCGCATCGATGATTCCAAGGCCGATCCGCCGATGACCGGCCGGGTCGAGATGCGGAAGTTCCGGATCGCGACCACACCCCCGGTCGCCGGCCGCGACGTTGGCACGCTCAATGGTGTCGTCGAGCAGCTCGACAAGGCGGGCAACGCCAGCCAGATGTTCGACAAGCTGGAGGCCCGCATCGAGAAGACCGGCGGCAGGCTGGTGATTCGCGGCGGCCAGGCCAGCGGCAATTCCGTCGGCATCACGGCGCAGGGCACTTACGACCTCGATCGCGAAGAGATCTGCCTGGGTGGGGCCGTGACTCCCGCCTACGTGCTCAACGCCTTCCTGTCCAACATCCCGATCATCGGCTGGATCCTGACCGGTGGCGAAGGGCGCGGCCTGTTCGCGATCAACTATTCGGTGCGCGGTCCGATCGACAATCCCAAGGGCGAGGTTGACGGCGCTACGGCGATTACCCCCGGCTTTTTGCGCCGCATGATGGAAGGCACGTGCGGCATCTCCGGCGGCGGCAGCGAGGGCAGCGGCGGTCGCGGCCCTGAGCGCACGCTGGAGGAACGTCAGCAGGAGCGGATCGGCCAGTAGCTGGCCGGATGGTTCGGCGCCGTCGCGCCGGTCGCATCAGACGCCGCCGACCCGAACGGTCGTCGAATAGCGAACGGAGGAGGCCGATCCGGCCAGCGGCCAGACGCCAAGCTGCGGCGTGTCATAGGTGAGGGTCACGTCGTAGCGGGTCGAGTCACGGCCGTTTTCCGTCACACTGAGTTGCAGCCGGTCGCGCCGCAGGAGCGGGTAGTCCGAGATGGCTTTGTCCACCGTGCGGCGTGCGATCTGCCAGCGCTCGGCCGGGGATGCGGCGGCGGCAGTGGCCTTGGCGGTCTCGGCGGTCAGCTTGTCGAGGTTGTGCAATGTGCCGAAATAGACGCCTTGGGCGGCGATCGCGAACAGCGTGAGGCAGAGGATCGGGGCGACGATCAGGGCCCGCAGCGTGAGGCTGCCGCCTGACGTCGGCCGCGCATCGGATGCCTTCGAAACAGCGCGATCCGCTGGTAGCGGATTCACTGAAGTGCAGGTAATTTGCTGGCTCCTGTCCATTTGCGACCCCTAAAACCAAGCCATCTGCCGCATGGAATTCGCGGTCAATCGTTCATTTTTGACATATCTTTCATGGGTATCTAACGCTAAGCGGTCAGGGACCCAAACACCAAAAAGTTCAAATCGAACACATCGGTTGATGAGGTAATAAGATACCGCATTGCCGATCCGAACGAGGCCGTTGCGTCGTCGGCCTTGATCGATGATCGACGCCTATTTGTGCTATACGGCCGCTTCGTTCGCGGACAACGAGATGCTGGAAAAAACCTACGATCCCAAGGACATCGAGGCCCGACGCTACGCCGAATGGGAGCGCTCGGGAGCGTTCGATTGCCGGCCCGAATCGGGCAGGCCGCCCTATTGCATCGTCATTCCGCCGCCCAACGTCACGGGCAGCCTGCATATGGGCCATGCGCTGGACAACACGCTGCAGGACATCCTGATCCGCTGGCGGCGCATGAAGGGCGACGACGTGCTGTGGCAGCCCGGCACCGACCATGCCGGCATCGCCACCCAGATGGTCGTCACCCGCCAGCTCGAGGAGAAGGGCATCGGCCTGGCGCTGGGCCAGGCGCCCAAGAATCCCAACCAGCAGCTGCTGAACCGCGACGAGTTCCTCGAGCGGGTCTGGGAGTGGAAGGCCGAGTCCGGCGGCACCATCACCAACCAGCTGCGCCGGCTGGGTGCGTCCTGCGACTGGCGGCGCGAGCGCTTCACCATGGACGAGGGCCTGTCGCAGGCCGTGCTGAAGGTCTTCGTCGATCTCTACAAGCAGGGCCTGATCTACAAGGACAAGCGGCTGGTCAACTGGGACCCCAAGATGCTGACCGCGATTTCCGACCTCGAGGTCGAGTCGCGCGAGGTCAAGGGCAGCCTGTGGTACATCCGCTATCCGATCGAGGGCGATGCCGATCGCTACATCGTCGTCGCCACGACGCGGCCGGAGACCATGCTGGGCGACACCGCGGTGGCGGTTCACCCCGATGATCCGACCTGGAAGCACCTGATCGGCCGTCATGCCATCCTGCCGGTGGTCGGCCGGCGCCTGCCGATCGTGGCCGACGCGTACTCCGACCCTCAGAAGGGCTCGGGCGCGGTCAAGATCACGCCGGCGCACGACTTCAACGATTTCGAGGTCGGTCGTCGCCACGGCCTGCGGGCCCCCAGCGTGCTCGACAAGTTCGCGTGCATGGCGCTGCGGGACAACGCCGAATTCCTCGACGGGCTGCCGGCCGATGCCGCCGCGGCGGTCGTCGAGCGCTATCACGGGCTTGACCGCTTCGAGGCCCGCAAGAAGCTGGTGGCCGAGCTGGAGGCGCTGGGCCTGGTCGAGAAGATCGAACCGCACAGCCACAGCGTGCCCTATGGCGATCGCGGTGGCGTGCCGATCGAGCCGTTCCTGACCGAGCAGTGGTACGTCAATGCCGGGGATCTGGCCAAGGCGCCGATGCGGGCGGCGCGCGACGGCCGCGTCGCCTTCGTGCCGGCGCGCGGCCGCGATGATTTCTTCCGCTGGATGGAGGACATCCAGCCGTGGGCGATGTCGCGCCAGCTGTGGTGGGGCCACCAGATCCCGGCGTGGTACGACGCGCAGGGCAACGTCTTCGTCGAGCTGACGGAGCACGAGGCGCGGGCCGCGGCGCGGCGCAAGCACGGCAAGGACGTGCCGCTGACGCGCGATCCCGACGTGCTCGACACCTGGTTCAGCTCGGCGCTGTGGCCGTTCTCGACACTGGGCTGGCCGGACAGCACGATCGAGCTTGCGCGCTACTATCCGACCAGCGTGCTGGTGACCGGCTGGGACATCCTGTTCTTCTGGGTCGCGCGCATGATGATGATGGGCCAGCACTTCATGAAGGAAGTGCCCTTCCGCACGGTCTACCTGCACGGGTTGATCACCGACGAGAAGGGCCAGAAGATGTCCAAGTCGAAGGGCAACATCATCGACCCGCTCGACCTGATCGACAAATACGGCGCTGACGCCCTGCGCTTCACCCTGGCCGCGATCGCCGTGCAGGGCCGGCCGGGCCAGCCGATGAAGCTGGCGACCGCGCGCGTCGAGGGCTATCGCAACTTCGCCACCAAGCTGTGGAACGCCACCCGCTTCAGCCAGATGAACGGCGTGGCGATTCCCGCCGGCTTCGACGCCGCCGCGGCGAAACTGACCGTCAACCGGTGGATCCTGGGCGAGCTGTCGCGGTGCGCCACCGCCGTCGACAAGGCGATCGCCGAGTTCCGCTTCAACGACGCGGCGGCGACGCTCTACGCCTTCGTCTGGGGCACGTTCTGCGACTGGTACGTCGAGTTCACCAAGCCGATGCTCTCCGGCGATGACGCGGCGGCCACGACTGAGACGCGCGCCGTCACCGGCGTGGTGTTGCGCGAGACGGTGAAGCTGCTGCACCCGATCATGCCGTTCATCACCGAGGAGATCTGGGACACACTGGGTCACCGCGCCGAGGCTGGCGCGCTGATCGGCCAGGCGTGGCCCGCCGACCTGCCGGCACCGGACGCCGCGGCCGACGACGAGATGGGCTGGCTGGTGCGGCTGATCACCGACATCCGCTCGGCGCGCTCGGAAGTGAACGTGCCGGCCGGCGCCAAGCTGAAACTGGTCGTACGCGACGCCGGCGCCACGACCCAGGCGCGGCTGGCGGCGCACCGCAATGCGCTGGAACGGCTGGCGCGCGTCGATGGCGTCGAGATCGGCGGCAGCCTGCCGCCGGGCTCGCTGCAGCTGGTGATCGGCGAGGCGACGTATGCTCTGCCAGTGGCGACGGTGATCGATCTGGCGGCCGAGCGGGCGCGGCTCGACAAGGAGATCCGCAAGCTCGAGGGCGAGGTCTCGAAGATCGATGCCAAGCTGGGCAATGCGCAGTTCATGGCGCGCGCGCCCGAGGACGTCGTCGAGGAACAGCGCGAGCGGCGCGACGCGGCGCTGTCGACCGCCACCCGGCTCAAGCAGGCGACGGCTCAGCTGGCGGGGTAGGGCGGATGCCGTTCGGCCTTTGCCGGACGGGAAGGCAGAGTCGCTGGCGTCAGATCGCCCGGCAGATGATCTCCGTCGGCGCGATCACGCCGCGCTGCAGATCGCGGACCATGTTGGCCATCTTGGCCGGAAAATCGGCGCCCATGACGAGGTGCAGGCCGAGCGGCGGCGGCCCGCCCGCCTGGGCTGTCCGGGCGCGCAGCCGGTGGAAGAGCTCGATGGCGAAGTCGCGGCGGTTTCGCATCGCCACGATCTCGAAGCCGGCGGTCTCGAGCAACGATCGGTAGTCCGCCGGCGGGCAAAGGAAACTGCTCGCCGCCGTCGCCGCCCATGGCACGGGGAACGACAGATCGCCGTCGTCGCCGCGCATCACGTCGTAGACGGCGAACACGCCCGACGGTTTCAGCACGCGACGCACGCCGGCAAACAGGGTCGCCTTGTCCTCGATGTTCATGCCGACATGCAGCATGTAGGCGCCGTCGAAAGCGGCATCCTCGAATGGCAGGTCGAGCGCACTGCCCTGGCGATAGGTCGCGGATTCGGCCAGGCCGGTCCGCCGCGCCAGGTCGTTGGCGACGCGGACGTACTCGTCTGTGAGGTCGATGCCGACCACGCGGCAGCCATGTTCACCGGCGAAGTAGCGCGCCGCGCCGCCCAGACCGCTGCCGATGTCGAGCAGTCGCATGCCGCGGCTGACATCCATCTGCGCGGCGACCTCGATCGTGGCCTCCCGGCCGCCGATATGGAACTCGTCGACCGGCGCCAGATCGCTCGCCGTCAGGCGCTCGGGGTCCTTTCCCATGGCGCGTAGCGCGCCCAGGATCGTGTCGGCGAGCGCGCCATGGCTATAGTGCTGCGCGACGGTGTGTTCGACGCTCATGGTCGTGGACCCCTTGCGGCCGGGGTCGGGCGGATGTTCGGCGTGCCGCGATCCTGCCGTCTCATTCGCGCCGCAGTACGGCGGAGACGACGCTGTCCGGCTGGTTGGTGCCCTCGCCGGTCCAGTACCAGATGAGCGTGTCGCCCTTGACCACGATGCCGACGGTGCCGCCGTCGACGCACTTGTCGAGGCCGTAGGTCAGCTTTTCCCTGAACTCCTGCACGCCGCCCTGCGCCTGCAGGGGCGTCAGCGTGCCGCCACAGGGCAGCGTCGGATAGTCGATCTTGCCGCCGCCGGCATCGAGCTGGACGCGCACGGTGTAGGTTTGCGTCTGGCCGCCGCTGACCTCGAGGCCCACACCGCTCCAGCTGCCGCTGGCCGGTTGCTGCGCCAGGGCCGGCATCCCGGCCAGGGCGGCCGCCAGCGCCAGCAACGTCGCTCTCATCATGCGGTCCTCCATCACGCGCACGCGGCCGCGCCGAGCCGGCGGCCGGTTTTCGTCGGGCAACCTGTCAGACACCTGCAAATTCGGCGAGCTCGGGGCGACCGCCGGCCTTGCGGTCGCGCTCGAAATAGCGACTGGGCGGCGCGCCCAGGGCGCGCTTGAACATGGCGGCAAAGGCCGACGGCGACTCATAGCCGAGATCAAGCGCGATGCGTGTGATCGGCTGACCCTCGGCTAGGCGCGCCATCGCCGCCAGCAGGCGGGCCTGCTGCCGCCAGTCGGCGAAACTCAGGCCGGTGTCCTTCACGAACAGCCGCGCCAGCGTGCGGGCGCTGGCGCCGGCAACTCGCGCCCAGTCTGCGAGCGTGCTGGCATCGCCCGGATCGCTGCGCAGCGCGCGGCACACCGGCTGCAGGCGCGCGTCGCGCGGCATCGTCAGGTCAAGCGCCAAGGAGGGCAGGGCGGCGATTTCGTCGAGGATCAGCGCCATGGTCCGGCCGGCGGCGCCGCCTTCATCGTAGAGCACGGGCAGGGCGCAGGCGCGCAACACCAGTTCGCGCAGCAGCGGCGAGACGGCGATGACCCGGATGGCCGCCGGCAGCCGTCCGCCGCCGGCGTCGGGGTGGACGTAGAGCGTGCGCATCGAAACCGCGCCAGCCATGCGGATCTCGTGCGTGATTCCGGCGGGCATCCACAGGGCGCGCTGCGGCGGCACCACCCATGTGCCCAACGGCGTGGCGATCGTCATCACGCCACTGGCCGCGAAGATCAGCTGCGCCCGTTCGTGGCAGTGCGGCGCGATGTGATGGCCGTCGGCGAAGTCCTTCGCCATGGCCGCGACCGGCCGTGGCACCCGCTGGTAGTCCAGGGGATTGATTGACCGCTTCCCGTCGCGACGTGCGGCATGGGCACGGCGACGCGAAGGGCCGCTGGGCGACGTGACGTGCTCCTTGCCGGGACGCGCCGCCACATCGGCGCCTTGTCCGCCTGCCGGGTGCCTTCCCCGCAGGCGGGGAGGGGAATGAGACGCCGCGCGTGTCGCCATTTCCTCAAGCCGGCCGTGTCCGAATCGCGACGATCATTGGCATTTTATAGCAGGCGAGACAACCCGGGTGCGGCTACAGTCTTGCTGCGAACGAGTCGCGGCCTGACCAGGACCACGACCGGAGGAACGAATGAAGAAAGCCAGCCCCACGGCCCTGCTGATCAATCTCGGCCACGCCATGGACCACTGGATCCTGGTGGTCTTCCTCTACACCGTGGCCGTGCTGGCCGGCGTGTGGGGCACCGACTGGAAGGAACTGACGCCGTACGCCTTCGGCGCCTCGTTCATGTTCGGCGCCGGTTCGATCATCTCGGGCAAGCTGGGTGACCAGTGGGGCCGGCGCAGCATGATGATCGTGTTCTTCGCCGGCATGGGCGTTTCCAGCCTGGTGATCGCGCTGTGCCAGACCAAATGGCAGATCGGCCTGGCGCTGACCCTGATGGGTGCGTTTGCTTCGATCTACCACCCCGTCGGCATCCCGATGCTGGTGCAGAAGGCCGAGAAGCCGGGCTTCACCATCGGCGTCAACGGCCTGGTGGGCAATCTCGGCGTTGCGTTGGGCGCCAGCGTCTCGGTGTGGCTGGCGACACGCTACGGCTGGCAGATGGCCTACATCGTGCCGGCCATCATCTGCCTGGCGGCAGCCGTGGCATTCGCGGTGCTGGTGCCGCGCGAGGACGAAGCGCCGGCCAAGCGCAAGCAGAAGATGCTGGCGCTGCCGCCCGCGGTGATGGCGCGCGTCTTTCTGATCATGACCATCACCGCCGTCTCCGGCAGCATCGTCTTCAACTTCACGACCAACAGCAACGGCGAGTTCCTCAAGGCCGGCGTCAGGCAACTGGCCGACAATCCGGCGGCGCTGAGCGTGGCGCTGCTGGCGGTGTTCTCGATCGCCTCACTGGCCCAGCTTGCGGTTGGCGCGATGATCGATCGTTTTCCGCTCAAGCGCATCTATCTGCCGATCATCCTGTGCCAGATCCCGCTGTTCCTGCTCGCCGCCCACGCTACGGGCTGGGCATTGCTGGCCACCGTGATCACCTACATGGTGTTCGTGTTCGGCGCGATTCCCTTCACCGACGCCATGATCGTGCGCTACATCGACGACCGGTTGCGCTCGCGCGTCACCGGCGTGCGGTTGGCGATCGGCTTCGGCATCAGTTCGCTGGTCGTGGCCCTGATCGGCCCGTCGGTCAAGGCCGCCGGTTTTCCCACGCTGCTGATGCTGCTGGCCGGCGTCGCCACGATTTCGCTGACGGCGCTGTCGTTCCTGCCCGACGAGCGGGCCGTGACCGCGGTGCCGCAACCCGGGCCGGCGGAGTAGGCGGCGCGACGGCGGCCGTCGCGCTCAGACGCCGTCGATCAGCGCGTCGACTTCATCGGCGGCAGCCCGGAACGCGAGGCGCTCGGCGTCGGGATCGGGCGCCGACAGCCGCCAGAACGCAAACCAGTATTCGGCCTGGTTGGTATTGCCGATTGGCACCGCTGGTGGCAGCAGCATGAAGGCGGCGCGCGCCAGGTAGAGATTGAACTGGTCGTCGTTCTCCAGCAGGCCGACGATGATGTGCGCGTCGGGAAACGCCGCGCCGCGACCGCCGGGACCCCAGTCGGGCAGCGAGTGCGCGGCCCGCACGAGGCCCGGCCAGCCCAGTCCGGCCATGTCGCCCAGGCGTCGCGCGATGCGCTCGGCCGGGGCGCGCGCCAGATGGATCAGCGTGTCCTTGACGCGATGCGCCTCGAACGGGATCAGGCCGCGCCCGGGGCCGTCGCCGTCGTCCATCTCCTGCCGGCCCTGACGGCGATAATGCAGCTTGCTGCCGTGCCACCCCAGATGCAGCAGGAAGCGCGCCATGTTCTCGCGTGCCGCCAGCGGACGCTCACCATGCAGATCGGCGACGCAGGCCCGCGCCATCGACAGATACTGGTAGGCGCGCACGCCGTCGGGCGCACTGGTCTCGATGTTGCGCGCCCGCACCAGCGGCGGCGGCATGACGCGCGCGGCGGCCATGTGCTGCGCCAGCATGTCCCACACCGGCGCGCCGCGCGCCGCGACCCGGGCGTTGAGCGAATCGACCATTGCGCCCCATGACACCTGCGGCGGCGCGGC
>JAHCJT010000320.1 GCA_026126245.1 Alphaproteobacteria bacterium
GTTCTGCTCGTGCGCCGCCTGCAGACCTGCGGCCAGCCGCCGGCGCAACGCCCGCACCTGCGGTGGTGTAAGGGGCTGCCGCGCGACAATCTGGGCCAGCGACGGACCTTCGAGGAAATCCATCACCAGATAGAGCCGGCCCGAGGGATCGGCACTGGCGCCCTCGTAGGAGACGATGGCGGGGTGCCTGATCTTGCGCAGTGCCATCGCCTCGCGCAGCAGCAGGTCGCGCATCTGCGCGTCGTCGACCAGCTCGGGCCGGATGACCTTGATCGCGACCTGATCGCCGGTGTGCACATTGGTGCCGCGATAGACCTCGCCCATGCCACCGCGGCCCAGCATCTGCTCGATGCGGTAGGTGTTGTTGAGCACCACCCCCGGCTGCAAGGGCGTCATCGGCGGGAACGATCCGGCGGTCTGTGCGAAGGCGTGGCGCACGCCACTGCCTGCCGCCGACCCGGACGGCGGCGCCGTGTGCCGCGGCGGACCGGCGCCATCGGCGACGACCCGGGTCGAGGTCCCCTCCGGCGGCAGCGGATCCTGCCACCGGGGCGGCGTGCCACCTCCAGGAATTCCCGCGCTCATGCGCCGCTTCCGCCCGTCGCCGAGGCCCTCTGCGGCGACTTGTGCTGCTACTATGGGACAGCGGACGCAGACCGACAATCGCCGCAGCCTGGGCGACAGCGACGGCCCTACAGCGGCTTCGTGGCGGTCATATCCGGCCAGCCTTGCCGATGCTGCGCGGACGACGCGCCCGACCGGCGTTCGCACTGCGGTCCGGCGCTGCGTGCTGCCGGCCGCGGCGCGATTGACGGCGTGCCGGGGGTCGGTTTTGCTGCCGCGCGCTCAAGATGGAGGGAAGGCGATGGCGTACAAGGGCTTCGATCTGACCGGCAAGGTGTCGCTGGTGACCGGCGGCAACGGCGGCATCGGCTTCGGCATGGCCGACGCGCTGGCCGAGGCCGGCGCCGGCGTCTGCATCTGGGGCACGAACGCCGCCAAGAACGACGCCGCCGTCAAGAAGCTGCAGCGCCATGGCGGCAAGGTGCATGCGCAGGTCGTCGACGTGGCCGACGAGGCGGCAGTCGAGGCCGGCTTCGCCGAAACCGTGAAGGTGATGGGCAAGGTCGACAATTGCGTCGCCAACTCCGGCGTGTCGGGCCGCGGCAACAAATCGTTCATGGACATCACAACGGCGGAATGGCGACGCGTGTTGTCGGTCAATCTCGATGGTGTGTTCTTCACCTTCCGCGCCGCGGCGCGGCACATGGTCGAGCGCGGTGAGGGCGGCTCGCTGGTGGTGATGGCCAGCACGGCCGCGATCGAGGGTGCGGCGCGCAGCGAACACTATGCCGCCAGCAAGGGCGGCGTGATCTCGATGGTCAAGGCGCTGGCGGTCGAGCTGGCGCGCTACAAGATCACCGCCAACTCCATCCTGCCGGGCTGGATCGAGACGGCCATGACGACCAACGCCTTCAACAACGAGAAGTTCGCCGGCAACGTCAAGCCGCGCATTCCGGTGCGACGCTGGGGCGTGGAGCAGGATTTCGGACCGATCGCGGTCTACCTCGCCAGCGACGCCACCAAGTACACCACCGGCCAGTCGATCGTCATCGACGGCGGCTACACCCTGTTCTAGGGGACGTTTCCTGGCGGCGCGGCCCGGCGCATTAAAAGTTTGCGCTCACTCATAAAATGAGCGATGGTCGTGTCGTGACGGACAAACCGTCAGGACGATGTTGGGGGGACGGCATGTCGAGAACCTTGGTTGTATCGCTGGCCGGCGCGCTTCTGGCCACGGCGCTCGTGACGGCGGCGCGAGCCCAGGACGACCGCTGCACCGGCGGCCAGACGCCGGGCGGCGTCATCATTGTACAGTTCGACCGCGGCCAGGCGCTGGTGACGCAGCGGGCGCAGCGCGAACTGGCGGCGATCGCGCGCAAGGCGATCGCGCAGAAGGCGAACCTGCTGTGTCTGGATGCCTTCGCCGACGCCTTTCTCGGCCAGGAGCGCGACCACCAGCTGGCCCGCGCCCGCGCCGAGGCGGTGGCCAACGAGCTGGCGGCCAACGGCTATCCGCGCGAGAAGATCATCATCCACCGCATCACCGATCCCAAGCGCGTGCTGGGCCAGAAGGAAACCTCGGCCGAACGCAAGGTCGAGATCCGCTACGGCCGCTGACGCCGAGGCGGCGCAGCCGGCATCTCTCATGCCGCCTCGGGCCGTGCCGGTCCGCGGGCGTCAGATCGCCGACATGCCGGCGTCGATCACCAGTTCGGCGCCGGTCATGTAGCGCGACTCGTCGGAGATCAGGAACAGGATGCCGTAGCCGATGTCTTCCGGACGGCCCAGCTCGCGCATCGGCACGCGCTGGCGGGCGCGCTCGCGGATCTCCTCGGTGCGGAAGATCGACTCGCCCATCGACGTCATGATGATGCCGGGATGGACCGAATTGCAGCGCACCTTGTAACCCTTTCGGGCGCACTCGATGGCGACGGTCTTGGTGAACTGGCGCACGGCGCCCTTGCTGGCGCCGTAGGCCGACAGTTCCGGCGTGCCCAGCAGCGCCGCCAGCGACGAGAGGTTCACGATCGACCCGCCGCCGGAATTGCGGATCGCCGGCACGCCGTGCTTGCAGCCCAGGAACACGCCCTCGACATTGACCGCGAAGATGCGACGCCACAGGGTGATGTCCTCGCTTTCGAAGGTGCTGGGAAACGGACCGCTAATGCCGGCGTTGTTGACCAGGCCGTCGAGCCGGCCATGTTTGGCCAGCACTTCGGCGATGACGCGCGCCCAATCCTCGTCGCGCGTGACGTCCTGGGGCAGGAAGCTGGCGGCACCGCCGATCTGCTGCACGCTCTGTTGGCCGCCGTTGCGATCGACGTCGGTCAGCACCACGGTGGCACCTTCCTGCGCCAGCAGCCGCGCCGTCGCGCGCCCGATGCCGGAGCCGCCACCGGTGATGAGCACAACCTTGCCCGCAACGCGTCCCGCCATCGTCTCCTCCATCGTTGATTGCCCTCGCGCCGCACGCTAGCCAGCCGCGTGAGCGCCAGACAATCGGCATCGCCACCGGCAGGCACAGGGCAGCGATGCACCGCGTCGCCAGCCGGCGGCTCGCTTGCCTCAACCCGCCGGTTGGCCTTGAATGTCCCGGCCGTGCCGTGGCGCGCATGCGGGCGGCTGCCGTTGCCGCACCGCGCGCCAGCCGGCATCCGAGGGGGGAGCTATTCATGTCGAGAGTATCGATCGCCGCCATCGGGCTGGCGGCTGCCGTCTTCGCCGCCGCGCCAGCCGCGGCGCAGACCTACGGACCCTGCCAGCGCGTCACCGGCGGGGTGCAGATGGCCGGACCGTTCAACGTGCTCTTCGACTTGGGCAGCGCCAAGCTGCGTCCGTCCGAGATGAAGACGATCAACGAGGCGGTGCAGAAGGCCAAGGACAGGCAGGTGGCGCTAATCTGCCTGATCGGCCGGGCCGACAAGATCGGCGACCCCAAGGCCAACGAGCGCCTGTCCAAGGCGCGCGCCGAATCGGTCGCCGCCGAGATGAAGCGCCAGGGGATCGCCGGCAACAAGCTGATCATCGACCCCAAGGGCGAGGCCGTCAGCGGCATGGAGTTTGGCCGGCTCGACGCCTCGGTGAAGGACCGCAGCGTCACCATCATCTTCGCCCGCTAGGCCGGGCAGCCGGCGCGCCGCGCCGCCATGGCGCCGCCATGTTTGGCGGCTCAATGTCCGGCGATCGCATCGCCGGAACCGTGAGGTCGTGCCTTGTCCCGCCAGTCCTGCCGCGTCGTGCTCGCCCTTCTCACCTGCGGCGTCGCCCTGGCGGCGGCCGGGCCGGTTGCGGCGGAAAAGCCGACCAGTCCGCCGGGGCTCAGCAAGCGCGGCGGTCCACCGGGTCCGGCGACGCCTTCCGGCCCGGGTGCCACCATCGGTTTCGCGCCGCACGACCAGCTCACGATTCGCCAGTACTACGGGCAACAGTTCGCGGCCGGACGCTGCCCGCCGGGGTTGGCCAAGAAAAACAACGGCTGCCTGCCGCCCGGCCAAGCCAAGAAGTGGGCTCAGGGCCAGCCGCTGCCGGCCGGGGTGCCCTACTACGCCCTGCCGCCGGAGCTGTTGCGGCAGCTGGTGCCGCCACCGGTCGGCTATCAGTACATCCGCATCGCCAACGATGTGCTGCTAATGGCCACGGGCACGCGCATGATCGTCGATGCGGTCCGTGATCTGGCTCTACCATGAGCTGTGGATGAATTCCTAAACGCCATTAGTTACAAAATATTGTGGTTCTATCTTGCGGGAATGCACGAAACGGCCGATAGTGCCGCTATCGAGACGCTGACGGCACGTACCGTCGCCCGACACCGACAACAACCCTCCTTTCCCCCGATGGAGGCCTGCGATGAACCTCGGCGCCTTTTTTGCCGCGCTGCTGGCCTTAGGTCCGACCGACCCGTCCCTGCAATCGACCCTCGACACCGGCCCGTCGCCGGCGGTGGCGCGCGCCGCGCCGGCTGCGGCGAACGTCCAGCTGGCCGCCGCGCCGACGGACCCGGATCCGACGACCGCCGAACCGCCGGCACCGGCAACGCCACCCAAGGCGCCGCCACGCACCGCTGCCGCCAAGAAGGGCCCGCAGACGGCCACCAAGCCTGCTGCCAAACCCGCCGCCCAGCGCAAGCCGGCGCCCCAGCGCAAGCCCGCGACCGCGGCGAAGCCGGCTGCCACCAAGCCGACAGCCGCCGCCACCTGCCCCACCGGC
>JAHCJT010000321.1 GCA_026126245.1 Alphaproteobacteria bacterium
AATTGCCCGGTGAAACACGGGCCCCCGTGTTCTTGGGGCACCGCCCCCACGGTCTTCGGCGGCCCTCTGCACGACGGCATCGTTGGCGCTGCGTATCCACCTGGTAGCAATGCTTGCTACGCCGCCGTGGCGTTTGCCGGCGCGCGGGCGGCGGCCGGCGCGGCCTGGCCGGTGACGCGCGCGGCCAGGCCCTCGGGATCGGGCGGCGTGCCGTGTCCGCTCCAGGCGATGTGCAGGTCGGGCCGCAGCAGCAGCACCGAGCGGCCGAAGACGTCGCGCACCCGGGGCTCGTCGCGGCGCACCACGTCCAGCGGCGCGCCGAGGGCGCGGAAGGCCGCCTGCAGCGGCCGCGCATCGCAGTCGCCGCGCAGGTCCAGCAGCGTGTAGTCGTCGCCCAGGATGTCCTGCAGCGCGCGGCCGTCGGCCAGCCACATGTGCGCCACCCGCACGCCCGGCCGCGCGTGCGGCGTGTAGCGGCTGGTTTCCCAGTGCGCCACGTTGCCCGGCTCGTCGGCGATCAGCGGCGAGCCGGCATAGGAGTACCAGGTCTCGACGCCCACCATGTCGTGCATGTAGCGGTGGTTGACGCTGAACGAGGCGGCGACCCTGGCGCGCAGCGCCGCACCCTCGGGCGTGGCGTCGCGGATCTGCGGCGTCACCAGCGCCCGCCACACCGGCACCGCCGACGCCGCCCAGCCCGAGGCGTCGCGGTTGCGCAGCCCGATCGGCCGGCGCTCGATCTCGTAGCCGTCGAGCAGGCCCGGTCCGCCCCAGCCCTTGATCACGCCGGCCAGTTTCCACGACAGGTCGAAGGCGTCGCCCACGCCGGTGTTCATGCCCAGCCCGCCGCTGGGGATCACCAGGTGCACCGCGTCGCCGGCCAGGAAGACGCGGCGGTCGCGGTAGTGCTCGGCCACCAGCAGGTTGTGCCGCCAGCTGAGCACGTGGCGGATCTCGAACTTGCAGTCGAAGCCGATCAGGTCGCGCAGCACGGCGTGGAAGTCGGTGCCTTCTGGCAAGGTCGAGTGCAGGGTGAATTCCTTGCGGTCGCCCTGGGCGATGATCGACGAGAAGTTGACGTCGGCGAAGTTGTAGTGCCGCCCCTTGCCGGCGACGATGCGTTCGTAGAGCTCGTCGGAAAAGAACATCACCTGCCGCAGCTCGCGCAGCCCGCCGCGGCCCTGCAGCGCGATGCCCAGCGTCTTGCGCACCGTGCTGCTGCCGCCGTCGCAGCCCACCAGGTAGCGGCCGCGCAGGATCTCCGCGCCGCCGTCGAGGCGCCGCACGTGCACGTCGACGCCGGCCTCGTCCTGCACCAGGTCCTCGAAGGCACAGCCGTAGCGCACCGTGACGTTGGGCGTCGCCTCGGCGACCTCCTTCAGCAGCGGCTCGAGCTTGTTCTGCGACACCAGCTGGTAGGGCTCCAGTGGCATCGAGCCGTCGAAGCAGGCGGCAATCTGCGCCCGCCGCTCGGCCACCGAGGGATATTTCAGCACCGCGATGGCCGGCTCGCTCATGCGCGTCAGCAGGAACACGTCCATCGGGTTGTCGGCCGGGTAGCCCAGCGCCCGCACCCGATCGACGATGCCGATGCGGCGGTAGAACTCCATGGTGCGCGCGTTGGAGCGGTCCATCTTGGGCCACGGCGCGGTGGTGGCGTGCCGCTCCATGATCAGGCAGCGCACGCCGCGCCGGCCCAGATCGATGGCCAGGGTCAGGCCGACCGGACCGGCACCGGCAATGATGACGTCGTAGGAAGGCATGGGCGGGTCCGGATGGCGGGTAGTCGGGCTCGGGCGGAAGGAAGCGTGGTGGATTTTGACCGGCGTGCGCGTATGTGCAAGTGGCGCCTGCGCGTCGCGCCGTCCGTCTCTGCCGGCATCCATCGCCAGATGATCACATGGACGCCTGTTTCGGGCCGCCGCCGGGCGTCCGCCCGGTGGGCTTGAAGCGCCCGAGGTAACCTATTATTTTAATGGGTATGGCGAAATCGGCCGGACCGTTCCGGATGGACGCGGCGAGCTTCACGCGGAAGGTTCGGGAATACGCCACCGATTCAGGCAACGTTTTCGTCGTGGCCCATGCCCGCAGGCGCATGGCCGAGCGGGGGATCACGTTGCCGCAGATACTGGAAGCCCTGCGAAAGGGAATCGTGGTGGAGGGACCGACGTTGAACGCGCACCGCAACTGGCAGGCGACGATACGGCGCTTCGCCGCCGGCGAGGAGATCGAGGTTGTCGCCGCCCTCGACCGCGGTGTGATCGTGATCACCGTCTACTAGCGGAGTTGGGGGCAGATCGATGTACCGCTACCGGGAAAGCGGGCTGGACAATGTCTGGCTGGTCAATGGCTACAAGATCCGCAGCACGCCGTATGGCAAAGCCGTCGCGGTCGAGGATGTGGAGGGCCTGCACAAGTCCATCGCGGAAAGTCTGGTCGGCAAACCGGGCCCGTTGACGCGAGCGGAATTCCGGTTCTTGCGCAAGGAGCTGGCGCTGTCGCAGAAGGCGCTTGGCGGCATCATCGGCGCCGACGAACAGGCCATCGCCCGGTGGGAACGCGGTGTCTCCAGGGTCGACGAGATTGCCGACCGTTTCCTGCGCGCGCTCTACCGCGAGACCAAGGAGGGCAAGGCCGGGATCAGGGCACTGGTGCGTCGTCTGAACGAGCCGGACGACGGGGGACAGGCCAAGATCAAGCTGAGGCGTGGCCGCGAGGATTGGAAAGTTGCGGCGTAGCCATGGAATCGTGCGACATGTGAAGCTGCGTCGCATCGAGGAAGGAGGTCTTCGCGTAACCTCCTTGCCAGCGCGATGAGCGTTGCGCGCCGCTGTTGCTGATTGCGCACCAGCCCGATGCATGGTCGCAACTGTCAGGTCAGCGTCGGTTGAGTCAGGCCGTTGCTTGCCCAACCCTCGGACTCGCTTCAACATCCGCCGAACTTTGGGAGGACCGCTCACCATGCTCGACCGCTGTGATCGCGTGCAAGTCGCCGTCGCCGACCGCCATCGCGCCGCCGAGGGCTATCGGCGCTTCTTCGGCGCCGAGGTGGCGCGCGAGGACAGCAGCCGCCATCTCGCCGCGCGGCGGCTGGTGCTGGCGCTGGGCGAGAGCGAGATCGAGCTGTGCGAGCCCGACGGCGCCGGCCGCACCCAGGAGGTGCTCTCGCGCTGGGGCGAGTCGCTGATGACGGCCGGCTACTGCACCGTCGATGTCGAGCGCCTGGCGCGCCGGCTTGAGGCGCTGGGCGTCAGCGTGGCGCGCGAGGGCGGGCAGCTCTATTTCGGGCCGCCCGACACGCCGGGCGTGCCGTTCGTGATCTCGCCCTCGACCTATCGCGAACGGATCGGCCGCGCCGCGTTCCTCTACGAGACGACCAACACCCTGGTCAGCGACTGGCGGCGCGCGGCGACGACGTATGCCGGGCTGTTCGGGCTGGATCCGGCGCGCTTCTCGCGCATCGGCAGCCACCGCTTCGCCTACGAGGGCACGCTGACCCTGTTCGACCCGCCCAACCGGCTCGACCGCATCGAGCTCAGCCAGGTGACCGACACGGCCAGCGCCATGGGCCGCTTCGTGGCCCGCCGCGGCGATTCGCTCTACATGGCCTATGTCGAGGTCCACGACTGGCCGGGCGTGCACGCCGCGCTGATGGCGAGCGGCGCGCGCTGGACGCCGCGCGGCAAGGATCCGGCGACCGAGAAGGACGGCGGCTGGGTGCACCCGCGCGAGCTCGGCGGCCTGCTGCTCGGTGTCTCGCGCACGACGCTGGCCTGGGAGTGGTCCGGCCGCAAGGAGCTGGTCACCCCGGCGGCGTGAGCGATGTATCGTGCGCCTTCCCCTGTCGGGGCAAGGCGATCGCCTATGGCGAATTGGCCGTCGTCCTGAGCGCAGCGAAGGACCCTGCGGTGGCTGGTCAAGGAACGGCCGGACCGGTGAGCCACCGGCACTGCCATTGACTGTCACCATCACCGCAAGGTCCTTCGCTGCGCTCAGGACGACGGAGACCGAAGGTACGATTTCCATAGGCGGTCGCGCCGCCTCCTTCGTGGGAAGAACTCGCGTCGCTGTCCGGGCCCGGCCACGACAGCGCCGCGATGACGCGCTAAGACGACGCCACGACGAGTCGAGGAGCGCGGCATGGGCAGGTGGTGGCTGGGGATGACGGCGGGGCTGGCGGTGCTGCTGGCCGGCATCGCGGCGGCGGGCGGCGCGCGGGCACAGGCCTGGAGCGACGTGCTGCCGACAGACATGCGCTTCAGGATCGAGATGCCGGCACCGGTCGCGCGCCACAGCGTCGATGAAAAGGAGGCGGCGTTTGCCGGGGCGCGCACCGTCTACGAGGCGGCCCTGGCCGGCCAGAATTTCGACTTCGACTACGTCGACTACCGGCCCGACGCGCTGGGCGGCCAGGACAGCAAGGCGACGGTCCGTGCCCTGGGCCGCGGCGCGGTCGAGAAGGCGTTTCCCAGGGACAAGTACACCTACCGGCGCGACGAGGCCGTGACGCTCTCGGGCTGGGACGGCTACGCGCTCGACCTCGAGGCCACCGCCGGCGGCGGCGTGGTGATGCGCACCTACCTGGTGAAGACGCGGCTCTACCGTCTGCTCGCCACCTACGGCGCCGATCCCGCCTCGAAGGCGGCCGCGCTGCGCTTCGCCGACTCCTTCAAGGTCGCCGACACCCGCTAGCCGCGCCGTCCGCCTGTCCTTCCGCCTGAGGGCAAGGCTGTCGCGTATGGCGAGCTACCTGTC
>JAHCJT010000322.1 GCA_026126245.1 Alphaproteobacteria bacterium
CGCCCTAGGCGCTGCAGGCGGGATGACAGCACTGCGGCGGCGCGCATGGACAGCGCGTCGCATGGCGTGCCAGCCTCGCCGCCGTTCGTCGCCGCCACAGGATCCGTCATGGTCGTCTCCGGTCATCCGCCGCTCAAGGGCATCCGCGTCCTCGACTTTTCCCGCGTCATTGCCGGCCCGGCCTGCACCCAGGCGCTGGCCGACATGGGTGCCGAGATCGTCAAGATCGAGGATCCCGACGGCGGCGACGACACCCGCCGCTCCCCCGGACCGATGGTCGGACCGCTGACGCATTTCTTCGTCGCCTACAATCGCGGCAAGCGGAGCCTAGCGCTCGACATCGGTACCAAGGAAGGCCAGGCGCTGGTGGTGCGCCTGCTGGAGCGCTGCGACGTGCTGATCCAGAACTTCCGCCCCGGCGTGATGAAGCGCTTCGGGCTCGACTACGACTCGCTGAAGGCGCGCTTTCCGCGCCTGGTGTATCTGTCGATCTCGGCCTATGGCCAGAGCGGCCCGATGGCGGACCGGCCGGGCTTCGATCCGGTGCTGCAAGCCGAGTCGGGCATGATGTCGCTGACCGGCGAGGCCGACCGGCCGCCGCTGCGCCATCCTCTGGCGATCATCGACACGCTGACCTCAGTGCATGCCACGGCGGCCGTCCTGGCGGCGCTGTACGCGCGGCGCGACACCGGCAGGGGCCAGCACATCGACCTGGCGCTGTTCGACGTGGCGGTGGCGGCGCTGGGCAACGCCGGCCTGTACTACCTGACGTCAGGCCAGATCCCGCCGCGCACCGGCAACGCCCACATGACCTCGACGCCGACCGCCGCTTTTTCCACCGCCCACGGCCTGGTCTTCATGGCGGTGTCGAACCAGAAGCTGTTCGCCGAGATGAGCCGCTCGGTCGGCCATCCCGAATGGATCGACGATCCGCGCTTCGCCACCACCACCGCCCGCACCCAGAATCGCGCCGCGCTGTTCGAGCTGATCAACGCCGTGTTCGCGACCGACACCAAGGAGAACTGGGCCAGGCGCCTGCGCCACCTGCCGGTCGGGCCGGTGCGCGACCTGGCGGGCGCGCTGGAGTCCGAGGAGGTCGCCGCCCGCGGCATGGTGCGCACCATGCACCACCCCGCGATCGGCGACTTCCGCAACTACGGCTCGCTGTACCGGTTCTCCGACACGCCGGTCACCGCCGACACGCCGCCGCCGCTGCTGGGCGAGCACAGTGCCGAGGTGCTGCGCGAGCTCGCCGGCTGCGACGACGCCGAGATCGCGGCATTGCGCGCCAAGGGCGTGGTGAGCGGCACGACGTAGGACGCGACGTCAGGCCGTCGCGGTCTCGGCGTCGAGCGGCGCCACGTAAGGGGCACAGGCGCGCAACGCTGAGAAGGGATCGGCATCGCCCTGGTCCCAGCCGACGTTGATCCCGGCCGGCAGGATCACGTCGGGGCCCCGTTCACGCTGCGCGTTCATGATGTTGAGGCTCAGCGCACCCGCCCGACCGAGGCACGGGCTGCCGTCAGCGAAATGCAGGTCGCCTCGGGTCGGGGCCACGAACCCGGGGTCCGCCGCGACCCCTGGCGCCACAGCGTAGCCGGCGGCTTGCAGGCGCTCGGGGAAATGCGGGTGATTGGTGACATCGCCACGAAAGTGGATGTCGAATTCGCGCTCAGCCGCCGCCCAGCGGCGCGTGAAATCGGCTGGCGGCAGGGGTGAATCGGGCTCGGCGGCGTCGCGACGCCCGAAGAAGGGCGTCCACGGCCAGTAGACCGGTGACGGCTTCCCGTCGGCCGCGCCATAGAAGCGAAAGGCGTTGTTGACGTGGTAGAAGCCGCGCACAAAGCCTTCATGGACGAGAGTGCTGCGTAGCCCCCAACTGTTGTTGAAGACGTAGATCGGAGCCTTCGACATCTTTGGCTTGTCAGCCTTCTTGAAGAACTTGAACACTGCGCCGCTGGCATTGGCGTCGTCTTCCGGGCCTGGCCGGTCATCGGCCCAGGCACGATTGTGGAAGATGTAAATCCAACCGGCTTTCTTCAGCTCCAGCGAAAACCACTTGTGACAGTTGTGAAAGACGTTGTCGTGGATCCACCAGTTCCACGCCGCGTCCTCCGGCTCGATCGGGTTGTCCTTGATGTGGCTGAAGCTGCATCCATGCACGCGCACGCCGACCGAAAGATCGGTGCGCCGATCGCGATTGAAGAGATGAACGCCGTTGAAGGCATGGCGGATCGCGCAATCGACGATCTCGACCTCGCCGGCGATGTCGTTGGCATTGAAGAACGAGCCGTCGAAGCAGCGCCAGTCATTGCCCTCACCCTCGCCCCAGTTGCCGTGTACGTCCGCCCAGGCCAAGTCACCCCATAGCAGGCGCTCGGTTGTGTCCTGCGTCCATTCGCATTGCTGCAAACGAAGCCGGCGCGTGCTGGTGCCGCGTGCCTGAAAGGCGTAGGCGGCGCCCTCGACCCGGATTTTGCGGAAGTCCATGGACTGCGAGTCCAAGACAGCCACTGCAGTCGGCCAGCAATCGCGGAAGCGCAGCCCCTCGACGATCACTCCTTGGCAACCGATGAAACGTACCTGGCCCTGGTCGGACAGCTTGTAGACGCCGGGAAACTCGGTGGCCGGATCGAGCGCCCGTACCGCGGCCCGCGCCCTTTCGACCACGGCGAATCCTTCGTCGGACGGGCCGAGCGGCGGCCTTGTTCCATCCGGGATCTTGTCGGGCAGGCGCTTGGGCATCGGCAAGCCGGCGTCGAACACGGCACCGGGTCGGGCGCAAATGCGGATCGGCCGACCGGGCACGCCCCGCAATCGTGCAAACACCAGCGGCTCACGGTACGTGCCGACGTCCAGCTCCAGCGTGTCGCCCGCCGCCAGGCTCGCGGCGTCGGAAGCGATCCTGGCCGGCGTCGTAACGATCGTCGCCATCTTTTTCCCCCATCCGGGCGCCGGGCTAGGCCGTCAGCCACGCCAGCAGCGCGCGGTTGACCTCGTCGGGCCGCTCCATGGTCGCGAGGTGGCCGCAGTCCTCGATCACCGCCAGGTGCGCGCCGGCGATGCCGGCGGCGATTTCTTCCGACAGCGCCAACGGCGTCGCCGCGTCCTGCCGGCCGCACAGCACCAGGGTCGGGCAACGGATCGCCGCCAGGTCCGGACGGCGGTCGATGCGGCCCATCACCGCCTGTTCCTGGCGCAGGTAGGTGGCGGCGCCGACGCGGCGCAGCATCTTCAGCACACGATCGATCAGCGCCAGATCGCCCAGCCGCTTCATCGGCACGAAGCGCGACAGCTGCAGGCCGAACACGATGTCGACATGGCCGGCGCGGACCAGCGCCATACGGCCGGCACGGACCATCTTCTCCTCGTCGGTGTTGGCGCGGGCATTGGTGTCGAGCAGCGCCAGGCGCGTCACGCGGTCGCCCGCCTGGCGCATGATCTCCAGCGCGATCATGCCGCCCATCGACAGGCCGGCCAGCGCGAAGCGTGGCGGTGCCGCGGCCAGGATGGCGGCGGCGATCGCCGGCACGGTGTCGTGCCGCGTCTGCTCCATGGTGATCGCGACCTCGGCGTGCGGCGCCAGCGCCGGCAGCTGGTCGCGCCACAAATCCTCGTCGCACAGCACGCCGGGCACCAGGATCAGAGGCGGCTTGGCCATGGCAATCTCCCTCGCAGGCGCCAGACTAGCGGCCTAGCCGGCGCCGGTCGCGTCCTCCGGACGGACCGCCGCCCGGCCAACGGTTACCGCCACTATACCAAGTGCCGCCCGCCGGGTTTGGTCCACCATGAAGCGGTTCGCGCGCTATTCGCGCTGACTTGCCGGGTATTTCTGCCTGCGCCCACAGCCGACCGGCATGGTGCGCCCGCGGCAAAGGGGCCGCGCGTAGTAACGTAGCAACGCGGTGGGGTAACGTGATGGCGGTCGGCACAAGCAATGCGCAACTGACGGTCTGTGGCTGGATCTGCCTCGGCGTGGCCGGGCTGACCATCCTGTGCGCCGCCGCCGCCCTGCTGGTGCTGATGGCCGTCAAGTAGACGCCGTCCTACGGCGCCAGCCGCTTGCTCATCAGGCCGCGGCCGGTGCCGCGATAGCCGCGCCGGTGATAGAGCGCCGCGGCCCGCGCGTTGTTGCTCTCGACCTCCAGATGCAGCGCCTGCACGCCGTGCCCGGCGGCGATGCGCTCGAGGCTGTCGATCGCCGCCCTGCCCAGGCCGCGGCCGCGCGCCTGTGGCAGCAGGTAGAGATCGTCGATGAAGCCGTCGCGACCACCGTGCTCGATGCTGAAGCCGAGACTGAGCACCGCGTAACCGACGCGCACGCCGCCCTCGCACAGGAACCAGGCGCGCGCCATGGCATCGCCGGCGCAGACGGCGCGTACCGCGCGTTCGCCGGCAGCGCTCAGCGCATGGCCGTCCTCGGCATGGAAGGCGCGCGCCATCGCGAGCAGCGCCGCTTCGTCCTGTGGCGTGACGTCTTGGAACGTGAGGGCGGCGGACGGCGTCATGCGACGGCGCACCTGATAGGCGTGGCGCGGGCGGCGGATGCGGCGCGCTACGGCGCGCCGAGCGGGCGCGTCACGGTCCTGGTGCCGCCGGCCCACAGCGGCACGTAGGTCATCTTGACCCCGGGGCCGCCGGTGATGATGACATGGATGTCGTCGGCCGACGCCGCCCAGGCCGGCGCGGCGGCGAAGCCCCGCGGGCGGCAGTCGAAAAGGTAGCGCGGTACGCGCGACAGGGCCCACCCCTGG
>JAHCJT010000323.1 GCA_026126245.1 Alphaproteobacteria bacterium
CCACGGCTCCTTGGCGCAATGCTCGGCTAGCTGGATGATGGCGTCGATCACCGGCTGCATCGACTTGTGGCCGGCCATGACGGCGCCGAGCATGACGTCCTCGGGCAGCTCCTTGGCCTCGGACTCGACCATCAGCACGCCTTCCTTGGTGCCGGCGACGACGAGATCGAGCTCGCTGTCTTCCATCTGCGCCAGGGTCGGGTTGATGACGTACTGGCCGTCGATGCGGCCAACCCGGGCCGCGGCGATCGGGCCGAGGAACGGGATGCCGCTGATGGTCAACGCCGCCGAGGCGCCGATCATGGCGACGATGTCGGGGTCATTCTCCATGTCGTGCGACAGCACGGTGACGACGACCAGCGTCTCGTTGCGGAACGATTCATGGAACAGCGGCCGGATCGGCCGGTCGATCAGACGCGAGACCAGGACCTCCTTTTCGCTGGGCCGACCCTCTCGCTTGAAGAAGCCGCCCGGGATCTTGCCGGCGGCGAACGCCTTCTCCTGGTAGTTGACGGTGAGGGGGAAGAAATCGATTCCCGGCCTCGCCTCCTTGGACGCCACGACGGCGGCCAGCACCGAGGTGCCGCCCAGATGCGCCATCACGGCGCCGTCGGACTGACGGGCGATCTTGCCCGTTTCGAGGACCAGCTTGCGACCGGCCCAGTCGAGTTCCTTTCTGTACACGTCAAACATCTTCATCTTTCCTTTCCCAACCGGCCGAACGCCCCCGCGACGCTGGCCGCCCGGTGCCGCCCCATGCGGAACCGGGACCGACGGGACGATTCGCTCTCGCCCGCGTCCCGTCGGTTGCTCTGACAAAGCCGGCGACGCCGACCGTTTCCTCGGGGAACCGGCCTCGCCGACGCGAAAAGGCCCCGTCGTGGCGACGGGGCCCTGTACCTAGCGGCGCAACCCGAGGCGATCGATCAATCCCTCGTACCGCTTGGCGTCCCTGGACTTCAGGTAGTCCAGGAGTCGGCGGCGCTGGCTGACCATTTTCAGCAGACCGCGCCGCGAATGGTGGTCCTTCACGTGGCTCTTGAAGTGCTCCGTGAGGTTGTTGATGCGCTCGCTGAGCAGGGCGACCTGCACTTCGGGCGAGCCCGTGTCGCCGTCCTTGACGGCGTACTGCTTGAGCAGATCGGTTTTGCGCTCGGCGGTGATCGACATCGGGGACTCCCGAATCAGAGGTTGAGGACGCGCACCGGACGCACCAACCCTGCGTCGATCCGGGCGATCGCCACCAGCCTGTCCCCTGCCATGGCCCGCACCATGCCGCGTCGGGCATGCGTGCCGGGCTCGGCCGATTCCTCGGCGGGCGACATCGTCCCGATCGGCGCCGCCGGGCGGCGGCCGGCCCCCGCCGGATCGAGCCCGGCGCGGGCTTCTTCGGACAGCGTCACGGTCATCCCCTGGGACAACCGGGTCGCTTCGCGATCCGTCAGGGCCAGCGCCGGGATGTCGTCCAGCGCGGTCGCGACGGGCCGCAGATACCCGAAGAGCGCGGATGTATGCCCCAAATCGGGGGGAGGGGAAAGCTGATTTGCCGCCTCTTTGCCCCCCTCCGGTGTCGGCTGGCCGGCTGCGGCCGCAGCCAGCCTGTCGAGCGTTATGGCGTCGGCCTCCCGGAACGGCCCGCAGGCCGTCCGCCGCAGCGCCGCCACATGCCCGACGGTACCCAGCGCTTCCGCAATATCGCGGGCCAGCGCCCGGATGTAGGTGCCCTTGCCGCAGCGGACCCACAAGATGGCGTTATCCGTGTCAGTTCTTTCAAGAAACTCGAAGGCCAAAACATCGACCCGTCGCGGCGCCAGGGTGACCGCCACGCCGGCCCGGGCCTGGGCATAGGCCCGTTGTCCCGCCACCTTCAGGGCCGAAAAGACGGGCGGCCGCTGCACGATTGATCCCCGGAAGCGACTCAGGATCTGCACCAGCTCGGTATCGGCCGGCCGCACGTCGGAGGTGGCAATCGCCGCGCCCTCGGCATCGTCGGTCGCCGTGGCCACGCCGAAGCGCAAGGTGAAGCGGTATTCCTTGGGCCCGTCCATCACCCAGGCCACGGTCTTGGTGGCCTCGCCAAAGGCGATCGGCAGCACGCCGTTGGCCAGCGGATCGAGCGTGCCGCCATGACCGACCTTGGCGGCGCCAAACAATCGGCGCGCGCGGGCCACGGCCTGGGCCGAACTCAGGCCGACCGGCTTGTCGAGGTTGAGCCAGCCGTCGATCTTCTGGCCGCGCCGTTTCGCCATGGGCCGGCCCCTACCGCAACGTCGCGCACGGCGACCGAAGCCGCGGGGCGTGCCTCACGCCTTGTCCGGGCCCTCGCCCTCGTCGGACGGCTCCAGATCACGAGCCACGTCCGGCGAGTGCAGCAGTTCGTCGATGCGATGCGCATGATCGAAACTGCGATCGAACTCGAAGCGCAGCTCCGGCGCGTAGCGCAGCTCGACCTTCTGCGCCAGCTGGCCCCGGAAATACGGTGCCGCGCGATGCAGCGCCGCCATTAGCCGCTCGCGCTCGGCGCTGCCCAGCGGCACGACGAAGGCCGTGGCGCTGCGCAGGTCGGGGCTGACGTCGACCTCGGTGACGGTGATGGAGACGCCCCGCAGGTCGGGATCGCGCATGTCGCCGCGTTCGAGCACGGCGGCCAAGCCGTGGCGCAGCTCTTCGCCGACGCGCAGCTGGCGCGGCGATTTCGGCCGTCCGGTGGGATCGGCGCTGCGGGCGCGATCGGTGCGACGATGGCGGGACATGGCGGTGATGCTCGATCTCGACCTTCTCCCCGCCGCGGCGGGGAGAAGGTATGCCGCTACAGCGTCGGCCGGATTTCCTCGACGTCGAAGCACTCGATGATGTCGCCTTCGCGGATGTCCTCGTAGTTCTCGAACGCCATGCCGCACTCGAAGCCGGCACCGACCTCGCGCACCTCGTCCTTGAAGCGCTTGAGCGTCTTGAGCGTGCCTTCGTGAATGACGGTGTTGTCGCGCAGCAGGCGCACCTTGGCGCCGCGCTTGACCTGGCCTTCGGTGACGTAGCAGCCGCCGACGTTGCCCACCTTGGTGATCTTGAACACCTGGCGGATCTCGGCGTTGCCCAGGAAGCTTTCCTTGTAGGTCGGCTCGAGCAGGCCGGTCATCAGGGCCCGCACGTCGTCGACCACGTTGTAGATGATCGAGTAGTAGCGGATCTCGACCTTGTCGCGCCGCGACAGCTCGCGCGCCTGCGGGTTGGCGCGCACGTTGAAGCCGATGATCAGCGCCTTGCTGGCACGCGCCAGGGTGATGTCGGACTCGTTGATGCCGCCGACGCCGGAATACAGCACGCGCACCGCGACCTTGTCGGTCGACAGCTTGGCCAGCGAAGCGGCGATCGCCTCGACCGAGCCCTGCACGTCGGCCTTGACCACCACCGGCAGTTCCTTGGCCGTGCCCTCGCGGATGCCAGCCAGCATCTCCTCCAGCGTGCCGCGGCCGCCGGCCGCCTTGGCCAGTTGTGCCTGCCGGTCGCGGCGGGCGCGGTAGTCGGCGATCTCGCGGGCGCGGCCTTCGGTGTCGACGACGTGGAACTCGTCGCCCGCCTCGGGCGTGCCGTTCAGACCCAGCACCTCGACCGGATAGGCCGGTCCGGCCGCGTCGACGCTGTTGCCGCGGTCGTCGACCAGACGCCGCACGCGGCCCCAGACGGCGCCGGCGACGAACACGTCGCCAGTCCGCAGCGTGCCGCGCTGCACCAGCACGGTCGCCACCGAGCCGCGGCCCGGATCGAGCTTGGCCTCCACGATCGTACCTTCCGCGGCGCGTTCGGGGTTGGCCTTCAGGTCGAGCACCTCGGCCTGCAGCAGGATCGCCTCCTCCAGCCGGTCGAGATTGGTCTTCTTCAGCGCCGAGACTTCGACCGACTGCACGTCGCCGCCGAACTCCTCGACCTGCACCTCGTGCTGCAGCAGGGCCTGGCGCACGCGCGCGGCGTCGGCGCCCGGCTTGTCGATCTTGTTGATGGCGACGATCATCGGCACCTTGGCCGCCTTGGCGTGCGCGATGGCTTCGATGGTCTGCGGCATGATGCCGTCATCCGCCGCCACCACCAGCACGACGATGTCGGTCACCTTGGCGCCGCGGGCGCGCATGGCGGTAAACGCCTCGTGGCCCGGCGTGTCGAGGAAGGTGATCTTCTGGCCCGACGGCAGGTTCACCTGATAGGCGCCGATGTGCTGCGTGATGCCGCCGGCCTCGTGGCCGGCCACGTCGGTCTCGCGCAACGCATCGAGCAGCGACGTCTTGCCATGGTCGACGTGGCCCATGATGGTGACCACCGGCGGCCGCGGTCGCAGCGCCTCGGCCGCGTCCAGATCGCTGCCCAGGCCGACTTCGATATCGCCTTCGGCGACGCGCTTGGGCGTATGGCCCATCTCCGACACGACCAGCTCGGCGGTATCCGCGTCCAGCGCGTGATTGATGGTCACGAGCTGACCCATCTTCATCAGCGTGCGGATCACGTCGGCACCGCGTTCGCTCATGCGGTTGGCGAGTTCCTGCACCGTGATCGTCTCGGGGATGGTGACCTCGCGATAGACCTTCTGAGCCGGCTCGGCGCTGTAGAGCTTGCGCTTTTCCTTCTCATTGGCGCGGCGCAGGGCAGCCAGCGACCGGCCGCGCACCGTATCCTCGTCGTTCAACGCCGCGCCGACGTCGATCTTCGCG
>JAHCJT010000324.1 GCA_026126245.1 Alphaproteobacteria bacterium
ATCGGATCCGTATTTCAAGCGAGCGCTGACGCTTTTCGGCAGCCTGACGTCGCAGCAAAAGGAAGTGCTGTTCGAAATCATGCGGCAAGTTTGTGTCGACACCGCAGTCAGAATCCTTTCGGTCATCGATGGCCTTCATATTCCCCACGGACAAGACGAATTTGAACTGCGGCATGGCAACGAACCTCCACTCAACGGCGACTTGTACAACCTGTTGCTGGCTGACATTGAAATGACCAGGCCGACCGGCACATAGTCCTGGTGTCAATCGGCGACGGTCTTGAAACGACAGCCGGGCCTGCAGGTCGCTGAGGCTTTGGCTGGCGCTGGCGGTCGGTGGAGCCGCGGGGTCCACGACCCGAGGACGACGATGATGGCTAGGTTCGAGCTTCCACCTCGACGGCTAGTGAGCAAGGTGTTCCAGGAAAGGGGACGACCTGATGTCGCCATGATCGACGTCTTCCCGATCAAGGACGGCGAACGTCTGCATGTGGTGTTTGAGGCCAGCAACTCACCGTGGCGGCAAGGTGTCTTCGTGAGGACGGACAGATTCCTTATCGTGGACGGCATGAAATGCCCGAGCGTTGAACTGTGGCGGGACACGGCACCCGAAACGGTGACGATCGAGTGCCACACGTATAACGGGCTGCTCCATCTGCACAATGTATGGGACAGCGGAACCGGGTCAGACTCGCAGGCTTGGTCGTCCGGCATGCTGGTCGAGGAGCTGCCCGCGGGCCGACGCTACCGCTGCAACGATATTGGATTCGACACCAACTTCGACAAGCTTGTTTTCCGGATCGAACGGGTGTCGGGACCAGAGTGACCTGGCCGAGGGGCACGAGTGATCCTGATGCGGCCCGATTTGGAGTCGCCGAGTCAAGCGAGGGCGCATCGATGCAGGCGGCGATTGAGGAGCTGATCAAGTTCGGACCTCTGCCGGATGAGGATAATGTGGAGCCGGAAACGGTCGACGCATATGGAGCGCTGCTCGACAAGATCGAGCTGCCAGTCACTGACGAAGAGGCACGCGCGCTGGCCAAGCTGTTTGGACAGGACTCGTGTTACGGTCTGGCATGGCCGCTGGTCCGGGCGATCGAGTCGGCTCCCGGATGGCCGCTTGGCGATGTCTTGCGCAATGCATCGGACAATGAATGGATTGATTCCCTGATGATACGTGCCCGCAATGCAGGTCTGATCGACTAAGGCCGTCTCGCCGCGGCGGCGCGCGCGGCCGCCGTCGTCGCCGGTCCGCACATCACGCTACGCGGTGCGTGGGCGCGTCTCGGGTGCCGGCAGCCGCTCGCGACGATGGCGGCCTGGTGGCGCCTGCCGTGGACGGCACGCGCACTGCGCCCTGACGGGGTCGGGCCGGCGCCGGCCGGTCCGGGCACCGTACGCATCATCAACACATCGGGCCGCCCGGGGGGCGGCCATTGCGATTCCGGGAGCCGACATGAGCAGCATCGTCATCGACGATCTGGAAGGCGTACGCTCGTCCAGGGCGTTCAAGACGCCGTGCCGCGTCGCCACCACCGGCGCCATTGCGCTGTCGGGCCTGCAGAGCGTCGACGGCGTGACGCTGGCGAGCGACGACCGCGTGCTGGTCAAGGACCAGGCGACGGCGGCCGACAACGGCGTCTACAAGGCGGCGGCCGGCGGCTGGACGCGGGCCGAGGATTTCGACGCCAGCCGCGACATCGTGTCGGGCACCAAGATCTTCGTCACGTCCGGCGCCACCAACCGCCGCCGCGAGTTCTACCTGCAGAGCGCCGATCCGATCACCATCGGCGTCAGCGACCTGGTGTTCGGGCAGTCGGAGCCGGTGACCGGCATGCTGTTCGACACCGTGCTCAGCAAGAGCGCCAGCTACAGCGTGGTGCCCGACGACGAGGGGGCGCTGATCCTGGTCGACGCCAGCGGCGGGGCGGCGACCATCACCCTGCCGTCGATCGCCAGCGCCGGCGACTTCAAGCTGGCGGTGGCCAAGACCGACGCCTCGGCCAATGCCGTCGTCGTCGCGCGCGCCGCCAGCGACACGATCAACGGCGCCACGTCGATTTCGCTTTCCGTGCAGCACGAGACCGCGACCCTGGCGGCCAGGGGCGGCACGACGAGCTGGATCGCGCTGCAGCGCGCCAACCTGCCGCGGCTCGACGCCACCAACGCGTTTGCGGCGGCGCAGAACTGGGCCAGGGGCGCCGACATCGCCTCGGCCGCCACCACCGACATCGGCGCCGCCGGCGGCAACTACGTCACCATCACCGGCACCACCACGATCACGGCGCTGGGCACGGTGCAGGCCGGCACCTGGCGGCTGGTGCGCTTCGCCGGCGCGCTGACCCTGACCCACAACGCGACGAGCCTGATCCTGCCGACCGCCGCCGACATCACCACTGTCGCCGGCGACACGGCGCTGTTCGTGTCGGAGGGCAGCGGCAATTGGCGCTGCGCGATGTATATGCGGGGTGACGCAGGCTTCATCCCGAAGTGGCAGAGCTATACGCCAGTGATCACACCACAGGCTGGCTCGTTCACCAGCGTGTCGGCGACCGGAAGACACTTGACCCTCGGCAATATTGTCTTCGTTCAGATGGAGATCACGATCACGACCAACGGTACGGCATCTGGCTTCATCACCGCTTCGCTTCCTAGCACACCGAGCCAGGGCGCCGTCTTCAACGGTCTTGAGCGTGCGGTTGCTGGTTGGGTTGTGCGAGGACAGATATGGGTCGGCACCCCGATATGTACGATTACGAAGTACGACACGACCTATCCCGGCGGTAACGGGTATGTCTTGCTCTTGAATGGGCAGTACGAAATCTAAGTGCGTCACTTCAAGAATTAGTTCTTTCGTGGGCCTGATCACATGCGATTAGCACTAATCGAATGGATCGACGCCGCCGGGTTGCCGGATCGGTTTGCCGGTTGGTCGAAGCTCGACGACATTCGTGCCCACTGCGAGCCGGTGCTGGTGCGGTCCGTCGGGTGGCTGATCGTCGACGCGCCCGAGCGGGTCGTGATCTGCCCCAACCTGTCGGCCGACCAGTACGGCGATTCGCCGACCGCGATTCCGCGCGCCTGGATCAGGCGCGTCGTGCCGTTGCGTCAGCCGGACCATGCGCGGCGCGGCCAGACAGCGCCGCGGGCGCGCGGTGCGGCGCCGGCGAGCGGCGAAGGCCACGGCTCGGGAGACGGCGATGGACGCGGCTGACATCGCGGCCTCGCTCGGCGTCAAGCTGAGCACGGCGCTGGCCGGGCTGGCCGGTGGCGTGGCGCGCGTCGTGTTCCTCGGCCAGTCCAACCCGATCGGCTGGAAGCGGGCGGTCGGCCTGGTGCTGATGGGCGCGCTGTCGGCCGGCTACCTGACGCCGCTGGTGATGCTGGCGATGCCGGCGCCGGCCGACGGCCCGGTCGAGCGCGCCATGGGCTTCGTCGTCGGCCTGCTGAGCATGACCTTGGTCGAGCTGGTGCTGCGCTTCGCCGACTGGCTGCGCGAGGATCCCGGCCGGCTGCTCGACCTGCTGCGCCGGCGCTCCGGCGGAGGCGCGCCGTGACTGCGCTGCTGTGGCTGGGCAACGCCGCCGCGACCTTGACCATCATCGCCTGCGGGCTGCGCCTGCTGGTCGAGCGCGCCCGCGGGCAGCCGCTATGGCTGCGCGTCTGCGTGGCGTCGCTCACGGTCGGGGCGGCGTTCACCAACGCCCTGCCGCCGGAGTCGCTGGACGTCAGCCAGGTCGCGCTCAACGCTGGCGTCGCCGGCATGATGCTGCACCGCCTGCGCCAGCGCCGCACCGTCTGACTCTTCAGGCGAGGACACGCCATGCTCGTTTCCGCCGACCAGCTCGCGATCGTGATGCCGCGCGCCCATGCCGCCGGCCGGCTCGCCGCCTGGCTGGCGCCGCTCAACGCCGAGATGACGGCGCACGCCATCGACCGCGACCACCGCATCGAGATGTTCCTCGCCACCATCGCCGAGGAGACCGGCGAGCTGCAGGTGCAATCCGAGAACCTGAACTATTCCGGCGCGCGGCTGTACGAGCTGTTCGGCGGGCTCTTCTCCGGCCGCGCCGCCGCCGACGCCCTGGCGGCGCGCGGGCCTGAGGCGATCGCCAACGTCATCTACGCCGACGCCAACCGCGCGCCCGGCTACCGGCTGGGCAACACGCAGCCTGGCGACGGCTGGAAATTCCGGGGCAGGGGGCCGATGCAGCTCACCGGCCGCGGCAACTACGAGCGTTTCTTCCGCGCCGTCGGCCTGCCGGCCGACACCGATCCCGACTACCTGCTGACGCCGGAGGGCGGCTGCAAATCGGCGGCGCATTTCTGGCAGGCCAACGGCTGCAACGAGATCGCCGACGGCGGCGACTTCCGGGCGCTGACCCGGCGGGTCAACGGCGGCGAGTTCAACATGCCGGCGCGGCTGCACTACTACGGCCTGGCGCGGCAGGCGATCGCCGGCGATGCCGGTGCGGCCGACCTGCCAACCACCCCGCCGCCGGCCAGTGCCGCGGCGCCGCGCGTGCTGGTCGTCGGCTGCACCGGGCCGGACGTGCTGGCCCTGCAACAGGCGCTCGGCGCCACCGGCGCCGCCTG
>JAHCJT010000325.1 GCA_026126245.1 Alphaproteobacteria bacterium
TCAACCAGGAGCGGCTGGGCATGTCGGCCGGCGCCTGCGGCTTCGCCAGGGTCTGCCTCGACGAAGCCATCGCCTATGCGCGCGAACGACATACCTTCGGCAAGCCGCTGATCGCCAACCAGGTTATCCGCCACAAGATCGTCGACATGGCGATGAAGGTGAACGCGGTGAAGGCGACCTTGGAAAGTCTGGCATGGCGCGTGCATCAGGGCGAACGGCCGGTGGCCGAGATCTGCATGCTGAAGAACCTTGCCACGACGACCCTGGAATGGGTCGCCAACGAGGCGATGCAGATCCTGGGCGGTGCCGGCTACCTGCGCGGCGGCAAGGTCGAGCGCATCTATCGCGAGACCAAGGTCATGTCGATCGGCGGCGGCTCGCAGGAAATCATGAGGGACCTTGCCGCCCGGCAGATGGGTCTGTAGTGCCATGCGGCGGGCGCAACCGGGTCACGCAATGAAGGACGACGCCAACCCGAAAACCATGTTCGAGATGGTGCCGGGCGACAAGCTCGAGCTGTTCCAGAAACTGTTTTCCGACACCATCCCGCACAACAAGGCGCTGGGCATTGTCGTGCTGTCCGTCCGCAAGGGCGGCGCCTCGATGCGGTTGGACTGGCAACCGTACCTGGTGGGCAACCCGGAGACCGGCGTGCTGCACGGCGGCGCCATCACCGCCATGCTCGACGCCTGCAGCGGCATGGCAGTGGCGACGATGATGACCAGGCCGCAGCCGTTTGCGACGCTCGACTTGCGCATCGACTATGTGCATCCGGCGACGCCGGGGCAGCCGGTGCTGGCCGACGCCGAGTGCGTGCGCCTGACCAGCAACGTCGCCTTCACCCGCGCCGTGGCGCATCACGGCGATCCGGCCGATCCCATCGCCTCGTCGGCCGGCACCTTCATGATGGCGACCAAGGGCATGCCGGCCATGGGCGCGCCGGCCGCCCGCACGGCGGTCAGCGACAAGGGGAAGGCACGATGAGCCAGCTGCTGGACAAGCTGGCCGAAGCGCGTCAGGCCAAGGACCTGTCGCGGCTGGCGGCGGCCATTCCCTATGCGAGCTGGATGAACATCGCGCCGGAGAACACCACCGGCGAGCTGCTGACGCGCATGCGTTACGCCCCGACGTTGATCGGCAACACGCACCTGCCGGCGCTGCACGGCGGCACGATCGGCGCATTGCTTGAAACCGCCGCCATCTTCCACCTGCTGTGGGAGATGGACAACGCCGCGCTGCCGCGCATCATCAACATCACCGTCGACTTTCTGCGGTCGGGCCGGCCGATGGATACCCTGGCGCGGGCCAATTTCACCAAGCTGGGGCGACGGGTCGCCAGCGTCGCCGTCGAGGCGTGGCAGGACGACCGCGCCAAACCGGTCGGCGCCGCCCAGCTGCATTTCCTGGTGACGCCCGCGAAGTGAGGCGCGGCCATGCGACGAGCGGTACTGATGCTTGCAACTCTGGTGAGCGGCCTGTTGGCCGGCGGCGCGGCGCTGGCAGGCGAGCGGTTCGTGGGGCGAGCCAGTGGCGGCGGTGCCGACTGCGTTGCCGTGATGCTGGAGCTTGCGATCGACGGTACCCGCGTGGGCGGCGGCGGCACGCTGGCCGTCACGTCGCAGACGCCGGTCACGATTTCGGGCACGCGCGCCGGCAACGAGCTGCGGTTCGTTGTCGAGCATCGCGCCCGCGTCGGCGACGACCGGCTGCAGCGTATTCCCATGCTCGGCAAGTTCCTCGGCGCCGACCGGCTGGAGGTCTGGCAGGACCGAGACAGCCGGACCTGCAATCCGCCGCGTCGCGGCATCCTTGTCCGGCAGTAGCCACGCCGGCGGCGAAAACGCAGGGCGGCCGTGAACGGCACTTTCTTGACGGGCGCGGCACCGCTTGCCATGTGCTGGCCATGACCGGGCCCGACCTGCGCACCTTTGACTCCGACGGTACCGTCATGGACGGCGCCCGCTTTGAGGACTACCTGCAGCCGGCGGCGCTGGTCGACAGCGATCATCCGGCGGTCGTCGCGTTCGCCCGCGACGCGATCGGCGGTGCCCGCGATCCGGTCGAGCAGGCGGTGCGGCTCTACTACGCGGTGCGCGACGGGCTGCGCTACGATCCCTACGGCACGCCGATGCGGCGCCAGGCCTATGTCGCCAGCGCCTGCCTGCAGGCGCGCCATGGCTACTGCGTCAACAAGGCCGGGCTGATGGCCGCGGCCTGCCGCGCGGTCGGCATCGCCGCGCGGCTGGGCTACGCCGACGTGCGCAACCACATGACGACGCAGCGGCTGCGCGACTGGATGGGCAGCGACACCTTCTATTTCCACGGCTACACCGACGTCTGGCTCGGTGGCCGCTGGCTGAAGGCAACGCCGGCCTTCAACAAGGAGCTGACCGACAAGTTCCGGCTCAAGCCGCTCGACTGGGATGGCCGGGCCGACTCGATCTATCACCCCTTCGACCTCGAGGGCCGGCGGCACATGGAGTACCTCGCCTATCGCGGGGTCTATGCCGACATCCCGTTCGACACCATCCGGGCGGCTTTCCGCCAGTACTATCCGAAGATGTATGGCCCCGACGGCGGCGCGGCGGCGCCGGGCGGCGATTTCGCCGCCGAGGGCGCGGCGGAAGCGGCCGGCCGGTAGAGCGGCCGCGTGCGCATCGCGCCCCGCTCGGCGGGTTACATCGTGCTGCTGGTGGCGCTGAGCTCGTTCAGCCCGCTGACCATGAGCATCTACACGCCGGTGATGCCGCTGATTGGTGCGTCGCTGGATGCCGGCGCCGACGACGTCAAGCTGACGCTGACGACCTACATGCTGGGCTTCGCGCTGGGGCAGCTGGTCTACGGCCCGCTCAGCGACCGCTTCGGGCGCCGTCCCGTGCTGCTGGGCGGCCTGCTGTTCTTCACCGCGACCACGGTCGGCTGCATCTACGCCCACAGCATCGCGAGCCTGATCGGCCAGCGCTTCCTGCAGGGCGTCGGCGCCTGCGCCGGCGTGGTGATCGGTCGCGCCCTGGCGCGCGATGCCTACGACTACCGCGAGCTGCCCAAGGTCATCGGCTGGATCTCCCTGGCGCTCAACATTTCGCCGGCGATCGCTCCGACCGTCGGCGGCTATCTCGGCGAACGCTTCGGCTGGACCGCGACGTTCTGGGTGCTGGCGGGCTTCTCCTGTCTGCTGCTGGTCGTTGTCGCGCTGGGGCTGCCGGAGACCAACCGGCATCGCAGCGCCGATCTGGATTTTGGCGCGCTGCTGCGCGGCAGCCGCGCGATGCTGGGCGACCGGTTGTTCGTCGGCTACGTGCTGACCATGGGTTTCTCGTTCGCGATCAATTTCGGGATGATCGCCGGCACGCCGTTCATCCTGCAGGACCGGCTGGGCTTCACGCCGCGCGAATTCGGCCTGCTGGCGCTGTTCTCGGTGAGCGGCTTCACGGCGGGTGGCGTCTGCAACCAGGTCCTGGTCGGCCGTTTTGCGGCGCCTCGTATCCTGCAGGCCGCGACCGTCTGCCATATCGCGGCGCTGGTCGGGATGGGGGTGGCGGCGCTCCACGGCACGCTGGCCTGGTGGACGATCGTCGCGCCGCATGCGCTGGCGTCGTTCGGCTCCGGCATTGTCGTGCCGACCGCGAGCGCCGGCGCGGTCGGCCTGCATCCGCGTCTGGCCGGCACGGCCTCGTCGCTGTTCGGCCTGGCGCAGATGGGCATCGGCGCGCTCGGCACCGTCGCGGTCGCGGTGCTGACCGGCCTGGGCGGCCATGCCACCGATGTCCCGCTGGTCGGCACCTGGGTCGGCTGCACCAGCGTCGCCTGCGGCGTGCCCATGCCGCTGGTCATCGGTCTGTTGCCGTTCGCGCTGGGCGGCGCGGTCAGCGCCTGGTTCCTGCGCCGCGCCGCGGCGCGTATCGCGTAGCGGTGCGGCGGCGGACGCGCGACAGCTCCAGGAGACGCTATGCGCAAATCGCAGTGCGCGCGGTGCCGGCCATGGGCTAGAACGCGGGCGACGGTTCGTTTTGTCGCAGGGAGGACACGATGGCGGACATGTTGAAGGGCAAGGCGGTGCTGGTGACCGGCGCCGGCGGCGGCATCGGCCGCGAAATGGCGATTCTGTGCGCCAGGGAAGGCGCCAAGGTTGTGGTCAACGATCTCGGCGGCGCGGTCGACGGCGAGGGCGCCGGCAGCCAGACGCCGGCGCAGAAGGTGTGCGAGGAGATCAAGGCGTTCGGCGGCGTCGCCATCCCCAACTACGGCAGCGTCGCCGATCCGGCCGCCGCCGAGGCGATGATCAAGCAGTCGGTCGAGAATTTCGGCAAGATCGACGGCGTCATCAACAACGCCGGCATCCTGCGCGACCGCATCTTCCACCGCATGAGCCACCTCGACTGGAAGCAGGTGATCGACGTGCACCTCAACGGCGCGTTCAACACCTCGCGGGCCGCGGCCAACTACTTCAAGGAGCAGAAGTCCGGCGCCTTCGTGCACTTCACCTCCACGTCCGGGCTGGTCGGCAATTTCGGCCAGGCCAACTACTCGGCGGCCAAGATGGGCATCGTCGGCCTGTCGCGCTCGATCGCGCTCGACATGAA
>JAHCJT010000326.1 GCA_026126245.1 Alphaproteobacteria bacterium
CCCCGTTGCTGCCGGTACCGCGGCCCACGGGCTCGACCCGCCCGTCGGCGCCGCCGGCCGATTCCAGCAGGATGCCGGCGATCTTGGCGCCATCGACCAGCACGTCGTTGGGCCACTTCAGGCGCACGATGCGCGAGACCGGCAGCCCGACAACGGCGGCGTCGCAGACCGCCAGCGCGGTCACGAACCCCAGTTGCGCCGCCTTGTCGGCGCGACAGCCCGGCCGCAGAATGACGGAGCTGTAGGCGTTGCCGGGCGGCGAGGTCCAGACGCGGCCGCGGCGACCGCGGCCGCCTTCCTGGCGCCGAGCGGTAACGACGGTGCCCTCCGGCGCCCCCGCCGCGGCGCGCCGCAATGCCTCGTCGTTCGTGCTGCCGATGCTGTCGAAGGCAACGACGGTCCATCCCGCGGGGAGGACCGGCACGCTCATCGGCCGAAGAACGTCTTGGCGGCGGCCTGGGCGCCGTCGAGGAACGGCGCCTGGAAGACCGGGAAAATCGGGAACAGGAACAGGGCGGCGGCCAGCATGACGACGGCCATATCGCGCTCGACCGGCCGGTCGAACGCCTCGGCCGGCTCGTCAAAGTACATCACCTTGATGATGCGCACGTAGTAGTAGGCCGCCACCACCGAGGCCAGCACCGAGATCGCGGCCGGCACGTACAAGCCGGCGTTGATGGCGGCGAGGAAGACGTTGAGCTTGCCGAAGAAGCCGGCCAGCGGCGGGATCCCGGCCATCGAGAACATGAACAGCATCAGGGCCAGCGCCATGCCCGGCTGACGCTGCGCCAGGCCGGCCAGGTCGGCGATGCGCTCGACCATGGCGCCCTTGCGCCGCATCGAGAGGATGCAGGCGAAGGTGCCGACGTTCATCGCCAGGTAGATGATCATGTAGACCACCACCGAGCGCACGCCCTCCTCGGTGCCCGCCGCCAGGCCGAGCAGCACGTAGCCCATGTTGCCGATGGAGGAGTAGGCCATCAGGCGCTTGATGTTCTCCTGCCGGACCGCCGCGAAGGCGCCCCACAGGCTGGACAGGATGGCCACCGCCACCAGGATCTGCTGCCACTGCACCAGCAGCGGACGGAACGGTCCCATCACCACCGAGACGATCAGCGACAGCGCCGCGATCTTGGGGGCGACCGCGAACAACGCCGTCACCGGCGTCGGCGCGCCCTCGTAGACGTCCGGCGTCCACATGTGGAACGGCACGGCCGAGACCTTGAAGGTCAGGCCGGCCAGCACGAAGACCAGGCCGATCACCGCCCCGGTCGACGCCTGTCCGGCCAAGAAACCGCGCGCCAGTCCGGGGAAGCTGGTGGTGCCGGCGAAGCCGTACACCAGCGACGAGCCGTACAGCATCATGCAGGAGGCGACGGCGCCCAGCACGAAGTACTTCAGGCCGGCCTCGGTCGAGCGCGCATCGTCGCGCTGGAACGCCGCCGTCACATAGAGCGCCAGCGACTGCATCTCCAGCCCGAGATACAGCGTCATCAGATCGTTGGACGAGATCATGATGAGCATGCCCAGCGTCGCCAGCAGCACGATCACCGGGAACTCGAAGCGCCACGTGCCGGCCCGCAGGAAGTAGCTGCGCGACATGACGATGGCGATGCCGGCCGCCAGCAGCGACAGCACCTTCATCACCTTGGTGAAGGCGTCGACCAGGAACAGGTCGTGGAACGCCATGCCGTGGTCCAGCCGCAGCACAAGGAAGACGGCGACGCCGAGGCTGGCGACGCACAGCCACGACACCAGGTCGGCGCCCTTCTCGCCGCGGAAGACGCCGACCAGCAGCACGACCATCGCGGCGGCGGCGAGGAAGATCTCGGGCGCCGCCAAGGTCCAGTTGTCCATTCCCGTCGCCATGATTCTCACCGACCCAGCATGGCGGTCGCCTTGGCCGCCTTCAACGCCGCCTGGTAGTCGGCGATCAGCTTGCCCACCGAGGCGTCCATCACGTCGAGGAACGACGCGGGATAGATGCCCATCCAGATCGTCACCAGCACCAGCGGCGCGAACACCGCCACTTCGCGCAGGTTCATGTCGGTCATCGCCCGGACGCTTTCGCGCGTGATGGTGCCGAACACGACCTTGCGGTAGAGCCACAGCGCATAGGCGGCGCCCAGGATCATGCCGGTGGCCGCCAGGGTCGCCACCCAGGTGTTGGCCTTGAAGGCGCCGACCAGCACCAGCAGCTCGCCGACGAAGCCGGACAGGCCGGGCAGCCCGACGCTGGCCATGGTGAAGACCATGAACACCAGGGCGTATTTCGGCATGTTGCTGGCGAGGCCGCCATAGGCCGAGATCTCGCGGGTGTGCAGGCGATCGTAGACGACGCCGACGCACAGGAACAGCGCCGCCGACACCACGCCGTGGCTCAGCATCTGGAAGATGGCGCCCTGCACGCCCTGGGCGTTGACCACGAAGATGCCGATGGTGACGAAGCCCATATGCGCCACCGACGAGTAGGCGATCAGCTTCTTCATGTCCTCCTGCACCAGCGCCACCAGCGAGGTGTAGACGACGGCGATGCAGGACAGGCCGAAGACCAGCGGCGCGAAGTATTCCGACGCCAGCGGCATGATCGGCAGCGAGAAGCGCAGGAAGCCGTAGGCGCCCATCTTCAGCAGCACGCCGGCCAGGATCACCGAGCCGGCGGTTGGCGCCTGCACATGCGCGTCGGGCAGCCAGGTGTGCACCGGCCACATCGGCACCTTGACCGCGAACGATGCGAAGAACGCCAGCCACAGCCAGAACTGCCACTCGAACGACAGCTTCTTGAAGTTCATCGCCTCGACGACGTCGGTGCTGCCGACCTGCCAGTAGATGGCAATGATGGCCAGCAGCATCAGCACCGAGCCGGCCAGCGTGTAGAGGAAGAACTTGAAGGCGGCGTAGACGCGGTCCTTGCCGCCCCACACCCCGATGATCAGGAACATCGGGATCAGCACGCCCTCGAAGAACAGGTAGAAGACCACGAAGTCGAGCGCGCAGAACATGCCGACCATCAGGGTCTCGAGCACCAGGAAGGCGACCATGTACTCGCGCACGCGCTTCTCGATCGCCGCCCAGCTCGCCAGCACGCACAGCGGCGTCAGGAAGGTCGACAGCAGCACGAAGAACATCGAGATGCCGTCGATGCCCATGTGGTAGGCGATGCCGTAGGCCGGCACCCAGTCGATGCGCTCGACGAACTGGAAGCCGGGGTTCCTCGGATCGAACTTGGCCCACAGCGCCAGCGACACCAGGAAGGTGACCAGCGACGTCCACAGCGCCGCGTGGCGGGCGTTCTTGGCGCCGGTGTCGTCGTCGCGGCAGACCAGCAGGATCCACGCCGCCCCGACGAGCGGCAGGAAGGTCACGAGCGACAGGATCGGCCAGCTCGACATGATCTAGCGCCCGCGCGAGAGCATGTACCACGTGACCAGCAGGGCGACGCCGATCAGCATGGCAAATGCGTAGTGGTAGAGATAGCCGCTCTGCGCCCGGCCCAGGATGCGCGACATGCGGGCGGCGCCGGCGGCGATGCCGTTCGGGCCGATGCCGTCGATGATGCCGACGTCGCCCTTCTTCCAGAAATTGCCGCCCAGCCACAGCGCCGGGCGCACGAAGATGGCGTCGTACAGCTCGTCGAAATACCACTTGTTGTAGAAGAAGCGGTAGATCGCCGGGAAGGCGTTGGCCATCATCTGCGGCAGGCCGGCCTTGGAGCGCACGTAGAACTGGTAGGCCAGCGCCAGCCCGGCCACGCCGACCAGCAGCGGCAGCAGCTTGACCAGCCACGGCACCTCGTGCGCGTGGTGCAGCGCCTCCTTGCTCGAGGCCATGGCGATCGAGCCGCGCCAGAACGCCTCCCAGCCGTCGCCGACGAAGATGCCGTAGCCGACGAAACCGGCGACCACCGCGCCGGCCGCCAGCACGTAGAGCGGGATCAGCATCACCATCGGCGATTCGTGCGCCTGCTCGTAGTGATGGTGATCATGCGGTTTGCCATAGAACGTCAGGAACATCAGGCGGGCCGAGTAGAACGCCGTCATGAAGGCGCCGGCGACGCCGAGCCAGAAGGCGTAGAAGCCCGGTCCCGAATGCGCGCCGAAGGCCGCCTCCAGGATCATGTCCTTGGAGTGGAAGCCGGCGAAGCCGATGCCGTGGCCGAAGATGAACGGCAGGCCGATGCCGGCCAGCGACAGGGTGCCGATCCACATCAGGGCGTGCGTCTGGCGGATCTTGTCCTTCAGGCCGCCCATGTGGCGCATGTCCTGCTCGTGGTGCATGGCGTGGATCACCGAGCCCGAGCCGAGGAACAGCAGCGCCTTGAAGAAGGCATGCGTCATGAGGTGGAAGATGCCCGCCCCGTAGGCGCCCACGCCGCAGGCGAAGAACATGTAGCCGAGCTGGCTGCAGGTCGAATAGGCCACTACCCGCTTAATGTCCCACTGGGTGAGGCCGATGGTGGCGGCGAAGAACGCCGTCGAGGCGCCGACGATCGTCACCACGTCGAGCGCCGTCTCCGACAGCTCGAACAGCGGCGACAGGCGCGCGACCATGAAGATGCC
>JAHCJT010000327.1 GCA_026126245.1 Alphaproteobacteria bacterium
CGTCGCTGCGCTCAGGACGACGGCCAATTCGCCACATACGATCGCCGTCCCCTCGCTGCCGGAGCAATCGCGTATGACGGCCGCGAGGTCGTCGCTTGCCGCGCCGGGGATGACGCCGCCAAGGATCGTGTGTCGGTTGGGCGCGCTCGGCATCGCATCACTGCTCCGTACTAGCGTCGCTCGTCCGGCGGACGCCGGGGCCGGCGCGGCGGCCCGGTGAGTCCGGCGGTGCGCGCGATCAGCATTTCGCGGAAGCGCTCGCGCTGCTCGGGGCGCAGCGTCGCCGAGATCTGGTCGGCGGTCCGCAGGCCGTCCTTCTGGATGTCGCTGCGCAGCACCGCGACGCGCTCGATCAGCGGATCGATGGCGCCCATATCGAGCTTGTCCTTGCGCAACTCGGCGATCAGCCGCTGCCGCGTCTGCATGATCTCGCGCACGCGATCGGCATTGCGCTGGCGCATGTCGCGAAACGCCTGGCGCACCGTGCGCAGCTGGCCGGGGTCGAGGTTGAGGTCCTCGATCAGGCGCGCGTCGGCGCGCTGCGCCTGCCACGGCGGGCCGCCGCCCCATGGCGGCCCGAAATGCTTGGCGTAGATGAAGCCGCCGACGAAAAAGATGTTCAGGACCAGCGACAGGCCGAACAGGATCCACGCCAGGTTGCGCCGGATCATCACTGGCCTCCCTGGTCGGCCAGGAAGTTGACCTCGGATTCGGCCAGCGGATTGGCGACATACACCGCAACGTCGAAACGCTCACCGTCGCCGGCAAAGGTCTGCTGCAGGTCGCCGCCCAGCGAAAAGCCGGTAGCGCACACCACCAGGAACGCGCCGGTCACGGCCGCCAGCTCCAGCCGCCGCCACCAGCCGCCGAGCCGGCCCAGGCGGCTGCCGCCGGACTGCGCCTGGCGCTCGACCTCGAAGCCGACCAGCGCCTGGGCCCGCGTCACCAGCCGGTCGGGAGCCGGGGCGCCGGCCGCCTCGTGCAGCGCCGCGCGCGTGTCCAGCGCCAGGCTCAGCATTGCCGGGTCGGCCGCCAGGCGGGCCTCGACCCGGGCGGCGGCGTGCGGCGGCAGGCGCCCGTCCAGCCAGGCGGCCAGCTCCTCGTCGAACACCGCCGGCAGGCGCGCGACGTCATCGGCGGCCGAAGCCGCCTTCAGCCGCGCCCACAGGGCACGGTCCTTGTCGCTTCCCACGGGATCGGTTTCGCTCATGATCCCCTCCTCTTCCCCGTACGGTACCAGCCCCTGCAACATCCCCGGGGACCGGCCGCAACTCTATGCCTCGACACGAAAATGCTCCCGCAACCGCAGCATGGCCTTGTGGTGGGTGCTGCGCACCGTCTGGGCATCGACCTTGAGCAGGGACGCGGCTTCGGCGACGTCCATGTCGCGGTCGTACAGCAAGCGCAGCACCAGGGCCTGACGTTCCGTCAGCAGGCCGGCCGGGATGTTCAGGCGTTCGACGTGCTTGTCCTCGACCGCCGCGACGCTGTCCGGCACCTCCTCGAGGGTGGCGTGGCTCTGCCGGCGGCGGCGCAGGTGGTCGATGGCGCAGGACCGGGCGACGATCGCCAGCCAGGTGCCCAGCGAGGCGCGCGCCGGATCGTAGCTGCGCAGCAGGCGCCGGTCGTCGGCGCACAGGCGGACGAAGACGTCCTGGGCGACGTCGACGGCCTCGTCGACCGACACGCCATGCGCCGCCACCACGCGGCGCGCGACGGCATGGATCACCGGCGCGGCGGCGGCCACGAACCGGTCCCAATCGCGCTTGCCGCCCGCCAGTAGCGTGCGCAGGTCTATGTCGTCGAACGACGCCACTGAGCCTCGAGCCGCCCCCAGTACCAATGCCTACGGAAGATGCCGCCGGAACATCCCCCCTATGTCGCAACGTCATGATCTTACACGACTTTTCTGTGGCAGGCTGCCGTCTGATACAAATCGTCCCCCGCGTCCCACGGAAAGTCCTGCCCGATGAGCGAGAATTTCAACCGCCGACAGAAGATCACCAAGGCGGCGGTGAGCGGCCGCGGCGCGGTCGTCGCCCAGAACACGCTGGCGGCCGAAGTCGGCGCCCGCACCCTGGCGCGCGGCGGCAACGCCATCGATGCCGCCGTCACGACGGCCATGGCCATCGGCTGCGTCGAGCCGTGGATGAGCGGCGTCGGCGGCATCGGCTACATGGTGGTATGGGTCGCCCGCGAGCGGCGCGCCTACGTCGTCGACTACGGCGCCATCGCCGCCCGCCGGCTGGATCCCGGGACCTACCAGGTGATCCCGGGCAAACCGGCCGCCGATCTGTTCGGCTGGCCGCCGGTGGTCGAGGACCGCAACCTCAAGGGCTACCACTCGATCGCGGTGCCCGGTCAGGTCGACGGCATGGCGACGGCGCTGCAGCGCTTCGGCACCTGGTCGTGGCGACAGGTCATGGAGCCGGCCGTCGAGCTGGCCGAGCGCGGCATGCTGTGCGACTGGTACGCCACCCTGCTGATCGCCACCGGCGCCGCCTATCTCTCGGAGTACGATACGTCGCGCGCCACCTACCTGCCCGGCGGCTTCGCGCCGGTGGTCGGCTGGGACGGCGCACCGCCGCGCATCAGGCTGGGGCGCCTGGCCGAAACCATGAAGCGGCTGCGCGACGCAGGCCCGCGCGACTTCTACGAGGGCGAACTCGCCCGCAAGATCGTCGCCGACCTGCAGGCCGGCGGCTCGCCGATCGCGGCCGACGACCTGGCCGGCTACCACGCCCGAATCGTCGATCCGGTGAGCTTCGAGCGCAACGGCGCGACGATCCACACCGTGCCCTACCTGACCGCCGGTCCGACCATGCAGCGCGCCTTCGAGCTGTTGGGCGACCGCACCATCGGTGCCGGCGCGCCCGATGCCGAGGCGTTCGTCGCCGTGGCCGAAGCCATGCACACCGCCTACGAGGAGCGCCTGCGCCTGATGGGCGACGCGCACACGCCGTCGTGCACGACGCATTTCAATGCCGTCGACAGCGAGGGCAACATGGTGGCGCTGACCCAGACCCTGCTGTCGCTGTTCGGCTCGCGCGTGATGCTGCCGCAGACCGGCATTATGATGAACAACGGCATCATGTGGTTCGATCCCGAGCCCGGGCGGCCCAATTCCGTGGCGCCGGGCAAGCGGCCGCTGTGCAACATCTGCGCGACGGTGGTGTCGAAGAACGGCGAAGGCTGGTTCGCCATCGGCGCCTCGGGCGGCCGGCGCATCGTGCCGGCGATCACGCAGCTGATCATGATGCAGGTCGACCGCGGGCTGGACGTCGAGACGGCCTTCCATCTGCCGCGCGTCGACGTCTCCGGCACCGGCCCGATCCGCGTCAACTGGGACCTGCCCGACGAGGTCAAGCGCGCCATCGCCGCGCGCCGCCCGATCGAGGAGGTGCCCAACATGGTCTATCCGTTGAACTTCGCCAACCCGAGCTGCATCCGGCGCGACCCGATGACCGGCACCGTCACCGGCATGAACGAGGTGATGTCGCCCTGGGCCGGCGGCGCTGCGGTGTAGCCGGCGCGCACATGCCCTTTTGACGGACCGTCGTGCGCCCGCCGGGTGGCGTGCCGGACCGGAAACGCCATACTGCAGGACAATCAACGCCTTCGGGAGGAGCCTGCTCCGTGCCGACATCCACCATCCCGCCCGTCGCAGCCGCGCGGCGAATCACGCGATCCCTGCGCCGCCGCGCCGCGCTGCAGCTGGGCGGCGCGGCGATACTGGGCGTCGTCGGGGGCCGGCCGGCACTGGTGCGCGCCCAGGACAAGCCGGCGTTCCGCCTGCCCGTGCTGCTGCCGCTGACCGGCTTCGCCGCCCTGGAAGGCAAGAGCCAGCGCGACGGCGCGATGCTGGCGCTGCGCGACGTTGCGGTGCGCTTCGTGCCGGAGATCATCGACACCGGCACCAGTCCCGAGGGCGCCGCGACCGCCTGGCAGCGCGCCTTCCGCGACGCCTCGGCGCGCGACGGGGTGCGCCCGCCGGTGGCGGCGCTGGGCCCGATCCTCGGTACCCAGATGCTGGCGCTGCTGCCGCTGGCGGCCGAGGCCAAGGTGCCGGTGCTGGCGGTCTCGGGCACGGCGCGGCTCTCGGAAATGGGCAATCCCTGGTTCTTCCGCTTCTTTCCCAGCGACAGCACGGTGAAGGTGGCGCACGCCCGCTACGTCGCCGAGAAGTCCGGCGCGCGCAAGCCGGCGGTGATCTACCAGACGACCGCCTACGGCCAGTCCGGTCGCGAGCAGCTGGCGCGCACCTTTGCCGAGCTGGGCATCACGCCGGTGCTCGAGGAAGGCGTCGCCACGACGGTCAACGACTTCGCGCCGATGATCGCGCGCGCCCAGGCGGCGGGTGCCGACGCGCTGGTGCTGCATCTGCATTCGCAGTCGACGGCGCTGGCCATCCGCCAGGCGCGCACGCTCGCGCCGTCGCTGCCGATCATCGCCGGCTCGGCGATGGCGCAGCCGGCGACGGCGGCATTGCTGGAGCCCGGCGAACTCAAGGGCGTGTGCGCCGAGACCGC
>JAHCJT010000328.1 GCA_026126245.1 Alphaproteobacteria bacterium
GAAATCGGACGGCGCGCCGCTCGCCAGGAAATCGTAGTGGCGGATCCAGTTGACGACGCGCGCGGCCAGCACCTGGTCGGACCACGCCACCGCCGACCACCGGGCATTGGCCGTGATCCAGCTCTCGATGCAATGCGCCGCCATGCGCGCGCCGTCGTCACCGCCGTGATCGCGCAGGTCGCGCAGCCAGTCGAAACCGTGCAGGCCGGCGAGCAACAGCGGATCGGCATCCGTGCGGCGCCAGACATCGGCGTCCAGCGCCAGCGGACGGCCGGCCACCAGCAACCTTCCGTCGAGCAGCGCTTCGGCCCGGTCGGCGTCGCCCGGCCACAGGTCGGGCGCCACCGCCAGAAAGGCCGCTGGCGGGCGGCCGGCCAGTACTAGGTTGTAGAGGGGGGAGCGATACCAGATCTCGCGCACGACCTGTCTCAGTGATCGCGCCGGGGCAACGCGGACCGCGCCGGCCTCGTCCGACATATCGGGGCTTGCGGCGCTCTTGACCATCAGGCTCGCTACGCCGGTCATCACCACTCCGACTCGCAGGCCGTGCCGGCCGACCGGCACCGGTCGGCGGCTGGCAGGCGACCGCTCGAAAACAAAAGCGGTACCATCCCTTTGTCAGGTAACACTTGAGCGAGTCGGGGGCAAGCCGCCGGCGCGGCGCAAAACAAGGCTGCCGGGGGTTATTTACCGCCCCTAAAAGGGCGCGAATCGCAGGCCCGCAAAAGGAAGGCGCCGGAGGCGGATGCGCTCCGGCGCCTGTACGGTTCCGTCAGGCCCCCTGGGCGGCCCCGAGGGGGCGGTCGGGAAACCGCCATGAGTGATCGGGGGGCTCCGTGCTAGTGCCGGCCCGGCAATGCGAGATGCGCCACCTGGGCACCGAACCAGGCCTGCGGCTGCGACGGGGCAACGCCGAGGCGCGCCTCGCGTCGGTCGACGCACGGCACGGTGCGGTCGAAAAGCTCGCGCCACGTGCGGGCGCCCTCGTCCATCGCCCGGATCATGCAGCGGTCGAAGTTGACGTAGCGGTCGGTCGTGGCGGCGCCATACGACACCCGGCCGCGCGCCGAGGCGGCCAAGATGATGCGGTTGTCGGCAGTCAGCCCGGAGGTGATGAAGGCGCCGGTATCGCAGCCCGACAGGATCAGCACCGTCGGCCGCTGGCCGCAGTCGTCATCGATCATCGACGACAGCTCGCGCGCGGTCAGGTAGCCGCGATCGGCCGAAAGATAGATGCCGCGCTGGTTGGCGTGCGAGGTGACGAAGACGAGGCAGACGTCCTTGGCCGTCGAGCCCAGCGCCTTGAGCGCGCGCCGCATCTCGCGCCGGCGCGCCGTGGGCACGCCCTCGGCCGTCGTCGGGCCCAGCGACTGCAGCACCGCGACGCGCTGCACGCCGCTCTGGCGCAGCCGTGCCGCCAGGTCGGTGGCGGCGTTGTTGTAGCTGTCGATCAGATGGTTGCCGCCGACCAGCAGCGCTTTCCAGTCCGCCGCCGGCGCCGGGTCGGGCGTGGCGCGACCGGTCGTCGTTGACGAGTCGACCGTCGCGGCGCGCTCCTCGAGCAGCGCCAGCGTCTTGTAGTCGCTGGCCGCCGCCGGCAGGCAGACAGCCGCGCCCAGCAGGGCGCCAAACCCTGCGGCGGAGACGGCCATCAACCAATTCTTAAACGAAATCATTGACTTAAATACTTTATCCGAGAATATAGATTAGATAATTCACTGCTTTATGCAATTTCTCAAGATCAAAGATTACCGCATTGTCCACATTGGTTGAAATTAACGTACAATTAACGAGTTTTTCACGAAGTTCCGTTTTTTGACGCTGGCAGCACCGACCGCGCACCGCGGTGCCCGCCGCCGATTGCGGGACCATTGCACGGCGCACGCAGGCGTTGTCGACCGCCGCCCGTCTCGGGCAGCAGGGCGGGGCGGCGGCCCTGCAGGCCGGCGCAGGATGTCCGTAGGGCTTCGCATGCCCTGCAGGCAGGCCGCCTGGCCATCAACCGGCGCGACGGCAAACGCCGCTGCCGCAACTGAGGCGATCACTTATTGGACTGACGTCACGCCGAAGCGGCCGCGTCGCGGCGGTCGCAATGGGTCGGCAAGCGCGCGTGGCGCGGCAATGGCCGCACCGATCGACGGCGACTGCCTCCGTCGAGGTGCCGCCTGAGGCACCTCTTCGGGATGAGGGTGCGCCTAGGCCTTCGCGACGGCCCTGTCGCCCGGCCAGCGGCCCACGTCCGGCCGCTGTGCCGGATCTATTCCTGCGGATAGCGCCAGGGCTTGGCCGGCTGCGGCGCGGCCTCGTCGATGGTCCATTGCGGCAGCGCCAGGCCGGGCGCCACGTCGCTGAACACCATGCGCACCCGCGTGCCGATGCCGACCTTGCGCACCATGTCGGGCGGCGCCAGCTTGCCGTCGGGCGTCGCCAGGTTGCCCATCACGCGCAGCGCCTCGTGCTCGCTCGGCTTGCCCTTCTGCGTATCGAGGTCGACCAGCAGCACGAGGTAGGGCGTGAAGGCCTTGAAGGCCGGCTGAATGGCGTGATGCACCTCGGTATAGGAGTGCACCGCGCCCCTGGCCTCGACCGGCACCCAGGTCGACTTCGGGTGGGCGCACCACGGGCAGGCCGTGGTCGGCGGATAGCGCACCAGGCCGCAGGCATCGCAGCGCTGCAGGTGGAAGTTGTGCGCCGCGCAGTGCTTGAAATACGCCAGGTTCTCGACATCCAGATCGTTGATGTCGAGCGGCATGCCGAGATAGTTGGCCTGGATCGCCATGGTGTTTCCTTCCCAATCGCTGCCCGTCAGGGCGTGCCGTTCATGACCTCGCCCCGCCGGGGAGAGGTCGGCGAGCGCGAAGCGCTCGACGGGTGAGGGGGCGGTGGTGCCGCACGCGAGGCGTCAAGAGAAGCACCTGGCGCGGGGCACGGCCCCCTCACCCGGCGCTGACGCGCCGACCTCTCCCCGGTGGGGCGAGGTTCATTGGCGATCGGCCCGGGCAAGCAGGCGGCCGCGCCGGCGGGCTTATTCCACCACAACGCTCTTGGCGAGGTTGCGCGGCTGGTCAACGTCGGTGCCCTTGGCGACGGCGGCGTGGTAGGCGATCAGCTGCACCGGCACGGCATAGAGTATCGGCGCCACGAACGGGTCGATGTCGGGCATCTTCAGGCAGGCGACGCTCTTGCCGCCCAGCCGCGCCACCCCGGCGGCGTCCGACAGCAGCACCGGCTTGCCGCCGCGGGCATGAACCTGCTCGAGATTTGACGCGATCTTGTCGGCCAGCGCGTCGGTCGGCGCCACCACCACCACCGGCACGTCCTCGGCGATCAGCGCGATCGGGCCGTGCTTGAGTTCGCCCGCCGGATAGCCCTCGGCGTGGATGTAGCTCAGCTCCTTGAGCTTCAGCGCGCCTTCCAGCGCGATCGGGTAGTTGACGCCGCGGCCGAGATAGAGCACGTCGCGCGCCTCGGCGATGATGTGCGCCACGGCCTTGGCCGCGGCGTCGTCGTGCAGCACCTCGGCAACCCGCGACGGCAGCTCGATCAGCGCCGCCACCAGCTCGGCCTCGCGCGCCGCGGTGAGCGTGCCGCGGGCGCGGCCGGCGGCGATCGCCATCACCGCCAGCACGACGAGCTGGGCGGTGAACGCCTTGGTCGAGGCCACCGCGATTTCCGGCCCGGCCAGCGTCGGCAACACGACGTGCGAGTCGCGCGCCATGGCGCTCTCCGGCACGTTGACCACCGACAGGATGTGCTGCCCCTGCGTCCTGGCGTAGCGCAGGGCGGCCAGCGTGTCGGCGGTCTCGCCCGATTGCGACACCGCGACGCAGACGCCGCCCGACGGCATCGGCGCCTCGCGGTAGCGGAACTCCGAGCCGATGTCGACCTCGACCGGCAGGCGGGCGAGCTGTTCGAACCAGTACTTGGCAACCAGCGCGGCATAGAAGGCGGTGCCGCAGGCGGTGATGGTCAGCCGCGGCACGTCCTTCCAGTCGAACGGCAGCGCCGGCAGCGCCACGGCGCGGGTGGCGGGATCGAGATAGGCGCGCAGCGTGTTGCCGATCGCCTCGGGATGCTCGAGCATCTCCTTGAGCATGAAGTGGCGGTGGTTGCCCTTGCCGACCAGCGCCCCCGACAGCGCCGTCGTGACGACCGGCCGCTGCACCGGCTTGCCGTTGTTGAACACCTGCGCGCCGTCCTGGCGCACCACCACCCAGTCGTCCTCCTCGAGATAGGAGATCCGCTTGGTCAGCGGCGCCAGCGCCAGGCCGTCGGAGCCGAGATACATCTCGCCGTCGCCGTAGCCGACCGCCAGCGGACAGTTGCGTCGCGCGCCGATCAGCAGGTCGTGGCGGCCGGCGAACAGGCAGACCAGCGCGAACGCGCCCTTAAGCCGCTGCATCGCCAGGCCCATCGCCTGCTCGGGCGTCATCTGGCGTTCCAGGTAGGAGGTCAGCAGCTGCGCCACCGTTTCGGTGTCGGTCTCGCTGTCGAAGCGGCGGCCC
>JAHCJT010000329.1 GCA_026126245.1 Alphaproteobacteria bacterium
CAGGCATGCGACAGGAAGGCGTCGAAGGCATCCCTGCCTTCGCGCAGGCGTCCCTCGATGTGGTCCACGGTGTGGATGAGGCGCGAATACATCTCGATCTGGCGGCGGCCGATGACGCGGACCGAGCCCGGTTCGCACACCCGGCTCTTGTCGTTGCGGTCGACGTCCGAGCACATGGTGAGCTCGGACTCGTCCTTCTTGGAATTGAGCAGCTTCAGGATCTGTTCGTGGTCGGCAATGGCGTCGTCGCCACGCTTGATGGTGCCGGAAATCGGACAGGTCTCGACCCGGCGTCCGTTGACGCGCACGAACATCTCGGGCGACGCGCCGATGAGATATTCGCCTTCGCCGAGATTGATGAAGAAGGAATAGGGCGAGGGGTTGGTGGTCTTGAGGCGGCGCGCGATATCCGACGGCACGGTCTCGCAGCGCTCGTAGAACATCTGGCCGGGCACGACCTCGAACAGGTCGCCGCGCGCGAAGTAGGGCAGCGCCAGGCGCACCAGGTCGGCATAGCCGCCGGCGGGATAGTCGAAACGCCGCGCCGGCACGCGCCGCGCACCCTGCGGATCGAAGCTGGCGCCGTCGCGCGCCAGCCCCGCCGTGCCGCCGGCATCGGTCGCGAACTCGTAGTCGAGGCGCACCGCCTGCTGGCGCTGGTTGTCGACGAGGATCAACGCATCGGGGACGAACGCCACCAGATCGCGCTGGTCGGCCGGGCGCGGCTTGGCCAGCGGCATCGGCTCGAACTGGTAGACCAGGTCGTAGCCGAACGCGCCGTAGAGCCCGAGATGCGCGTCGGCCGGGCTGGCGAAGTGCTCGATCACGGCGCGAACGATGCTGAAGGTCGAAGGCTGGCGGCTGCGCTCGGCCTCGACGAAGCCCGGCTCGGCGGCGCGCACCCGGCCACTCACGGCGTCGGTCGTGACGGCGAGCTCGGCCAGGTGCGGGTGGCCATCGAGCGCGCGCCGCAGGCCGGGCAGCAGCACCCGGCCACGCGCGTTCAGTGCGGTGAGCGCGAAACGGTCGCCGCGTGTCGCGAGCTCGAGCGGCGGGTCATAGAACGCCATGCTCCAGCGCTTGTAGCGTCCGGGAAACTCGTACGAGCTCGAGAGCAGCGCGCCGCGGTGCGTGTCGAGGCGTTCGCTCACGCCGTCGAGCGCTTGGGCGAACGGCAGGTTGGTGGTGCGACGCGCGACGCGCACGCCACCGGCGGTCACATAGTCGATATCGGCAAACATGATGGGCACTTCCCGATTGCCGGCTGAGGCCGGCACACATGATGGAACGGGCCCTGGCAGGCCCGGGCGACTACATGGTCGCGCGCCACCATCGGCCCCGGGTGCGGGGCGAAATCGGGAAGGGGGTGCCTGACGTCATCGGCGGCGACAGTGCCAGCCGCGCGCCCGGCGGGTCAAGAGGCGCTGCGACACCGTCTGTCGCGATGAGCCGGCCAAGCGGCGTCGTCGGGCGCGGGAGGGATGCGAGATCGCGGCCTGTGGCCTCAAGAGCCGATGACCAGCCGCATGGCGCGCAGCAGCTCGCCGGGCAGCGCCGGGTCGTCGAGCAGCAGCGGGCCGGGCGCATTGACCAGCGCGTTGATCAGCGTGCCGTTCATGATCTGGAAGGCGAAGCGGATGCGCCGTTCGGCGTCCGGCGCGGGCCGCTGTCCGGTTTCGCGCGCCAGGCGCTCGATGTAGCGCTCGGCGATGAAATGGCCGTGGGCGCGCATCGGCTCCCACACCGATGCATCGCCGATGCTGCGCCGCAGGACGGCGCGCAGGAAGCCGGGCCGGCGGCGGAAGGTCTCGACCACTGCCCGCACCAGCGTTGCCAGCGAGTCCGGGCCAGGGGCGGCGAGCAGGTCGGCGACGCCGCGCCGCGCTTCGGCCAGGCGGTGGGCGATCAGGGCGCGGAAGAAGGCGTCCTTGTCGGCGAAGCGGAAATAGAAGGCGCCGCCAGAGCAGCCGGCGGCGGCGGCGATGTCGGCGATCGGCAGCGCCTCGAAATCGCGGGCCTCCAGCAGGCGCAGGCCGGCGGCCAGCAGCTGGTCGCGGGTGCGCCGGCTGCGCGCCTGGCGCGCCGGCAAGGCGCCGGCCCGCTGCTCGGCAGATTCGGTCGGGGGTTGACTCGAATTCTGAATCATGGTTCAGATTCATATTAGACATATGGCGGTAATCGGTCAAGATAGGCGGCGGGAGGGCGCGACGATGACCTACGAAACCATCGAGGTGCGGCGGCTGACCGGCGGCTGCGGCGCGGAAGTGCTGGGCGTCGACGTCAACGCCCTGTCGAACCGCCAGTGGCAGGAGGTGCGGCATGCGTTTGCCGACCACGGCGTCATCTTCTTCCGCGACCAGTCGCTGACGCCCGAGCAACACATCGCCTTCGCGCGCCGCTGGGGGCCGATCGACATCAACCGTTTCTTCAAGCCGGTGGAGGGCCACCCGGAGATCGCCGAGGTGCGCAAGGAGCCGGAACAGACCGCCAATATCGGCGGCGGCTGGCACACCGACCACAGCTACGACGAGGCGCCGGCGATGGGCTCGATCCTGGTGGCCCGCGAAGTGCCGCCGGACGGCGGCGACACGCTGTTCGCCAGCATGTACGCCGCCTACGAGACGCTGTCGGAAGGGCTGCGCCGCACGCTCGAGGGCCTGCGCGCCATCCACTCCGACGCGCACGTCTTCGGCCCGCGCGGCTACCACAAGACCACGGGCGAGGCGGTCGGCCGGATCGGCAACGCCGACGCGGTGCGCGGCGAGGTCGTGCACCCGGTGGTGATCCGGCACCCCGAGTCGGGCCGCAAGGCGCTGTACGTCAACCCCGCCTTCACCCTGCGTTTCGAGGGTTGGTCGGAGGCCGACAGCAAGCCGTTGCTCGAGCATCTCTACCGGCATGCGACGCGGCCGGAATTCACCTGCCGCTTCCGCTGGGCGCCGGGCTCGATCGCCTTCTGGGACAACCGCGCCACCTGGCACTACGCCGCCAACGACTACCAGGGCGAGCGCCGCCTGATGCACCGCATCACGGTGGCCGGCTGCAAGCTCTCGGCCTAGCGCTCGGCGCCACCGGCGATCAGGTCTCGTAGCCGAGGTTGGGCCGCAGCCAGGTTTCGGCCTGCTCGACCGGCACGCCGCGACGGGCGGCGAAGTCCTCGACCTGGTCGCGGCCGATGCGCGCGACGCCGAAATAGGCGGCGTCGGGGTGCGCGAAGTAGTAGCCCGACACCGACGCGGTCGGCAGCATGGCGAAACCTTCGGTCAGGCTCATGCCGGCGTTCTGGCCGGCGTTCAGCAGCCTGAACAGTTCGGGCTTCTGCGAGTGGTCGGGGCAGGCGGGATAGCCCGGCGCCGGCCGGATGCCGCGGTAGCGCTCGCGGATCAGGTCCTCGTTGTCGAGCCGCTCGTCGGCAGCGTAGCCCCAGAATTCCTTGCGCACCCGCTCATGCAGGCGTTCGGCGAACGCCTCGGCCAGGCGGTCGGCCAGCGCCTTCAGCAGGATGCTGGAATAATCGTCGTGCGCCGCCTTGAAGCGCGCCAGCTGTGCCTCGATGCCGTGGCCGGCGGTGACGGCGAAGGTGCCGATGTAGTCGGCCTCGGGCGAGATGAAGTCGGCCAGGCACATGTTGGCGCGGCCGGCCCGCTTCTCGACCTGCTGGCGCAGGAAGAACAGGCGCGAGAGTTCCTTGCGGCGCGCCTCGTCCTCGTACAACACCACGTCGTCGCCCGCGCGCCGGCACGGCCAGAAGCCGATCACGCCCTTGGCCGTCAGCCACTTCTCGCCGACGATTCGGTCGAGCATGGCCAGCGCGTCGGCGTGCAGCTGGCGGGCGCTGTCGCCGACCACGGGATCGTCGAGGATCTTGGGGAAGTTGCCGGCCAGTTCCCACGAGCGGAAGAACGGCGTCCAGTCGATGCGGCCGACGAGATCGTCGAGCGGGTAGTCGGCGAAGGCGCGCGTGCCGATGAACCCGGGGCGCGGCGGCTCGAAGCGTGACCAGTCGATGGCGAAGCCGTTGGCGCGCGCCGTCGCCAGCGGCAGCAGTGTGTCGCGCTGCGCGCCGGAGCGCTCGCGGCGGATCGCCTCGTACTCGGCCGCGACCTGGGCGGTGAAATCGTCGGCCTGGGTGTCGGATGCCAGCGTCGTGCAGACGCCGACGGCGCGCGAGGCGTCGAGCACGTGCACGGTGGCGCCGTGATACTTCGGCGCGATGCGCAGCGCGGTGTGAACCTTCGACGTGGTGGCGCCGCCGATCAGCAGCGGGATGCGCAGGCCGGTGCGCGTCATCTCCTCGGCCACCGTCACCATCTCGTCGAGCGACGGCGTGATCAGGCCCGACAGGCCGATGAAGTCGGCGTTGTTCTCGTTGGCCGCCTTGAGGATGTCGCGGGCCGGCACCATGACGCCGAGGTCGATCACCTCGAAGTTGTTGCACTGCAGGACG
>JAHCJT010000033.1 GCA_026126245.1 Alphaproteobacteria bacterium
TGACGGCCTCGCCGAAATCCGGATGTGGGACGCCGATGACCGCCGCCTCCGCCACGCCGGGGAGCGCGTCGATTTCGGTCTCGATCTCCTTCGGATACACGTTGAGACCGCCGGAAATGATCAGGTCCTTGCCGCGGCCGACGATGTGGACGTAGCCGCGTTCATCGATGCGGCCGAGATCGCCGGTGATGAAGAAGCCGTCGGACCGAAACTCCGCCGCCGTCTTTTCCGGCTGCCGCCAGTAGCCCTTGAAGACGTTGGGACCCTTGACCTCGATGACGCCGATTTCACCCGGCTCCAGGACGCGGCCGCTCTCAGGGTCGGCAATGCGCAGCGACACGCCGGGCAGGGGAAAGCCGACCGTACCTGCCACCCGGTCCCCGTCATAGGGATTCGAGGTGTTCATGTTGGTTTCGGTCATGCCGTAGCGCTCGAGGATGGCATGGCCGGTACGCGCCTGCCAGTCGCGGTGCGTCTCAGCTAGCAGTGGCGCGGAGCCGGAGACGAACAGCCGCATGTGGCTGGTCGCTTCGCGCGTCAGTCCGGGATGCTGCAGCAGCCGGGTGTAGAATGTCGGCACGCCCATCATCGTCGTGGCGCGCGGCAGCAGGCGCATGACCTCGTCGGCGTCAAATTTCGGCAGGAACAGCATCGAGCCGCCGGCCGCCAGCAAGGTGTTGGTGGCGGTGAACAGGCCGTGCGTGTGGTAGATCGGCAGGGCATGCAGCAGCACATCGCTGGCTGTGAACCGCCAGTAGTCGACCAGGGTGAGTGCGTTGGACGCGAGATTGTCGTGCGTCAGCATCGCGCCCTTCGAACGCCCGGTGGTGCCGGACGTGTACAGGATAGCCGCCAGATCGTCCGCCGCGCGCGGGACGTCGGCGGCGACAGGCGATGCGGCAGCGGTCTTGGCCGCCAGGCTGCCTTCGCCGCGGGCGTCGAGAGTCTCGACCGCCTTGACGCCGGCCTTGCTGGCAACGGTGGCAATGCCGTCCCGCTTGGCCGGATCGCAGACCACGACCGTCGGCTCGGCGTCGCCGATGAAGTATTCCAGCTCGGCGATGGTGTAGGCGGTGTTGAGCGGCAGGAAGATCGCGCCGGCGCGCACGCACCCGAGGTACAGCAGGAGCGCCGGCACGCTCTTCTCGACCTGCACGGCGACGCGGTCGCCCGGTGTTACGCCGAGCGCCATCAGCGCACTGGCGTAGCGCCCGGCGCCCGCGACGAGGTCGGCGTAGGTCAACCGCCGTCCGTCGCCCGTTTCGATGAAGGTCTTGGACGGTGCGGGGATGCGCGAGCGGATCAGCGAAAACAGGTGGTTGGTCATGCCGGGGCGGTAGGGCTGCGGATCGGCGGTTGTCTTAGCCCGTCCGGCGGGCGCGCGCCAAGCCGGTTTGTGCCGCTCAGCGCTTGAGCGCCATGGTCATGCCGTCGCCCACCGGCAGCAGGCCCAGGTCGATGCGTTGATCGTCGTGCAGCTTGGCGTTCAGCGCGCGCAGCGCCATCGTATCGGCGGTGTGGTCGTCGGGATCGGCGACGGCGCCGCCCCACAGCACGTTGTCGATCAGCATCAGGCCGCGCGGCCGCAACAAGGTCAGGCAGCGTTCATAGTAGGCATCATAGTCGGTCTTGTTCGCGTCGATGAAGGCCATGTCGACGTGGCCGGCAAGGCCGCCGTCGATCAGCTCGTCGAGCGACGCCAGCGCCGGGCCGATATGCAATTCGATGCGGTCGGCGACCCCGGCCTCGTTCCAGTAACGCCGGCCGATGCGGGTCCACTCCTCGCTGACGTCGCACGCATGGAGCTTGCCGGTCGGCGGCAGCGCCTCAGCGACACATAGCGCCGAATAGCCGGTAAAAGTGCCCACTTCGACGGCAAGGCGTGCTCCGATCGCCCGCGCCAACAGCCCCAGAAGCTGGCCCTGGTCGGCCGACACCTGCATCATGCCGCCAGGCAGCCGCGCCGTTTCCTCGCGCAGCCAGCGCTTGACGTCGGTGTCGCGCAGCCAGTTGGCATCGGCGTAGACGTCGAGGGGTCCCGAAATTTGTGTCCTCTTGCTCATGCCACTCCTCCGGCGTCCTACCGTAATGGCGAGATTGGCACGCGATCCGGTGTGGCGACCAGCATCCCTGCGCTGGTGTACGCGCCAGCCGATTGATAGTGCGGAATGTGTGCGGTGGCGGCGCAGGGGGATCGGACTGGCCGGCGGCTTCACTCGGCGACGGAATTTGGCAGAGAAATAGGTGAGTATTCAGTTTTTTATTGGCGTCGCCCCGCACTTGAGGTATTTTCATGCCATTCGTCGTGCGGACCTGCCCGACGCAAAACCACCCGAGGTAGGCAATGCCCACGCAACTGAGCGGCTCTGTCGGATCCGGCGGCATGAACGTCCGCTCCGACGTCATCACGGTCCAGACGTTGCTAACCCAGAAGGGACAACGACCGGGTACGGCCGACGGCATTTGCGGCCAACGCACCATCGCGGCGATCCGCGCGTTTCAAGCCGGCTTCATGCGCATGCCCGACGGGCTGATCAATGTCGGCGGTCTGACGTGGCAGCGGCTGAATAGCGGCGGGGCCGGCGCGCCCGGTGCCCCGACCGGTCCGACACCGCCTTCGGCTGCCCCTGGCTCGCCCGAGTTTGCCCGATCCATGACGACGACCGTCCCGCGCCCGGCGCCGGGGACGTTCAATGTCGGGCTGACCGCGGTGTCCAACCGGTGGATGCGCGAGAATTTCGGCATGCCTCGCGAAACGTTCAGCCAGGATTGTCAGGCCGTTACCAACGCCGTCCTCAAGCGCAATGTCGCCCGCGAGTCGGTGGGGCCGTTCACCGTCGAGGGCTTGCGCCCGGCTATCAGCAGCCTCAAGCAGGTGTTCGCTGAGATCGCGACCTCGCAGCCCGACCTGTATCGCCTCATGGGCACAGCCGGCATGTTGTGCTGCCGCTACCAGCGTGGTTCGACCACGGCCATCTCCAATCACTCCTGGGGTACGGCGATCGACCTGAAGATCAACGGCGTGCTCGACACCCGCGGCGATAACCGCGTGCAGGTCGGACTCACCCTGATCGCTCCGATCTTCAATCGCTACGGCTGGTACTGGGGCGCCATGTTCGGCACCGAGGATGCGATGCATTTCGAAGCCAGCCAATCGCTGGCGCAGAGCTTCAAGCAGCAGTTCGCGTGACCCCGGCGACGGGAGGCGACATCAGCGGCCGCGGCACGCGACTTGCCGCGGCCGGGCTGCTGCTGGCCGTACAGGTCGTGGCCGGTTCTCTGGCATCGGTCACGGGCGCACGGGCGGAAGATCGGCTGCCGGCCTGCCGGGTGGTTGCGCCCCAGACCTGGCAAGGTGCCGAGATCCAATGGATCGGGCGCTGCAACAGCGGCCTTGCCGAAGGACTGGGGGTCGCGATTGCGCGATTCAACGGACAACCTCAGGAACGATTCTTCGGCAGCGTCGCGGCGGGCAAGGTCGTGGAAGGCGTCATTGAGCTGCCCGGCGGATATCGGCCGATGCGCTTCAAAGGTGATGCACCTCTGCCGTTGGATGAGCGCAACCAGATCATCGCCGTCTTCCGTGTCGCGTCCGCGGCGGCACAGGCGGCGCGCGACCGCCGCCGCGCGGCCGGCGACATGCCAGCGGCCCGTGAGTTCGACGACGCAGCCGAGCGGCTGGCCAACCAGATGGATTGACGTCGGCGCCCCGACTGGCCTTACTGGCGCGGGGGCCGGGCTGCAACGTGCCACAATGTGTCACTGAGGATCTCGGCGTGACGGACGGGCGCCGGAACGGGAAGACGCATGCTGCAATCCAAGACGCGCACGGACGACGCAATCGCCGATGACGTTGCCGTCGAAAGTGACGTCATGGTGCCGATGCGTGACGGATTTCGGCTCGCGACGGACATCTATCGGCCGGCCTCGGGCGGCAAGCCGCTTAGTGGCCGGTTTCCGGTCATCCTCGAACGTACACCCTACGGCAAGGCTGAGATCAGCCGCTCGGAACGAACCGCCGCCGACCCGCGGCCGCGCGCCCGCGCCGACATCGCGGCAGCGTTCGTGCGCCACGGCTACGTCGTGGTCTATCAGGACGTGCGCGGCCGCTACGGCTCCGAAGGATCTTTTGTGAAGTACCTCAGCGACGGTGCCGACGGCTACGACACGCTGTCCTGGCTGGTCGCGCAACCATGGTGCGACGGCAAGGTTGGCACAATGGGTCTGTCCTACGCCGCGCATACCCAGAGCGCTCTGGCGTGCCTCGATCCGCCGGGTTTGGCGGCGATGTTTCTCGACTCCGGCGGCTTTTCGAACGCCTATCAGGGCGGCATCCGGCAGGGCGGCGCGTTCGAGCTGAAACAGGCGACCTGGGCCTTCAACAACGCGCTGCTCAGCCCGGAGCTTGCGGCAACGCCTGCCAAACTCAGGGCCATGCGCACCGTCGATCTGCGGTCATGGTTTGCGCGCATGCCGTGGAGCCCCGGGCATTCGCCGCTGGCCTTGGCGCCGGACTACGAAGCGTACCTGTTCGAGCAATGGCGCAGCGGGACATTTGACGATTTCTGGAAGCAGGTCGGGATTTATGCCGAAGGCAGCTACGAGGCTTATGCCGACGTGCCGATGGTGCATATGTCGTCCTGGTACGACCCTTATCCGCGCACCGCGACGGACAACTATCTCGGCCTGCGGCAGCGCAAGCAGGGGCCGGTGCGATTGATCCTCGGACCATGGACACATGGCGATCGGTCCGTGACCTACGCCGGCGATGTCGATTTCGGGCCGGACGCGGCACTGGATGGCCAGTTGGCGTCGGATTTCGATACCTTGCGGCGGCGCTGGTTCGACCGCTGGCTGCGTGGCATCGACAACGGCGTCGATCGCGAGCCCGCGGTGCGGCTGTTCGTGATGGGTGGCGGCAGCGGCCGGCGCAATCGCGAGGGGCGGCTGGACCATGGTGGCTGCTGGCACCAGGCCGCGGACTGGCCGCTGCCCGGCACCCAGTTCGTCAACTATTACCTGCGTGCCGACGGCACGCTCGACACGATGACGCCGACGGAGGTCAATGCGGCGCGGCGCTTCGACTACGACCCGCGTCGGCCCGTGCCGACCATCGGCGGTGCCATATCGTCCGGCGAGCCGTTGATGGTCGGTGGCGCCTTCGACCAGGTCGAGAGCGAGCGCTTTTTCGGCTGCACGCCGCCCTATCGCCAGCTGGCCGAGCGGCCCGACGTGCTGGTGTTCCAGACGCCGCCGCTGGACCAAGATGTCGAGGTTGCCGGTCCGATTGTGGTGCGGCTGTGGATCTCGTCAAACTGCCCGGACACCGACTTCACCGCCAAGCTGATCGACGTGCACCCGCCCAATGCCGACTATCCGCACGGCTTCGCGATGAATCTTACCGATGGCATCCTGCGCGTGCGCTACCGGGATTCGTGGGAACGACCGGCCCTGATGACGGCCGGGGACACGTATCGTGTCGAGATTGCCGTCTTTCCGACCGCCAACCGCTTCGTGCGCGGTCACCGCATCCGGCTGGACATTTCCAGCAGCAATTTCCCGCGCTTCGATCTCAACCCGAATACCGGCGAACCCGAGGGGGCCTGGCGTGAGACCCGCGTTGCTACCAACACCGTGTTCGTCGATCGCGACCGGCCCTCGCATGTGGTGCTGCCGGTCGTTGCCCTCAGCTCGGCGACAGGGCGTGACGCTTGAGGTCTTCCGCCGAGACGACCAGCAAAGTTGCCTGATGTGTCGATTCGAGGATGACCAGGGGCGCCATGTCGGCTTCCAGCGCTTCCTGCCAGCGCGCCGCGCACAGGCACCAGCGGTCGCCCGCCTTGAGGCCGGGGAAGCCGTATTCCGGTCGCGGTGTCGATAGGTCGTTGCCGCGCTCCTTGGAGAAGCGCAGGAACGCGTTGGTCATCACGGCGCAGACGGTGTGCAGGCCACGGTCCTCCTGGCCGGTGTTGCAGCAGCCGTCACGGTAGAAGCCGGTCAGGGGCTCGGCCGAGCAGGGCTTGAGCGGCTGGCCGAGCACGTTCAGCGACGGTGCCCGGCCGCCGCCTCCGCGTTCCGGTGTCTGGTCGAACATCGCAGCCTCCACAGCGTCGTTTCATGGTGCCGCTGCCCGGTGCGTCGCGCAACGTGTTGCTCGAGGGCGGCAGATTGCCCCTTCCGACGACGTAGCGGCACTGGTAAAACCGCGCGTCCTCAAGGGGTTCCGAGGCGGTCGGGGCGTAGCTCAGCCTGGTAGAGCGCTTGCCTTGGGCGCAAGAGGCCGTCGGTTCGAATCCGGCCGCCCCGACCAGCGGCGGAGGCAGGGGACGGCGGTTCGACGACGCAGGAAGTGGCGGTTAGCATCATGCAGGTCAGGATCTACAAGCCCGCCAAGACGGCCATGCAGTCGGGAACGGGCAACACCCACGAGTGGGTTCTCGAGGCTGAGCCGTCACGCAAGGAAATTGATCCGCTGATGGGGTGGACCAGTTCGCGCGACACGATGAACCAGGTGGTGCTGCGCTTCGAGACCAAGGATGAGGCCGTCGCCTACGCCCGCAAGCAGGGCTGGATGTACACAGTCGACGACCCCAAGACGCGGGCCGTCCGTCCTAAGATTTACGCCGACAACTTTGCCTACGGCAGAATCGGCCGCTGGACGCACTGAGCGTCGCCAGATGCCATTAGGCCTCGGCCGACCCGCCGCCGTCGGCTGCCGTGTGGTATGGTGTGAGCTGCCTGCAACGGGCGCCCGTAGCTCAGCGGATAGAGCAGCCGCCTTCTAAGCGGCAGGTCGCAGGTTCGATCCCTGCCGGGCGCGCCATCTGCGACAGTTCGTAAGATCCCTTGACCCCGGTCGCACCGCCTGCGCGGCGGCGGAAGGCGAGCCCGCCGGCGCCAGGCGCTGGTCGATAGAGAATATGGTTCATTTGTAGTTTCACATGAGTGTTAGATGTTGACACCCTTGAATCAGGGGCAATTTTCAGCTGTCTTCACTTGGTAGATGAAGTTGGTGCCAGAATAAAATCATTAAATTTCAATTAGTTGCAAAATCTTTGACCGGGGAGGCCCGGTTTCCTATCGTTGATTCAAATAGGGGTTCGAGCCGCTCGGGGTTTTGGCGGCCGGTGCGTAGTCAGGCGTAGTGGCGTCGGCAGATAAAGCGAAGCGAAATTCTTCAGACGAATATTTGTGCGAACCGGGTCGTCGAGGGCCTGCGGGATCTGCATGACAAGGGGCGTCTTCGGGTGCGCAGAGAGCCTGCGCGCTGACGGCAGAGTCTTGTCCACGGCAGGGCGTCGCGCCCGACGGCCCGGACCAAAGTCCGGGGATCGTTGCAATGATACTAAAGCGATTGGCCGCGAAAATGCGCAGCCTGATCGCCGCGGAGCGGGGCGGTGTCGTCGTGCTGGTGGCGCTGGCCGTACCCACTATCGCGGGCAGCCTCGCGCTCGCCAGCGATCTTGGCTACTGGTACGCGACCAAGCGCCAGACCCAGCAGCAAGCTGACTCTGCCGCCTACGGGGCGGCACGACTGATGCGCGAGGGAGCGGTGTCCAACGTGACGCTGCGCTCGGTCGCCCTCAAGGATGCGGTTCGCAACGGCTATCCAGACCTTGCGGCCAACAGCCTGACGGTGAATCGGCCGCCGACCAGCGGCACGCAGGCCGGAAACGTGAATGCCGTCGAGGTCATGATCGTGCGCCAGGCGGAGTCGTTCTTCGCCCGGATCTTCGGCATCATGTCGGTCACGATCCACGCCCGCGCCGTCGTCAGCGCCGCGTCGGGCGAGGCCTGCGTGCTGGCGTTGAGCACCAGCAAGTCGCGCGCCCTGAACATCACGGGCTCGACCACCATCGACGCGCCGACCTGCGCGCTGGCCACGAACTCGTCGGCGGCGGACTCAATCGTGGTCGGCGGCTCGTCGAGCCTGATCGCCAAGTCGCTCAGTACCGTCGGCGGCATTTCCCTGACCGGAAACACCACCCTGAACGAGCCTGCTGTGACCAAGGCCGCGCCGATCACGGACCCCTATGCCGGCTTGGTCGTACCGCCGGTGGGAGCGTGCAGCGCGACCAACTTCAAGCTGGGCGGGCCGAGCGATTCGACGATCAATCCCGGCGTCTATTGCGGCGGCATCTCGATGAGCGGCTCGGGGACGCTGTACCTGAACAAGGGTACCTACATCCTCAACCGCGGCGATTTCAGCATGACCGGCAGCGGTCGCATTCGCTGCGGCAACTGCACATCGCCCACCGACGGCGTCACGATCATCCTGACGGCGACCAGCGGCAAGGTGGGGAGCGTATCCATCGCCGGGTCGGGCGACGTCGAGTTGGCCGCACCGGGCACCGGCCCGTACGAGGGTGTCGTTTTCTTCCAGGACCCCGCCGCGAGCGCCGGCAACGACGCGAAATTCAATGGCGGCAGCAACATGAAGCTGAGCGGCGCGATCTACCTGCCCAGCGCCGACATCTCCTACACCGGTTCGAACACGTTCGCTCCCGGCAAGGACTGCGTCGAAATCATCGGCCTGACTGTCGAGATGAACGGCAATTCCGGCCTCCACCTCAGCGACTGCAAAGCGATGGGCACGAAGGGGATCGAGCTGCTGCGCGGCCTGACCCTGCGTGAGTGAGGCGCCGCCATGTCCTATCTGACCGCACGACTGCGTCGTACCGCCGCCCGCCTACCGCGCGGCACGCTGATGACGCTCATCACCCTGGGCATGCTCGTGCTCACCATCGGCGCCGCGCGGGCAATGGACACGGCGTCCGGCCACACGGCGCTGAGGACTGATGCGGCGACACCCGGCGCCGTCTGGGCGGCGATCGTCGGCGCGCGGATCGGCGAGACGCTGCGACCGGCCAATGTCCGGTCGGTCGATCTCACCAATTGCGAGCCCGTCGATGACGACGAGATCGCGCCGCGGGTGGCGGCGCGCAGTGGACGGGCGCCGGCGCTGAAGCGCGGCGGGGGCGCAGCGCAGTAGCGGGGGCGTTTGCTCACCACGCACGGCCGCGGGGGCGTCGTGCGCACGGTGTCGGGCCAGGGCAGTAGTCGGGGAGGGTAGAATGCGGATCCTGTTGGTTGATGACGAAGAAGACATCGTCGACGAGATGAGTCGCTACCTCTGTCGGCGCGGCCACAGCGTCGTCACCGCCGGCTGTGTTGCCTCGGCGCTGCAGGCGCTCGAGCGGAACGGGCCGTTCGACGTGGTGCTGACGGACCTCAACATGCCCGGTGGCAGTGGCTTGGATATCGTGCGGGCCTGCCGCCAATGTGCCGAACCGCGGCCGGCAGCGATCATGATCTCAGGCAATGCCGGGGCACAGGATATCGCCTGCGCTTACGACGAAGGCGCACTGCAGGTGCTGGGCAAGCCCGTGATGCTGCGCGAGCTGCTCAAGCTGCTGAGCGGCATCGAGAGCGATCGCACCGGCGGATCGGCATCGGATGCGGTCCGCCCCGAGTCGGCAGTGAGATCGTCGATCTGAGTGCTTCGGCGATTGACGGTGGCGCACGCAGGCTCGTAGCCCGCCGCGACCGCTACCGGGCGGTCTAGTAGGGTGCCACCAAGCGGACGGCGGCCAAAGCGCCAGTTGCCGGACAACAACCTGGCGACCTGCTGTCACAACGTCCATCGATCGGTACTGGCCTTGGTGATTCGCTGATCGGGACGCGGATCGGCGCTGTCGGCATGTTGCCAATGCCGCGTCTGGTCCGCCCGCGTCGCCGTCTCGGCCTGCGACGCAGTTGTCGGCGCCAAAGGTGCCAAGCCTGCCCGAGACACTGCCACACCTGTGCAGGCGCGCGTGGTGGTGAGCCGCAAGGCGGTTTCATCGACGACAGTTTGTCCTGGAAAGCGCAAGACCGCGCTGCAACGGGTCAGGCAAGCGTCAGACCACCGGCGCTTGACTGGCCGTAGCGCGACGCCGGTAGTGGCGGATTGCGGGCCGCAGACGGCTGGCGATTCAGCGGCGCACGGCTGCCCGCGTCGTGCATGGCGTTGCCGTCGATGCGGCAAGAAAATTTTTTGGAGCGGCAGCAGACTTTTCTGCAAAGCTTCGGACGGTTCGGTGTCATAAGCGGATCACTGCGGTGTTGCGATGACGCCAGCCGGTCCGCCGGATTGCTTTGTGTAGGGGAGATCGATCAATGCGCAGATCTGTGAAGTGGATGATGGCGGCCGTGCTGGTCGGTCTTGCCGGCGCGGTGCAGGCGCAGCAGCGCACGACGGTCCACGTGGTCGCCATCTCCGACAAGGGGTTCGGCGCCGCTTTGGGCAGCATCACCTTCAGCAATTCGCCGCAGGGGTTGACCATCGTGCCGCAGCTGAAGGGACTACCGCCTGGTCCCCACGGCTTCCATGTCCATGAGACCCCCGATTGCACCGCCCGCGAGCAGGGCGGCAAGATGGTGCCCGGCCTCGGTGCGGGTGGCCACTACGATCCCAAGGGCACCAAAGCCCATCACGGACCGCTGCACACCGGTGGCCACCTCGGCGATCTGCCTGTCCTCATAGTGGGCAAGGACGGCACCGCGACCGCAACGATGCTGGCGCCTCACCTCAAGGTGGCCGATCTGCGCGGGCGGTCGATCGTCATTCATGCCAACGGCGACAACTACGACGACAAGCCGCTCCCGTTGGGCGGCGGCGGCGGTCGCATCGCCTGCGGCGTGTTCGACGTCGGCGCCGGCTCGTAGGTCGGCGTCGTCGACGGCCAGCCGGCCCGGGGGTGCGCCAGAGCGCGGCCCCGGTATGGCCCGTTTGGGCGCGGCGGGGCGCTGCACGCAAACCGTTGCTTTCAACGCCCCGGGGAGGCCCACCGTGATTGGTCGGCCGGAACCGGGGCAGTTCTGCCTCAGCGCGTAGCGCCTGTGGCTGGCGCCATTCGGCCCATGTCGCTCGCTGTCGGCTCGGCGACCGCCATTGAGGAATTGGCGCAGCACGGCGATTTCTTAGTCGTCGCACTATCCAATATTGTTTATGGTATTGGTATAATTGCAGAAAATTTCAGCCAAGAACGTTGTGTCGAGCGACCCAGCCAGCAATGCGCAACTGCCACATCTAGGGAACTACTAACGATGGCTTCCGATACCGCGCGATCGGCCTGGCTGCGTGTCTGGGCTGGGCTGCTCGTTGTTGCAGCCGGGCACGCGGTAGCTGCCGCCGCGGCGGCGCAGCCGGCGCGCGTTGCGCTTGTCATCGGGAACGGGGCCTATGGCACGCTGCCAGCGGCGCCGGCGTGCCCGGCGGCGGCCCGGGCGGTCGCCGACAAGCTGCGCGCTGTCGGGTTCGACGTGGTCAGCCGCAACGACGTGACCATCGGCGGCTTCGATGCGGTCGTGGGCGACTTCAGCAATCGTCTGGGCCGATCGCGCGGTGCCACCGGGTTCATTTACGTCTGCAGCCGCGGCGCCAGTCTCAACGACAGGGCATTCCTGCTGCCGGTGTCGGCAACGCTGGGTCGGCCGACCGACGTCTTCACGCAGGGGATCCTGGCCAAATCCCTGTATGACACGCTGAAGCGCAGCGGGGCGGGTTCGGCGGTGGTGGCACTCGACGTCATACCGCCGGCTACGGACGCCCGTCCCGCGGGTTTCGCGCCAATCGCGCAAGGATCCGGTCTGGACGGGCTTGCCGCCCTCACGGTGATCGAGGCGGGTGGCAACACCGAGTCGACCCCTCTGGCGCAGGCGCTGGTGTCGATTCTGGCGCGCCCGACCCTGCAGACCGGCGAACTTGTGACGGACGCGCAGGAGAAGCTTCGCACCGTGTCCAGCACATCGATCGCTGTAGCGCACCAGCCCAAGACATCGGGCTACATCGTGGGCGAACCACCCGCGCCACCGCCTGCGGCCGCGCCGCCACCGGTGCAGGCCGCGCCGCCCGCAGCGACACCGCCTGCGACGGCATCGCCGCCTGCGGCCGCCACGCCGCCCGCTGCTGCCGCGCCACCAGCCGCGGCCACGCCGCCCCCACCAGTAGCGACGATGCCCGAAGAGCATCTCATGACGATGGACGATCGTCGTCGTGTGCAGGAGGCGCTGCACGACCTGGGCTACTACAACTTTCAGGTCGACGGCGTGTTTGGTCCCGAGACTCGCGCCGCGATCCGGCGCTATCAGATGCAGCTCATGCAGGAGCCCACCGGACGGCTGACCCCGCAGCAGGCGGGCCTTCTCGTTTCGGGACGCAAGTGAGGGTCAGGGAATGGGACTGAAGACCAAATTCAACCTCCTGATGGCCGTGGCTTTTCTGGTCGGCCTCGGCATTGCCGGCTTCATGTCCAACCAGGTCCTGCGCGAGAATGGGCGGCAGGCCGCCCTGCGCGACGCCGCGATGATTCTCGCTCAGGCGGCGGCGGTTCGCGGCTATACGGCCACCGAGGTTGCGCCACTCCTGCAGGAGCAGCTGAAGACCCGGTTCTTGCCCCACTCGGTACCGTCCTGGTCGGCGCAGACGGTGTGGCGCTCGATGCAGCCGCAATTCCCAGACTACCGCTACAAGGAGGCCGCGCTCAATCCGACCAATCCAGCCGACCGGGCCACGGACTGGGAGGCCGACATCATCGAGCAGTTTCGCAACAATCCGAAACTGACCGAGTTCGTGTCGACCCGCGAGACGCCGACCGGTGTCGTGCTGTCGTTGTCGCGGCCGCTGCGAATCTCCACGCCAGCCTGTCTCGCCTGTCACACGACGGCGGCGCAGGCGCCGCAACCGATGGTCGACCTGTATGGCGCGGCCAACGGATTCGGATGGAAACTCAACGAGACGGTCGGCGCGCAGATTGCGTCGGTGCCCATGGACGCCGCCATGCGGCACGTCGACGAGCTGCTCAAGCTCTATATCGGAGGGTTGGCGGCGGTCTTCCTGGTTGTTCTGCTGCTGCTCAACCTCATGCTGCATTACGTCATCGTGCGACCGGTGCGGCGGATGTCGGCAACCGCCAACGAAATCAGCATGGGCAACATGGACGCACCGGAGATCGAGGTCAGGGGCCGCGACGAGATCGCGTCCCTTTCCGAATCGTTCAACCGCATGCGGCGCAGTCTCGCCAACGCGATGAAGATGCTCGGCGGCTAGGGCTCGATGGCGCAACCTCCGATACCGACGCAAATCGGCCGCTACATCGTCGAGTCGACCATCGGCCGCGGGGCCATGGGCGTCATTTACCGTGCGCATGATCCGCTGATCGACCGGGCGGTCGCACTGAAACTGGTGCGCGCCGACCTTCTCGAAGGCGACGAGCGCAACGACTATATCGAGCGCTTCCAGCGCGAGGCGCAGGCCGCCGCGCGCTGCGCCCATGCCAATATCGTGGCGATCTACGACTACGCCCTGCACGAGAACAACCCGTTCCTGACGATGGAATACGTCAACGGGAAGAGCCTGGCGCAGGTGGTGGAACGCGGCCGGGGCCTGTCGATCGACCTCGCCGTCAGAATAGCGCACCAGATGCTCGATGCCCTGGCCTGTGCCCACGGCCATGGGGTCGTGCACCGCGACATCAAGCCGGGCAATGTCCTGATCGGCGGCGACGGCCGCGTGAAGGTGACCGATTTCGGAATTTCCCGCGTCGGCGGCTCGTCGCTGACCCAGACCGGCGCGTTGATCGGCACGCCGAACTACATGTCGCCGGAGCAGTGCCGAGGAGAATCGGTGGACACCCGCAGCGACCTGTTCTCGACGGGTGCCGTCTTCTACGAGCTGCTGACCGGAGAATTGCCGTTTCCCGGGCAGAATTTTCACGAGATTGCATACCAGTTGCTGTACGGCGCACCGGTACCGCTGGCGCAGCGCCTGCAGAGCGTGCCACCGTCGCTGGCAGCGTTCATGGATACGGCATTGGCCCGCGATCCGGCGCGGCGCTTCGAAACGGCGGCGAAAATGTCGATCGCGCTGGTCGAGGCGACCCGCGGCATTGGTCCGGAGCAAGCCTTCGAGGCGCCGACCGCGATCCTGCAGATGACCACCGAGTCCACCGCACCCTACGTTGCCGAAATCGAGCGCAGGCTGGCCCACTATGTCGGGCCGATCGCGAGCTATCTCGTGCGCAGTGCCAGTGGCAGGACGACGTCACTCGAAGAACTGTGCCACTCGCTTGGCAGCAGCATCGACAAGCCTGATTCACGCGCCGCATTCCTGCGCGAAGTGCTCGCGCCATTGCGCACGGGCAATGCCGCCCGGTTCGCCACCTCAGCCGGGTCGATCGCGACGGCGGCGCCCGCCACGGCGGCAATCGCACAGGCCGACGTGGACCTCGCCCAAGCCGATCTTGCCCACTACATCGGACCTATCGCGCGTCTGCTCGTTCGCCGGGAGCTGGAGGCCGCGAAGAACGCCGACGATCTCTGGCAGCGGCTGGCCACCCATATCGAGCGACCCGCCGACCGCGAAGCGTTCCTGCGCGGGCGCAGGCCGCGCTAGGGCGGGACCAGCTGCGTACGTCGTCCCGTCGCTGCCGCGATGTCGACGATACCCCGCGGCAATGCCTTTTGGCTGTCGACGAGCCGTCTGCAGCAGGGCGGGGCATCTGCGCCCCTTGCCCGTGCGGTGCACAGGGCGTCGGCAAACAGCGCGGTTTCTGTATCGGGTCATAGCGTTCCCTTCATTCCGGCTGCCGCCGGCGTGGTCGACCGAACGAGAGATACGCCGCCTATGACCCGAGTTGTTGCGTGTGCCATGTCCCGAGCGCCTGCTTGCGGGCGTCTTCCAGGCGGTGACACAAGGCTCGGAATGCGCGGGCTTGCAGATTGCTCCGCTCCTCCGGCCGTGCGAACCGCGCAGCAAGTAAGCGGTGCTCCGCCTCGCGTTCGTCGATCGACATCGACGTCCGGGTCGCTGCCGAAATCTTGAGACTCTGGATGGCGAAGCGCGTGCCGTAGGATAGCCCAGGTGCCTGGAGGAACTTGCGCCACATGTGGAGATCGGTCCAGACATCCTCGGGCGCCGGACTCCAGCCCTGCGGCAGGCTGCGATAGGCGGACAGGCGATAGCCGGCGCAACTCGGGCCGAAGTAGTTGGATGGGCTCTGGCACATGCGACGGCGGATATCGGGATCCGACAGATCGCCCATGTGGACATGCAGGGCGCCATCAGGCGCCAGGTCGACCTGCAGCAGGCTGCCGAAGTCGACATTGTCCAGCAGTGAGGCAAGCTCCGCGAGGTGGTCCGGAAACCACAGATCGTCATCCCCGATCTGGGCAACGAAGCGGGACCTAGCCGCCATCAGGGCGGTATGGCGATGCGTTTCGCCATACCGCGCGCCCTTCTCGAAGGCGAAGACGTGCAGGCGTCGCTCGCGCTCGGCGACGGCGCGTGCATAGGCGACCGTCTCGCGCGGCGCGCCGTCGCATACCACGAACAGCTCGAAGCGCTGCTCGGTCTGGGCCAGCACGCTGTCGATCGCGAACGGCAGCAGGTTCGGCGGACGGTGAACCGGCAGCAGAACCGTAAACTGGGGCATGTTGTCGGTCATGGCAGCCCGGCCATCCGGCGCAAGTCATGGATCCGCTCGACGACCAGCAGGCCATCGCGCGCCGAGGACTTCGGCGCAGGCCCGCCCCTGAGATGGGAGACGAACGCCTGCAGCTCCAGCATCAGCGGCATCTCGGCGCCGACGTGGATCTGCCGCGGCTCGGCGGCATCCCGCCCGGGAACACCGTTGGCAACCACGATACGGTCATCGTAGGAATCGGCCAGCTGCGCGGTGCCCTTGGTGCCGACCACGACGACGGCGCGACGTGGCGTCGGATGATGGGCGGAAATCTCGATCGTGGCCTGCGGGCCGTCGGTACCGTCACGCAGGATGGCCAGCAAATCATTGCCGTGGCGCCCCGGAACGCCGCAGAACGCCGCACGCGGCGCCGGAATGTGGCCGAGCAGTTCGAGCAAGATGGCCAAATCATGTGGCAACAGGATCCAGACCGCGTCGACATCCTTGTGCGGATTGTCCCAGCCCAATCTGTAGCTGCGGATCGCCAGGATATCTCCAAGCGCGCCGCAACGAATCTGGTCGGCGAGCGCACGGATTGCCGGATGATAGCGCCACTTGTCCATGATGAAGAGGCGATCGCCGGCGCGATCGACGAGGCGGCGAGCAGACTCGCGATCGCCGGTCAGTGGTTTTTCGACGAAAATCGGTCGGTTCGCCGGCAAGAGAGCTTCAACCACCTCGGCATGGGATGCTGTCGGTGTCGCAACGACGTAACCGTCGACCTCGGGCAAGGCACATACGTGCGCGGCAACGGACGCCGCACCGGCGGCCTCGGCCGCTTGCCGGCTGGCCAGGCTCGGCACCGCAACGTGGACTGCTGCGCCCAGAGATTGAAGATCGCGAAAGATGTGGCGCCCCCAGCGCCCGAATCCCGCCATGCCGATCGTAACGTCGGCCTGTGCCCGGATGGTCACGGCCGCGTCTCGCCGCTCCGCTCAGCCCACTGATCCCGGAACGCCTCGCACATCTGGCGGTAGGTGCCGGCATTGCGGTCCCGTTCGGAGAGGTGCGGCGACAGCGTCGGCCACTGGAGGCCCAACTCGGCACAATCAAACCGGCAGCCCAGCTCATCGCGTGCATTCCAGTATTCCGAGACGGCGTAGATATGCGTCGATGCGATCGGAAAGTAGAAGCCGTGGCAGACACCGGGCGGTATCGTCACGGCCGTCGGCGTCGTCGCGTCCAATTCGAAGGTTTGCGACCAGCCGGCGAAGCCACTGTTCTGCCGGATATCGTGGAGACCAAGGATAAGAACGCCCGACACCACGACGAGATAGTCACTGTGGTCGCCATGGACATGCACGCCACGCAGCACGCCCGCCCGTGACTGCACGGCATTCCATTGAACGGCCCGACAACCCGTCGGCCATTCCTCTCGGAAGAGCTCGGTGAACGTGCCGCGGTCATCGGCGTGCGGCTTGAGGGGACTTACCTGCACGCCCGGCGGCAGGCTTCTTTCGCTTGCCATAAGAACAACCGGCCCCAACTAAGCCTACCGTTTGCGCCCGCCGACTCCGGCGTGCCGGTGTTCCCGCCGATAATGCATCTTCCGTCCCGCCATGCAACGGCACGCATCGTCGGGCTGTGGAGAGCTGCCGGGAGGATTTAATTGCCGGGATCCGACCGAAAGAATCGCGCAGCGAGGATCCGCGAGGCTGGTCCGCGGATCTCTCCCGTGAGACCGGATCGTCCTGCGGCACGCCGTCATCGGTCATGGCAAGACACAAAGGGGGGCGCGTCGGCCGCGGTCCAGTTCCCGGACCGGGGTATCTGACCAAAGGTGGCCTGCCGGAGGCAGACGCGGTGGACCCTAAAGGCTGCGGCTCAGCGCCTCGCCGCGGCGATCGTGATGGACGATACGGCCGGCGACGATCGTTGCCACAACGCGCGGCCACAGCGCGTCGCACGCGTCCACAAGGATGATGTCGGCCCGCCGGCCGGCCGCCAGCGTGCCGCGGTCGTTCATCCGCGCCGCCTGCGCCGGCCGGCCAGAGACCAGCGGCCAGTATCGGCTGACATCGCAACCGCCGTCGCGCGCCAGCCGGAACGGCGCGTGCAGCAGGGCAGGGTAGTAATAGTCGGATGTCAGCACGTCGCACAGCCCGTCGGCGATCAGATCGGCGGCCGCGACCGACGACAGATGGCTGCCGCCGCGCACCACGTTCGGGGCGCCCATCATCACGTGGTCGCCGCCGGCACGGGCGGCTTCGGCCGTGGCGCGGGTCTTGGGAAATTCGCACAACGTACAGCCCAGGGCATGGAAGGCATCGCGCTGCGCGGGCGTCTCGTCATCGTGGCTGGCCAACGGTATGCCGTGCCGGCGGGCGTCGTCGGCCAGCGCCTCGATTGCAGGTGGTACGTCCGCGCCGTGCTCGCCGACGCGGCGCAGCAGGTCACGAAAGGCCGCCACGCTCGTGCCGCCGCGCTCGGCGTATTTCGACAGCGCGGTCGCATCGTCGAGCCTGGCCAGCATGGCCGGCGTGTGGTCGTTGAAGGCCAGCAGGTGAATGCGGCCGGCCGCCAGCCACGCCCGCACGTCCGCCACGACCTCGAGATTGTAGGTTTCCCAGCGCAGGTGCAGGCGGGTGTCGCAGGCCAGTGCCGACCGCAACCGATCGAGTGCGTCAGCCATCGCAAGCGCACGCTGCGTGCCACGCAGGCCCGGTTCCCACGACCAGGTCAGGCCGTGAAATGCCGTCGTGACGCCGTTGGCGGCGAGTTGCCGATCGGTGTCGAGCAGCGCCAGATCGTCGGCGAAGAACACGCCGGGACGCGGCATGAGCTGCCGTTCGAAGGCATCGCCATGCAGGTCGACGATGCCCGGCAGGGCCAGCAGCCCGTCGAACCGCCATTCGCGGGCACCGTTGCCCCGCGCATTGACGCCGCTGATCAGCGGCCCGTCGATGTCGAGTGTCGCGCCGGGGACCATGTCGTCGCCCAGCAACGCCGTCACGCCCGCTATCCGCCACCGCTGCATCGCCCAACTCCGTCGTGGCGACGACGTAGCGGCGGTTGGTGACAGTTCGGTGAATGTCGTGCGGGGCCGCCGGCGACAGGCCGGGCGGCGCTGCTCAGCTGCCGCGGTAGGTACTGTAGCCACCCGGCGCGATCAGCAGGGGCACATGGTAGTGGCCGTCTTGCTCGCTGATTTCAAAGCGGATCGGGATCGTCGTCCAGATGCTGCCCGAAGGGCCTCCGGCGGCCTTGAAATATGCTGCGGCATCGAACTCCAGCTCGTACAGGCCGGCGCGAAACATGTTGCCTTCGAGCAGCGGACAGTCGGTACGCCCGTCGGCATTGGTCCGCCCCTGCACCAGCAAGGCGCGATGCTCTCCGGCGATGCGATAGAGCCTGTAGGCCATGCCGGCGCCCGGCCGCCCCCTCGCCAAATCGAGCACGTGGGTGGTCAGGCCGGGCGGCCGGCCGGCGGCCATGGCGAAGCTGCCGCTACTCGGCGGCCAGCGCCGGTGCCGCCGGCGGCTTGCGGAAGGTAGCCAGCAGGCTCGCTTCGCGCGCCTTCACCTTCTCGAGATTCCTTTCCTTGACGTGGCCGAAGCCGCGGATCTGGTCGGGCAGGGTGGCGATCTGCACCGCCAGCGCGTGGTTCTGTCCAGTCAGCGCACCCAGCACCTCGCCCATGGTGTCGACGTAGTCGACGATCAGACGACGCTCGGTCTTGCGCTCCTGGGTATGGCCAAAGATGTCAAAGCGCGTGCCGCGCAGCCCCTTGAGGCCGGCCAGCAGCTTGAAGGCGGTGAACACCCAGGGGCCGTACTCGCCCTTGAGCAGGCGGCCGGTGGCCGGATCGCGATCGGCCAGCAGCGGAGGTGCGAGGTGGAACTTCAGCTTGAAGTCGCCCTCGAACTGCTGCCGGATCTTCTGCTGGAAGGCGCCGTCGGTGTAGAGGCGCGCCACCTCGTACTCGTCCTTATAGGCCATCAGCTTGTAGAGCGCGGTCGCGACCGCCTCTGCGAGCCCGCTGCGGCCCTTGGCCTTGTCGGCCTCGGCCGCCTTGGCCTTGGCGACGAAGGCGCGATAGCGTTCCGCGTAGGCGGCGTTCTGGTACCGCGTCAGCAGGTCGACCCGCCGTGCCACGAACTCGTCCAGGCTCGGCTGCGGCAGCTTTTCCTCGCGCATCTGAGGCCGCGCGACGGCCTCGACAGTGGCCGGATCGTGGGCTGCCAGGCGGCCCCAGTTGAAGGTACGCAGGCTGGTGTCGACGGCCACGCCGTTGAGCTCGATGGCGCGCTGCAGGGCGGCAAGACTGAGCGGTACCAGGCCCTTCTGCCAGGCATAGCCCAGCATGAACAGGTTGGTGGCGATGGAATCGCCCAGAATCGCGGTCGCCAGCCCGGTGGCATCGACAAAGCTGGTCGCCTCGGCACTGGCCGCCTCGCGGATCGAGCGCATCATCGAATGCGCCTCGAAGTCGATGTCGTTGTTGAGCACGAAGGTGGCGGTGGGCTGCACGTAGGCGTTGATCACCGCCTTGGTGACGCCCTGCTCGATGCGCGACAGGGCGGCGGGCGAGGCCGCCACCACCATGTCGCAACCCAGCACGAGGTTGGCGCCACCGGCGGCGATGCGCACCGCGTGCAGGTCGGCCGGTGACGGCGCCAGTCGAACGTGGCTCATCACGGCGCCGTTCTTCTGCGCCAGACCGGTGAAGTCGAGCACGGTACAGCCGCGGCCTTCAAGATGCGCCGCCATGCCGATCAGCGCGCCCACCGTGATGACGCCGGTGCCGCCGATGCCGGTCACCAGGATGCCATAGGGTTCGCTCAGCGGTCGCACCGTCGGCATCGGCAGATTGGCGAACGGGTCCTCGGCGGCGTCGCCGGCTGCCTTGCGGTTGCGCCGCAGGCGGCCGCCATGAACCGTCACGAAGCTGGGGCAGAAGCCCTTCACGCAGGAGAAGTCCTTGTTGCAGTTCGACTGGTCGATCGCGCGCTTGCGGCCGAACTCGGTCTCCACCGGCTTGACCGAGACGCAGTTCGATTGCTCGCAGCAGTCGCCGCAGCCCTCGCAGACGGCGTCGTTGATGAAGACGCGCTTCTCTGGATCGGGGAACGTGCCGCGCTTGCGCCGGCGGCGCTTCTCGGCGGCGCAGGTCTGGTCGTAGACAATCACCGTCAGGCCGGGCACCTCGCGCAGCTCGCGCTGGATGGTGTCCAGTTCATCGCGGTGGCGCACCGTGACGCCGGGCGCGAAATTCGTGCCGGTGGGATATTTGTCGGGCTCGTCGGTGACGACGACGACCTTGTTGGCACCCTCGGCGGTGACCTGCTGCGTGATCTGCGGCACGGTCAGCGGCCCGTCGTGCGGTTGGCCGCCCGTCATCGCCACGGCGTCGTTGTAGAGCACCTTGTAGGTGATGTTGACGCCGGCCGCGGCCGCGGCGCGGATCGCCATCAGGCCGGAATGGTGATAGGTGCCGTCGCCCAGATTCTGGAAGATGTGCTTTTCGGACGTGAACGGCGCCTGTCCGATCCAGGAGACGCCCTCGCCACCCATGTGGCTGATCAACGAGGTGCGCCGGTCGGGCATCCAGATCGCCATGCCGTGGCAGCCGATGCCGGCCATGGCGCGGCTGCCCTCGGGTACCCGGGTCGAGGTGTTGTGCGGGCAACCGGAGCAGAAGAACGGCGTGCGCACCGTCTTGGGCGGCGGCGCGGCCAGCAGTTTCTCCTTGGCCTCGATGCGCGCCAGCCTCTGGCGCATCTCCGGGCTGTCGCCGCCATGCTTCATCAGCTGGTCGGCGATGACGCGCGCCACGCCGGTCGGCGATAACTCACCTTCGGTCGGCTGCAAACGGCGGCCGTCCTCGTCCTCCTTGCCGATAACCCGTGGACGACGCTCGCCGGGCAGGTTGTAGAGCAGCTTGACCAGCTGGTCCTCGAGGTTGGAGCGCTTTTCCTCGACGACGATCACCTCTTCGAGGCCCTCGGCGAAGGCGCGCGCGCCGGTCGGCTCCAGTGGCCAGGTCATGCCGACCTTGTAGAGGCGGATGCCCAGCTGTTTGGCCTTGGCCTCGTTGATGCCGAGATCCTCCAGCGCCTGGCGCGTGTCGAGATAGGCCTTGCCCGTCGTCATGATGCCCAGCCGCGCGTTCGGCGAGTCGAGCACCACCTGGTCGATCTTGTTGGCGCGCGCGAAGGCCTTCACGGCGTCCATCTTGGGGCCGTGCAGGCGCTTCTCGGACTCCAGCGGCGGATCGGGGTTTCGGATTCCCAAGCCGCCTTCGGGCATCGCGAAGTCGGTCGGGATGACGATCTGGACCCGGTCGGGATCGACGTCGACCGAGGCGCCGCTCTCGACCGTCTCGGAGATTGCCTTGAAGCCGATCCAGCAGCCCGAGTAGCGCGACATGGCGAACCCGAGGATGCCGAAATCGAGATACTCCTGCACCGTCGCCGGATTGAGCACCGGGATCATCGCCGCTGCGAACACCTGCTCGGACTGGTGCGGCAGGGTCGATGACTGGCAGCCATGGTCGTCGCCGGCATAGACCAGCACGCCGCCGTGCTTGGACGAACCGGCGGCGTTGCCATGCTTCAGAACGTCCATCGAGCGGTCGACGCCGGGGCCCTTGCCGTACCAGATGGCAAACACGCCATCGACCGTGGCCGACGGGAACAGGTTGGTCTGCTGCGTTCCCCACACGGCGGTGGCGGCGAGGTCCTCGTTGAGGCCGGGCTGGAAGTGGATGTTGTGCTTCGCAAGGTGCTTCTTGGCGCCCCATAAGGCGTTGTCGTACATGCCCAGCGGCGAGCCGCGATAGCCCGAGATGAAGCCGCCTGTGTTCAGACCGGCCTTTTCGTCGCGCTGCTTCTGCATCATCGGCAGACGCACCAGCGCCTGGATGCCGGTCAGGTACACGCGGCCGCGCTCGCGGACGTAGCGGTCTTCCAGCGTGTAGTTGTCGAGGGTCGTGTCGGCAATGCGGGCAGGGGCGTTCATGGCAGGTGTCCGCTGTGATGGCGTTGGGGCGTTCCTCGCCGGCAACTGTAGCGTAAACAGACGTTTACGCCACTGTCACGGTGCAGGGCAGAGGCCAAGGCCTCGCAAACCCCAAAGCGGCGCGTCGCGCGCTAGCGCACGGGCCCGGTATTGGCCGGCGGCGTCCCAGTCGGCGGCACTTGCGGCGGCACGGCCTGCACGTCGTCCTCCACTTTGACCAGCGTGTAGCCTTTGTTGCGCATGCAGAAGTGGGTCAGCCGGTTTTCGTAGAACAGGCGCTCGGTGTCCAGTCGGCGGCGCCAGTACCAATAGTCGGGCTGATGGTGGTAGCCCCAGTAGCCGGGTCCCATCACCGGAAAGCCACTGTAGAAGGCATAGTTGCGGAACGCTTCGGTGCGGGCCTGGCGTCGGCATTCCTGGTAGTCGCCGGCCATGACGGTGTCGGTCGCGCCCGGCCGCTCCCATGTGTATTTCTCGCATCCGCCAAGCGCGACGACGGCGACGGCAATGAGGACAAGGGAACGGCGCATGTGGGACTGCCTCGCTGTGTCGCGGCGGCCTGTGGCCCCCTGGACCGACAGGACGAACACTGCCGCAGAGGATTCCAGCCGTCCATCCTGGCCGATCCTGCCTTTCAGATGTGCAGCGGGGCGAGCCGGTTCAAGCCATCCACCGATGGCGGGCGCCGTCGCGTCCTGATAGGTGATGTCCCGCGTCGCAGGAGGAGTCAGGCATGGCGCGGATTGCCGTCGGGGGATTTCAGCACGAGACCAATACCTTCTCGCCGCAACTGGCGACGTGGGAGGAGTTTGAGCGGGCCGACGCCTGGCCGCCCTTCCTGCGCGGCGCCGAATTGATCGCCGGAGTCGAGGGGTTCAACATTCCGGTTGCCGGCGCGGTCAAGACGTTGATGGCGCTGGGCCATGACGTCGTGCCGCTGTGCTGGTGCGCGGCGCCGCCCAGTTCCTACGTGACGCGCGACGCCTACGAGAAGGTTGCCGGCTGGATGGTCGAGGACCTGCGGGCGCAGGGGCCGTTCGACGCGGTCTATCTCGATCTGCATGGCGCCATGGTGGCCGAACACCACCAGGACGGCGAAGGCGAGCTGATGCGCCGCGTGCGGGCGGTGGTCGGCGAGACGATCCCGCTGGTCGCAAGCCTCGACTATCACACCAACATGACGCGCGAGATGGTGCACCATGCGACGGCGATGGTGGGCTACCGCACCTATCCCCACATCGACATGGCGGCCACCGGCAGCCGCGCCGCCGAACTGCTCGACCGGCTGCTCAAGGACCGCCGCCCGCTGTACAAAGCCTATCGCCAGTTCGACTTCCTGATCCCGCTGGTGTGGCAATGCACGTTGCTCGACCCGGCGCGCGGCATTTTCGACCTGCTCGAACAGATCGAAAGCGGCACCGACAAGAGCGGCGGGCCGGGCGGCTCGCACAACCAGGGCATCGTCAGCCTGACGCACACGCCGGGCTTTCCGCCGGCCGATATCGCCCAGTGCGGGCCGGCCCTGGTCGTCTACGGTCACGACAGGGCGGCAACCGAGGCGGCCGCCGACCGGCTGGCCGAAGCGGTCCGCGGCCGAGAGGCGGCTTTCGCCGGCAGGCTGTACACGCCTGACGACGCCGCGATCGAGGCGATCCGGCTGGCCAAGACGGCGACAAGGCCGATCGTGCTGGCCGACGTGCAGGACAATCCCGGCGCCGGCGGCACGTCCGATACGGTGGGTCTGCTGCGGGCGCTGATGCGGCACGAGGCGCGCGGCGCCGTGATCGGCATGATGGTTGATCCGGCGGCGGCGCAGGCGGCCGCCGCGGCGGGCGAGGGGGCCGTCCTGCGGCGGGGGATCGGCGCGGCCGTCGGCTACGCCGGTGAAACCCCAGTTGAAGCAGACTGGCGGGTCGTGAAGCTGGGTAGCGGCGTGTTCACCGGCACCGGGCCTTTCTACGGCGGCGCCAAATTCCAGATCGGGCCGATGGCGCTGGTGACCGACGATGCCAGCGGCGTGTCGGCGGTGCTGGCGTGCAAGCGCATCCAGGCGGCCGACCAGGAGATGTTCCGCCACGTCGGCGTCGAGCCGGCGCGCACGCCGATCCTTGGGCTGAAGTCGACCGTGCACTTCCGCGCCGACTTCCAGCCGATCGCCGAGACGATCCTGGTGGTGCAGTCGCCGGGTGCGCATGTCACCGACCCGGTGGAGCTGCCCTACAAGAACCTGCGCGGCGGCGTGCGTCTGAGGCCCATGGGGCCGGTGCACGGCTGACGGCGGCGGATCTGGCGTCTTGCGTCGGGATGGACGCTTGCCTCAGGCGCGGCGCCGCTCGGCCTGCTCCAGCCAGTACGTCGCCTGTGCCGGATAGTCGGTCGAGGCGAACGACTCCAGCATGCGCCCCGGCGCGCCGTGGCGCGGGTAGGTGGCGCTGGCCTGCCGCACGAGGTTGGCCGAGGCGAGGTGGAAATAGAGATAGTCGCCCTGCCGCCGATGGAAGATCAGTTCCGTGCGGCCGCGCAAATTGGTGACGCTGAGCACATGGCGGCCGGCCGGCGTGTTTTCCGCCAGCTGCTTGACCGGCACGTCGCGCTGGCCGTTGTCCATGCCCATGATTCGCAGCGCCGCCGGATCGAGCACCGAGTTGCGGCCTTCGTCGCGCACCCAGCGTACCAGACGCGCCGCCTCAGGCGACACGCGTTCCTGGCGCGGCGTGCTTTCACAAGCGACCAGTCCAAGGGGCGCTGCCGCCAGCAGCAGCCGGCGGGACAGCAGGAGAGTACCGCCACGGTCGGCGGTGGGGGCGGGGCTGAAGGGGGAGCACCGCCGATCGGTATGTAGCTTCATTGCTTGCCTACGCCATAACGCCGGGCGCGGTCGGCGAACGCATCATAACCCATGAAGCGTTCGAACTCCGACACGCGTCCATGCAACTCCGGCACTGTGCCGGCGTCACCGCTGGTCTTGAACCTTTCCAGGGCACGGGTCAAGGCGGCGAACTGCACCAGGGCCGAGAAGCCGTAGTAGAGCACGATGGCCGCGCCGGCGCGGGCCTCGTCGGCCAGCGTGAAGCCCGGCGAGTCGACGACCATGACCGGTCGTTTCAACCGGCTGCGAATTTCGCCGAGCTGCGGCGGCGGTACCATGGTGGGGAACACCAGATCGGCGCCCGCCTCGGCATAGGCGTCGAGGCGTCGCACGGTCTCCTCGATGTCGCCGCTCACCCACGCGGCGTCGCAGCGCGCCACGATCAGGAAGTTCGGATCCTCGCGCGCCTCGACGGCGGCCCGGATGCGGCCGGCGGCAGTCGCCAGCGGGTGCAATTGCTGCGGCACGTCGGCGTGCTTGCCGAAGGCATGATCCTCGATATGGATGGCGGCGGCGCCGGCCCGTTCGAAGGCCTGTACGGTGCGCCAGATGTTGGGAGCATCGTTGAAGCCGCCCTCGGCATCGGCGATCACCGGCAGGTCAACGGCGTCCACAATACAGCGTGTCTGCTCGACCATGTCGTTGAG